>DASTZX010000091.1:0-41678 GCA_035764045.1 Xanthobacteraceae bacterium | reverse complement strand
GGGGACGGAAGCAATCGACCGGTTGTGCAATGATCGATTCCTCGCGAGACGCCCTTTCCCGAATCCCCTAATCTTTCGGCTCCATCGGACCACGGGGTGGCCATGCTGACCCGGCTCTCGATCCGCGACATCGTCCTGATCGATCGCCTCGATATCGACTTCTCGTCCGGACTTGCGGTGCTCACCGGCGAGACCGGCGCCGGCAAGTCGATCCTGCTCGACGCCTTCGCGCTCGCGCTGGGGGCGCGCGGCGACGCCACACTCGTGAGGCAGGGGGCCGAGCAAGGACAGGTGACCGCGTCCTTCGACGTGGCGGCCGGCCATCCGGCCCGCGGCCTCCTGGCGGCGAACGACATCGCGGCGGAGGACGAATTGATCCTGCGCCGTGTGCAGCTCGCCGATGGGCGTACGCGCGCCTTCGTCAACGACCAGCCGGTCGGCGTGCAGGTGCTGCGGGCCCTTGGCTCGGCGCTGGTCGAGATCCACGGTCAGCATGATGATCGCGCGCTGGTCGAGTCGGCGACCCATCGCCGTCTGCTCGACGCTTATGGCGGGCTCGATCCGCTGGCCGCCGATGTCGAGGCAGCGTGGAACGCCCGGCGGGATGCCGAGAACGCGGTCGCGGCGCACCGCGCCCAAGTCGAGCGTGCCGCGCGCGAGGCCGACTGGCTGCGCCACTCCGTCGATGAGCTCGGTCGCCTGGCGCCGCAGGCCGGCGAGGAGACGACGCTGGCCGAGCGGCGCACGGCCATGATGCAGGCCGAGAAGGCGGCGGAGGACCTGCGCGACGCCCACCAGGTCGTCGCCGGCAAAGATTCGCCTGTGCCGACGCTCGCCGCCGCGGTGCGCCGGCTCGAGCGCCGGCAGGCGCAGGCCGGGAGCCTGATCGCGCCGGCCGTGAAGGCGATCGACGCGGCGCTCGTCTCGCTCGATGAGGCGCGCGGCCATCTCGAGCAGGCGCTGGCCGCCGCCGAGCACGATCCGGGCGCGCTCGAGCGCATCGAGGAGCGGCTGTTTGCGTTGCGCGCGGCCGGCCGAAAATACAATGCGCCGGTCGACAACCTGGCGGCGCTTGCGGCGCGCTATGCGGCCGATCTCGCGCTGATCGACGCTGGCGAGGCGCGGCTCAAGGCACTCGAGCAGACGGCATCGGCGGCGGCCGAGACCTATGCCAAGGCGGCGGCGGCGCTGTCGGAGCGCCGCCGCGGCGTTGCCGAGATGCTCGACAAGGCGGTGAACAGCGAGCTCAAGCCGCTCAAGCTCGAGCGGGCCAGGTTTTCCTCCGAGATCGAGAGCGACATCGACGCGGCCGGCCCGACCGGCATCGATCGGGTCGAGTTCTGGGTGCGCACCAATCCGGGCACCCCGCCGGGTCCGCTGATGAAGGTCGCCTCGGGCGGCGAGCTTGCGCGCTTCCTGCTCGCGCTCAAGGTCGTGATTGCCGACAAAGGCTCGGCGCCAACGCTGGTGTTCGATGAGATCGACACCGGTGTGGGCGGCGCGGTCGCGGACGCGATCGGGGTGCGGCTCGCCCGGCTCGGCCGGCGCGTGCAGGTGCTCGCGGTGACGCATGCACCGCAAGTGGCGGCGCGGGCCGACCACCATTATCTGATCACGAAGGACGCCGCCGCGAAGGGCAAACGTGTGACCACGCGTGTGGCCGAGTTGGAGCCGGCACGCCGGCGCGAGGAGATCGCCCGTATGCTCGCCGGCGCCGAGATCACCGCGGAGGCGCGTGCCGCCGCCGAGCGGCTGATGCGGGCCGCGGCGGGGTAGTTGTCGCCCTTGCGCCGACTTATATTTTTCGACATGCCCGGCCTTGTGCCGGGCATCCGCGTCTTAACGGCTGTGCGAGCCGACAGACATGGATGGCCGGGACAAGCCCGGCCATGACGGAGTATCAATTCGACCAATGACCAAGCGGCCCACCAAACCTCCGGCGGTCGAGGAGCTGACCGAGAAACAGGCCAAGGCCGAACATGCGCGCCTGGAGGCCGAGATCGCCGCGCACGACAGGCGGTATTACCAGGAGGACGCGCCGACGGTCTCGGACGCCGAGTACGATGCACTGCGGGCGCGCTACAACGCGCTCGAGGCACAATTTCCCGACCTGCGAAGCCAAGAGAGCCTGTCGCTCAAGGTCGGCGCCGCGCCCGCACGGGGCTTCGCAAAAGTGCGCCACCGCGTACCGATGCTGTCGCTGGACAACGCGTTCAGCGACGAGGACGTACGCGACTTTGCCGACCGCATCCGCCGTTTCCTGCGGCTGTCCGACGATGAGCCGCTGGCGTTCACAGCCGAGCCGAAGATCGACGGGCTCTCGATGTCGCTGCGCTACGAAGGCGGCGAGCTCGTCACGGCCGCCACGCGTGGCGATGGCACCGAAGGCGAGGACGTCACGGCCAATATCCGAACCCTTGAAGACGTGCCCAAGACGCTCAAGGGCAGGAAGATCCCCGATGTCTGCGAGGTGCGCGGCGAGATCTACATGACCAAATCCGCCTTCCTCGATCTCAACGAACGCCAGGCCGCGGCCGGCGGGCAGATCTTTGCCAACCCGCGCAACTCGGCCGCCGGATCGGTGCGCCAGAAGGATCCGGCCGTCACCGCGTCACGGCCGCTTGGCTTCTTCGCTTACGCATGGGGCGAGATGAGCGAGATGCCGGCCGATACGCAGTCGGCCGTGGTGGAATGGTTCCGCACCTGCGGATTCGCAACCAATCCGCTGATGCAGGTCTGCCGTTCGGTCGAGGCGCTGCTCGGCTTCCATGCCAATATCGAGCTGCAGCGCGGCGAGCTCGACTACGACATTGATGGGGTCGTCTACAAGGTCGATCGGCTCGAGTGGCAGCAGCGGCTGGGGTTCGTGTCGCGCAGCCCGCGCTGGGCGGTCGCGCACAAATTCGCGGCCGAGAAGGCGATGACGGTCGTCAAGGACATCGAGATCCAGGTCGGGCGCACCGGGGCGCTCACGCCGGTCGCCAAGCTCGATCCGGTCACCGTCGGTGGCGTGGTGGTGCAGAACGCGACCCTGCACAATGCGGACGAGATCAAGCGGCTGGGTGTGCGGATCGGCGACACGGTGCAGATCCAGCGCGCCGGGGACGTGATCCCACAGGTGCTCGGGGTCGTGGAGGGAACGCCGCGCGGGCGAGAGGAGTACAAGTTTCCGACGCGGTGTCCGTGCCCGCTGCACACGCCGGTCGTGCGCGAGATCAATGCGGCGGGAGAGGAGGGGGTGCGCTTCCGCTGCTCGGGCGAGTTCGCCTGCCCGTTCCAGCGGATCGAGCACCTCAGGCATTTCGTTTCGCGGCGCGCCTTCGACATCGACGGGCTCGGCGAGAAGCAGATCCAGCTGTTCTTCGAGCGCGGCTGGGTCAAGGAGCCGAGCGACATCTTCACGCTCGAGCAGCGCAACGCCAAGATCAAGCTGGAAGAGGAGGAGGGGTTCGGCGAAACCTCGGTGCGCAACCTCTTCCAGGCGATCCGGGCGCGGCGCCGGATTCCCCTCGACCGATTCATCTATGCGCTTGGCATGCGCCATGTCGGCGATACCACCGCGCTCGCGCTCGCGCGCGGCTATGGCAGCTGGAACGCGTTCCACGACGCATGTCTGAAGACCGCGCGGGGCGACGAGGAGACGCGCGCCGAAATGGATACGCTCGACCAGATCGGCGAGACGGTGATCGACAGCATCGCCAAGTATTTTGCCGAGAAGCACAACCGCGACATCGTCGAGCGGCTGAGCCGGCACGTTGAGGTTCTCGATGCAGAGAAGCCGAAGGATTCGCCCGTCGCCGGCAAGACCGTGGTGTTCACCGGCTCGCTCGAGAAGATGACGCGCGACGAGGCGAAGGCGACGGCGGAGCGGCTCGGCGCCAAGGTGGCCGGGTCGGTCTCGAAGAACACCGATTACGTGGTCGCCGGCCCGGGCGCGGGCTCGAAGCTGGAGAACGCGAAGAAGCTCGGGGTCGCGGTCCTCACCGAGGACGAGTGGTTCAAGCTCGTCGGGCGGGGGTGAGGCGCCGCCGCACTCTCTCGCCGTCATCGTCCGCAGCAAGCGGACGATCCAGTACGCCCCGCGGGCTCTCGTGGTTACTGGATGCCCCGCTTGCGCGAAGCATGACGCCGCGTTTGTGGCGGTGGATCACACCACCACCATCTCCCACGGAAACTTGTCGACGCATTCGTTGCCGCTCTGGGTCACGATGAACGTGTGACCCATGAAGATGCCGAAACGGCCGTCGGCAGTGATCGGGTTGGGCTCGGCCATGAACACCATGCCGGGGCGGAACGTCTGCTCGAAGGCTTCCCCGTGCACGCCGTCGGTAAAGACATGCGGGCCGTCGGTGATGAGATCGATGCCGTGGGCGTGGATCGGGCGCGACTGCATGCCTTTCTGGCGGAAGATCTTGCCGGCTTCCTGGATCTTTGCGACCGGGTTGCCGGGCTTGATCTCGCGCGCCATCAGCTCGAAGACCGGCAGCGTGATGTCCTCCCAGAAGCGCTTGACCATGTCGGTCGGCGGCCCAAGGCAGATCGGCGAGCCGATCTGCGCTGAGTAGCCGCGATAGCCGGCGGCAAGCTCCATGTTGATGATGTCGCCTTTTTGCAGCACGCGTCCGGACGGTCGCGGATTGCCAAACACCATCGCGGGGTTCGCCATGGACGTCGACCCGATGATGAGGAAGTCGATGTCGCCGCCGCCCTCCATGATCGCCGCGGCCGCGGCGGCGCGCAGCTGATATTCGGTGACACCCGGCTTGGCGCGCGCGACGAGCGCGTTCATCGCGTCCTCGCACAGCTTGCCGGCTTTCCGGATGCAGTCGAGCTCCTCGGCGCTGTGCACCGAGAGCAGCTCGTGAATCCAGCCGCGGGTGAACACGAGCTCCGCCGCGGGAAGCCGCTCCTTCAGCACGTTGTATTGATTGACCGGGAGATAATCCTTGTGACGGGGGTCGATCTCGAGAAGTCCGATGCGGCCGCGCTCGAGGCCGAGCTCGACGATGCGGTCGGCGATCACCGCCGCATATTGCCCGCCGCGGCTGCCGCGCACGTCGGAGAGCGCGGCCGCCGTCTCGCGCCGCACCGCTTCCCCATGCGTGCCGCCCATCGAATAGACCAACGTCGGCTCGCCCTGGAGCGGAACGACGACGTAGCAACAGAGCGCGTGCCATTCCCAATGGCCGGTGAGCCAGAGCATGCCGCCGCCGAAGCTCCAATGACTCGGGCCGCCTGGCACGATGACGCAATCGAGCTTGTCCTGGCGCATTTTTGCGCGAAGCGCGGCGTAGCGGCGGGCGTATTCCTCTTTGGAGAACTGCTCATAGACTGCGTCGCGATAATACGGCGTGTTGCGCATCAGGTTGAACGGCTGGCTCTCGTCCAGCCGGTGCTGCAACTGGTCCCACGGCAGTGCGCCTTTGGGGAGGGGAACGTCGGTCATGGGTGTCCTCGCTGGTCAAAGCTGAAACGTCATGCTCCGCGCCTCGGGGGCGCGTGGTGTAGGGCGGGGTGAGCGGAAGCGAAACCCGCCGGCCGCGATTCGGGCCGATAGGCTGCGCGCCGCCGATTTTGGGCTGGCCCGAGATCGGCGTTGATGGAGGCGCAAGTCGGGGCGAGTTCAATCCCTGCGACGCTTGGCCGTCAAGACCGGGTGCGCGTCCTGCTTGCGGCGGGGGCCAAAAAACGCGAAATTCAAGCCTGAAATTCAAGCCTATTGCCGCCTGATCCAGGCCAATCCGGGAGAGCTTCGTGTTGTCACTCCGTCGTTCCTGCGCCCTGGCGGGCGTGATCGTCATCGCCGCGACGGTGGCCGTTCGCGCCGAACAATACCCCACCCGGCAGATCCGGGTGATCAGCCCGTTTCCGGCCGGCAGCGCGGCCGATACGGTCTCCCGCGTCGTTCTCAACGAGGTGTCGCAACGGGTCGGGCAGCCGATCGTGATCGAGCCGCGGCCCGGAGCAGGCGGCGCGAGCGGCTTTGCGACCGCGGCCAAGGCCGAGCCCGACGGCTATACGGCGGTGACGAGCTCCTCATCCATGGGCTCGGAAATGCTTCTGCACCGCAAGCTGCCCTACGACCCGACGAAGGATTTCATCTATGTCGCCCTGTTCGGGACCCAGCCGAACATCCTGGTCGTCAACAGCGCAAGCGGCTGGAAGTCGGTCGCCGACCTGGTCGCGGCGGCGAAGGCCAAGCCCGGCGCGCTTACTTTCGCATCGGCGGGCATCGGCTCCGGCTCCCACATGGCGGGCGAGCGCCTGCGTCTTGCCGCGCAGATCGACGTCCGGCATGTCCCGTTCCGCGAGGGCGGGTTGACCGAGGTGATGGCGGGACGTATCGACTACTACTTCATCCCGGCCGCGGCAGCGGCGGCCGCGCTCGGCAGCGACAAGCTCCGGGTTCTGGCCGTGAGCACGAAGAAGCGCATTCCGCTGCTGCCGGACGTGCCGTCCATCGTGGAAGCCGGCTATCCGAAGGCCGAATACGTGTTCTGGAACGGTCTGTCGGTTCCGGCGAAGACGCCGCAGGCGATCGTCGACACGCTGCATAATCAGGTCGAGACCGTGCTGCAGGACAAGGCCGTCCGGGAGAAGCTGCAGAAGCTGGGCGTCCAGCCCGAGCTGATGACCGTCCAGCAGTTCGACAAGTTCGCCAAGGACGATTTCGCCGCTACCCTGCAGCTGGGCAAGGACGCGCACATCGAGCCGACCGATTGAGCGAGCGGCAGGCGCGCTGCTTCAGTCCGTGCAGTTGCCGATCGTGGTGCGGCCGCCGGCGGCCGCAACCGCCTCACCTGCGAGCTTGAGGTCGATCACCTGATCGACCGTCGGCTTCTTCGCCTGCTCGATATCTCCGGTCGACACGCTGTAGTCGATGGTCCATTGCGTTCGCTTGGGATCGAAGCCCTCGTTGACCGACCAGACGCAGTGCTTGGTGAGGATGTCGATCGCATACTCGACGGCGGCCTTCGGCTTGTTGGTCGCCTCCACCATGATCGGGACCACCTTCTCCTTCTCGCGGTAGGCGCTCCGATTGGCTTCGATCATCGCCGCGACGGCGTCGCGCATCAGGTCGGGATCGCGCGCGATCCAGTCGGTCGAGGCGCCGTAGGCGTTGAACATGTACGAGGGCATCAGCTCGGCGAGCTGGACCAGCGGATGCAGGCCCGGCTTCTGCTGTGCGGCGAGAAAAACATCCTCGGGATGCAGCGCCACGGCATCGATCTGGCCGGCGATCAGGCCGGGCAGGCGTCCGGCGGTGGCCGCCGAGATGAACTGGGCGTCGCCGACATCGAGATGCGCCGACTGGAGGACGGCCCGGCCCATCCGCCAGTTGAAGCCGCCGACGCCGCCGCCGGTCGCGCTGAGCTTGCGGCCTTTGAGATCGGCCGCGGTCTTGATATCCGCCGCCACCATGTAGGCCTGCGGCATGCGCGGCGCCAAACCCCAGATCTGCCGCACCCGTAGCCCCCGGCCGATCGCGACATCGCCGACGCTCACCAGGGCCGATCCTTGCGCCGCGGCGGCGACCGCGGTTGCCGACTGGCCGCCCTCGAACTGGACAATGTTGGCGTCGATGCAGCGCTTGGCGAAATAGCCGAGCGCCTTGGCGACGTAAGGAGCGGTGTGCACCACATTGGGCGGTGCGACCGACACCCCGATGTTGATCTTGCGCATGGTCGGGCAATTCGGGGTCTGCGCGAACGCGCGATCGGCGCCGACGACCCCCGCGAACCCGGCCAGCAGCGGAAAGAGCCGAAGCAATCGTGATGCCTTGTACATGTCGCTGTGCTCCTTGCGATGTACCGGTGAGCTCAGTCCTGATCCGCTGCCGCGGTCCACGGCGCGACCTTGATCTCGAGTGCGCGCAGCAGTGCGGTCAGCGTGACGCCGAGAACGCCGAGAGTGACGATCGGCACGAACATCTTGTCGACCTGGTAGGTCGAGGCGGTGCGCACGATGAGGTAACCGATCCCGGAGATCGCCGTATAGAGATCGGCCAGCACCATTCCGATCAGCCCGCGCCCGACCGCGAGCCGCAAGCCGGTGACGATGAAGGGAAGGGCGCCCGGCAGAACGATGTTGGCCCACAGCTGACGCTCGCTGCAACGGAAGGCGCGGCCCACCTCGACCAGCTTCGGATCGACGTTCTTCACCCCCTGATAGGTGTTGATCGCCATCGGGAAGAAGGCGAACAGGAACAGGATGATGACCTTGGCGGTTGTCTCGAAGCCGGCCCAGAGGACGATCAGCGGCACCAGCGCGACGCTTGGCGTCGAGTAGAGGAACGTGATGTAGACGCCGAGCGCCACGTCGAGCACCCAGTAGCGCGCCAGCAGCAGCCCGGTCGCAATGCCCACGACGGCGGCCAGCGTGAGGCCGATCAGGAGCACGACCAGGCTCGGCCACAGATACGTCCACAGCTCTCCGCTGCCGATCATCGTCACGGCGGCGGCAAACACCTTGGACGGCGTCGTGAACAGGACGGGATCGACGCGGGCGCCGGCCACCTGCCACAGGCCGAGCACCACGGTGAGCGAGACGATGCGGATTGCAATCGTCTGCAGCTGCTTCGTGCGCCGCCGCTGCGCGGCGACCTTCCGGGCACGCGAGCGGTCATCGCTGTCGTCACTCGGTCCGGCGAGCGCGCGTGCGGTCGCCGTACGGTCGAGCGCGGAGTTTTCAGCCTCAACCGTCATGCCTCATGCCACCCTGGCGCTTCGTTGCGGCCGGGCCGTGTGCAGCTGGCGCCAAATATGGGCGCGCAGCTCGGAGAAGCGTGGATCGGCGCGCACGGCCTCGACGTCGCGGGGACGGTCGAACGGGAGATCGATCAGCTCCTTGATGTGACCAGGACGCGCGCTCATCACGGCGATGCGATCACCGAGCAGGATCGCCTCGTCGATCGAATGGGTGATGAAGACCATGGTCTTGCGCTCGTCGGGGCGTTGCATGAGCTGCAGCAATTCCTCCTGCAGCACCTCCCGCGTCTGCGCGTCGAGGGCCGCGAAGGGCTCGTCCATCAAGAGAATGGACGGATTGATGGCGAGCGCGCGCACGAGCCCGACGCGCTGCTGCATGCCGCCCGAGAGCTGATAGGGGTAGTGGTTCTCGAAACCCGACAGCCCGACGAGGTCGAGGTAGTGCCGCACCCTCTCAGCGATCGTCGCCGTGGATGCGCCTGCGATCTTGAGGCCGAAGCCGGCGTTGGCGAACACGGTCTTCCATGGCAGCAGGCCGAAATGCTGAAACACCATCGCGATGCCGTCGGGAGGCCCGCGCACCGGGTTGCCGCCGACCAGGATCTCTCCGGAGGAGAGGTCGATCAGGCCGGCGACCGCGCGCAGGAAGGTCGTTTTGCCGCAGCCGCTCGGGCCGACGATGCAGAGGATTTCCTGTTGGTGGACGGCGAGCGTGAGCTGGCGGAACGCGACCACGGCGCCATCGAGGAAGAGCTTGCTGGCGTTGTGCACCGCGATTGCGGCGCCCGGATCCGCCCCCGGCCCCATGGTTCTCTCCCTGCGTTGCCGGTTCGGCGACACGCGTCGGTTCGCGCCGAAGCGGCACGTCGCACGTAGTGTTTTGGCGAGGCGACACGCAAGTCAAGGCATGTGCCGCTGCAGGGATGCCGCAGGCTTAAGTTGTCAGCGCGGCGTCGGTTGGCGTCGTTTCGGGGCCGTCCGCGGCTGGGGCTGCGACGGTTCGGTCGTTCCGCGATCCTGGGCGATCTTCTTCGCGTCACGCGACATTTCGAGGCAGGACAAGAGCTCGACATAGCTCGGGGAGCCGCCGGTCGAGACCATGGACAGGCAGTGACTCTTGTCGGCGGCCGAAAAGCTCCCCCAGTCCTTCTGGAGCTGCTCATGGGCCGATTTTTCGTCATTGAGGCAGGAATCCGCCGTTCTGCCGACGATCATGCCGGCGGCCCCGGCCGCCTTGCAGCTCGATTCGACTTTGAGGGTCGGCACGCCGCTCGACGCGACGGTGATCAGGCTGGTCCCAAGGGCAAGGGCGGCAAAGGGCATCATTGGCGGCATCTCGAATCAGGGCGCCGGCGGCGCAGCTTGCGCAAGGATAACACGAATCACCCATCCGGGGTTGCCCGAAAGGGGGCTGCCTGCCATGGTCCGGCTCCCGCTTACGGCCGCTCCGATCTCGCCCGCCATGCCCGACCCCTTCGTCTACTCGTCGGATCGCATCCGCGTCCTGTTCGGGCGCGGCATGGTCTACAAGCTCGGCGAGGAAGCGGGACGCCATAAGATGGCGCGCGTCATGCTGCTGTGCTCGCAGGGCCGCGGCGATCTTGCCCTGCAGGCCAGCGCTTCGCTCGGCAGCCGCATCGTCGGGGTGAGCGACACCGCGCAGCCCGGCATGCCGGCCGCGGCTTTCGAGACGATCCTTGCCGACCTCAAGCGGTTCGACGCCGACGGCTTCGTTTGCGTCGGCGGCGGCTCGCCGATCGGGCTCGCCAAGGCGGTGGCGGCCGCGACCAAGCTTCCTTTCATCGCCGTGGTCACGACCTATTCGGGGTCGGAGATGGCGGCGCGCTGGTACATCGGCACGGCGGGCGAGGAGCGGTCCGGCGCCTCGCCACATGCCCTGCCGGCGAGTGCGATCTACGACCCCGAGCTCACCCTCACGCTGCCGTTTGCGACCTCGGCGGCGAGCTGCATGAACGCCATGGCGCATGCGGTCGAGTCGCTCTATGCGCCGGATGCCAATCCGATCGTGCTCGCGCTGGCCGAAGAGGCGGCGCGCCGTCTCGCAGCCGCGCTGCCCCGGCTCAAGGCCGATCCGAAGGACATCGAGGCGCGCAGCGACGCGCTGTATGGCGCCTGGCTCGCGGCCGCGTTTCGGGCGAGCGTCGGGCTCTCGCATACGATCGCGCAGCGGGTCCGACAGAATTTCGGGACCGACCATGCACGCACCCATGCGGCGGTGCTGCCCTACGCGGCGGCGTTCAACCTGCCGGCCGCGCCGGCGGCAAAAGAGCGGCTCGCACGCGCGCTCGGGGCGAGCGATCCGGCGCTGGCGCTCTATCACGTCAACGTCGGTTGCGGGCTTCCCACCGGCCTCAAGGATCTGGGCTTGAGCGAATCCGATATCCCGCGCGCCCTCGAGGTCGTGGCGCAGCGGAAGTTTCCCAGTCCACGAGCGGTGACGCCGGCCGACATCGAGCGCGTGATCCGGCAGGCCTTTGCGGGGGAGCCGCCGCGGTTCTGAGGCTGCCAGGGCAACCGCTGCACAATGCCGCAGCGCTGCACAAACCGTTAAGCGCGGCGGCAAATCACTTCCTTCCGCGCTGCCCCAAGTTGTAGATGTGGCCGGCAGCCGGCCTGCCCGGAGCCCTCGCGGCGCGGGACCGGCCCGCCCCTGTGTGCCCGGAGACCACGATGACGCTTTCCCGCCGTACCCTGCTTGCTTCGCTTGCCGGCCTGCCGGCCGCCACCTTGCTGGCGCGCAGCGCGTGGGCGGCCTATCCGGATCGTCCGATCCACCTGATTGTGCCGTTCGCGGCGGGCGGCAATGCCGACATCGTCGGCCGCATCGCGGGCGAGCTGATCTCGAAAGGATTGAAGCAGCCGGTGGTGGTCGAGAACCGGGCCGGCGCGGGCGGCAGCCTCGGCGCGGAGCTCGTCGCTCGCGCAACCCCGGACGGATACACACTGCTGGTCGGATCGAACGGGCCGCTCACCGTCAACCCCTTCATCCAGGCGCATCTCGGCTACGACCCGCTCAAGGATTTCGCGCCCGTCGCGCTCACCAGCTACGTGCCGCACGCGCTGCTCCTGACCAATAAGCTGGAGGCCAAGACCGTCGCCGACCTGGTCGCGCTGTCGAAGAAGGGCTCGATCAGCATCGCCACCAGCGGCGTCGGCAGCGCCACGCACATGACGCTCGAGCGCTTCAAGTCGGCGACCGGCGCGGACATCACGCACGTGCCGTATCGCGGCGGCGGCGCCCTGCTGCCCGACGTGATCGGCGGCAGCATCCAGGGCGCGATGACCGAGTTCTCGACCGCGCTGCCGCTGCACAAGGCGGGCCAGGCGCGCATCCTGGCCGTCGCGGCAGCGCACCGCTCGAAGCTCGCACCCGATATCGCCACGTTCGACGAGCAAGGCGTGAAGGGATTTGTGGCGCAGAGCTACATCGGGATTTGCGCGCCGGCGAAGACGCCGCCGGAGGTGGTTGCGCAATTGCAGAAGACGGTCGAGGCCGGGCTCTCCGGCGGCCCAGCGGCCGAGAAGCTGGTCGCGCTCGGCTCGGAAATCGCGACGCCGGAGCAGATGACCTCGCAGGGTTTTGCCGCCTTCATCCGCGGCGACTACGACGCCATGAAGGCCGCCGCCAAGCTCGCCAACATCGTGCCGCAGTAGAGGGCGCCGCAGGCTGTGGCGGCAGCGCTTCGCCTATATGGGCAATAGCGGTTTCGCGATGACCGGAGCGCTTACGCCGCCTCGATCTTCGACTTCTCGCGCGCGAAGTACTCCTGCAACGCGTCGGCGGTCTGCGGGGCACTGAAGAAATAGCCCTGGACCTCGGTGCAGCCTTCGGCGCGCACGTGGCGCAACTGGTCGATGGTCTCGACGCCTTCCGCCGTGGTCCGGATGCCGAGACCCTTGCCAAGCCCGGCCACCGCCTTCACGATCGCGGCGCAATCACCCTTGTCGGAAATGTCCTTGATGAATGAGCGGTCGATCTTGATCTTGTCGAACGGGAAGCTGCGCAGATAGCTCAGGCTGGAATAACCCGTGCCGAAATCATCCATCGAGATCTTGATGCCGAAGCTGCGCAGCTGATGCAGTGTTGCAATCGTTGCCTCGTTGTCGTGCAGCAGCACGGACTCGGTGATTTCGAGCTCCAGACGTGAGGCGTCGAGCCCGCTCGCCGCGAGCGCGTTGATGACGCTCTGCACCACGCTCCGGCTCTTGAATTGGGCGGGCGACAGGTTGACGGCGATCCGCACCGGTTTCGGCCAGGTTGCGGCATCGCAGCAGGCCTGCTTGAGGACCCATTCGCCGATCGGCACGATCAGGCCGATCTCCTCGGCGAGCGGGATGAACTGGCTCGGCGGCACCATTCCGCGGGTCGGGGAATGCCAACGTAGGAGCGCCTCGCAGCCGGTGACCTGCTCGGTGATCGTGTCGACCTGGGGCTGATAGAACACCTGGAATTCGTTGTTCGCGACCGCGTCGCGCAAGTCCACCTCGAGGGCGCGGCGCGCCTGGAGCTGCTCGTCCATCGCCGGCTCGAAGTAGCGGAAGGTCGAGCGCCCGTCCGATTTGGCGCGGTAGAGCGCCATGTCGGCGTTGCGCAGGAGCAACTCCGTCGACTCCCCGTCGCCGGGCGCGATCGCGATCCCGACGCTGGTGCTCACGACCACCTGGTGCCCGTCAATGTCGTAGGGCTGGGTGATTTCCTCGATGATGCGTTCGGCGGAGGCCTCTCCGGTATCGGCATTATCGAGGTCGGGCTGCAGCACTGCGAATTCGTCGCCGCCGAGCCGCGCGATCGTGTCGGTTTCGCGCACCAGGCCCTTGAGCCGCTTCGCGGCTGCGCACAGAAGCTTGTCGCCTACGACGTGGCCGAGCGTGTCGTTGACGTTCTTGAAGTGGTCGAGGTCCAGGCACATCACCGCCATCTGCTGGCCGCGCCGCACGCGCTTGAGCGCCTGCTCCATTTCGTGCTGGAAGGCGGCGCGATTGGGCAGCCCAGTCAGGCTGTCGTGCTTCGCCATGTAGCGGATCTGTTCCTCCGCCCGGGTGCGCTCGGTGATATCCTCGTGGGTTGCCACCCAGCCGCCGCTCGCCATTGAGCGGTTGACGATCGAGATCGTCCGCCCGTCGGCGGCGCGGACGAGTTGCGTGTGTACCCCGCCCGCGAGGATCGCGGCGCGCAGCTCCTTGACATAGATATCCGGGTCGCCGCCGAAATTGCCGCATTCCTGCCGACGCTGAAGGATGCTGCGCAATGGTAGCCCGGGAACGACCACGGCGCGCGTGAGGCCATACATCTCGATATAACGATCGTTGCAGACGACCAGGTTGGCATCGGCGTCGAACATGCACAGGCCCTGTGACATGTTCTGCAGTGCGGTCTCAAAGAGCTGCTCGCGGTCACGGCTCTGGCGCTGGTACTCGGTCGACACCATCTGGGCGGCGCGCTGGGCGGTGGTCAGCTCCCGCTGCATCTTGCCGTAGGCGCGCTGGAGCCGGCACTTCTCGGCAAGCGCGGCAGCAAGCTGCAAGGCCCGCGCGTGATCCGCCGGCACTGCGACCACCCGGTCGGGCAGGATATGCTCCGACGGGTGTCCCGCGGACCGGGCTTCGACAACCACGCACAGTGCCTCATCCGTGGCGATGATGCGGGACAGTGCGTCAGGCGAGCAGGCGTCGAGCCATGCCTCGTTGACGATCACCGCCTCGACGGGCACGTCTCGCGCCGCCTCAGTGCGGACGATTCCGGCCGGTGCGGCGCAATCGGTTACTGTCAGGAGCGACACGCCGTCGCCCGCCGCAGCCGCGACCATTCGTGTCGCGTTGCAGTCGCGCTCGGTGCCGCAATAAAGAATTTTCAAGGCGAGCCTGCCCACTGCATTCTCCCGAATGCCCGACCGCCAGTGTGTTTTGCCCGGGAAGCTATGGGGGCAATGCCTGAAAAAGGTATGTGCGTGGGCACTCAACCCACGAATCCGGGCGCATGTTTAGGGATAGCCTTAACGAACCGTTAGCGATCCGCGCGGGCCGCGGTCCTCACTCGACGACCGGCCCGCACCAGCCCGGCAGATAATCGGCCTCGGACGTCTTGGCGAGGCGCAAGGCGCGTTCGGACGCGGTGCTGAAATCGTTTTCCACCGTCTTGCGCTTGATGCGCCGCCGGAAGAAGTCTGCCCACACGAATTCGCTGAAGGGCACCGTCTCCTTGGAGTAGCCGCCGAGCCGACGAACCTCGCCGGCGAGGCTACGGAAGGGATCGTCACGCATATCGGCAACCGAGCTGGGGATATCCTCGAAGCTTCGCCGCACGCCGTTCTGGTCATAGGGATGGCACCAACTGCGATTGTCGAGGAAGACCCAGAACCCCTCGCGATCGAGGGTCTGGAGCTTGGCGACCACCGAGATCATGACCTCATCCTGCCCTTCTTCCAGCAGGGCCCGGGTGAGATGGTGGTGATCGATGACGTAGTGATTCTCCTTCGGCCCGAGGATCACCGGGATCATGTGCTTGCTGAGAAACTCGGCTCGCTTCTTGTCCTTGTGCTCGCGCCAGCGTCGGCGCTTTTCCTCGACCTCGCGCATACCGACCGTCATCTGCGTCGGCCGCAGGTCCTTGATCCTGGCCCAATTGAGAAGGGGTTCGCGAACGTGCATCGGAGCCTCCTGTCGAGACGGGTCGTGCGAGGGGTACGGGCCCTCAGTGTATGGCCGTCCGGTCGCAATGTCCGCCCGCATTGACGGGCAGGGCGGCCGGGGCCTAGCCTGGAGGTATCAGCTGTCTTGCAGCAGGAGGCCTCCATGCATCGCTATGCCATGCCCGAGTGGGTCAAGGAGCGTGTGCTGCGGCGGCAGGGTAAGCTCTTCGCCAACGAGGCCATACCGGCCGCGCAGGCGGCCCTCGTCGTGGTCGACATGCAGAACTATTTCTGCGCCGAGGGATTCCCGGCGGAGGTCCCGTTGTCGCGCACGATCGTGCCGAACATCAATCGGCTCGCGAAGGCAATGCGGGCCGCTGGCGGCACGGTGGTCTGGGTTCAGACCGATTCGGCCGAGGCGATGACGCGCTGGCGCAACCATCACAAGCACATGCTAACGCCCGAGCGCGTGGCGACCCGGCTCGCCGGGCTTGACGCCAAGGCAGAAGGTTTTGCGCTGTTCGAGGAGCTCGAGCCGCAACCCGGCGATTTGCGCGCCAGGAAGGTCACCTACAGCGCCTTCATGCCGGGCTCGTCCGACCTCGATGCGCAGCTCAAGGCACGTGGCGTCGATACGGTGCTGATCACCGGCACCGCCACCAACGTGTGCTGCGAGTCGAGCGCCCGCGACGCCATGCTGCGCGACTACCGGGTGGTCATGGTATCGGACGGGAACGCGACCTGGACCGACGAAGAGCACGCCGGGACCATGAACACCTTTGCGATCTTCTTCGGCGACGTGATGTCGACCGATGAGGCGCTGGCACGGATCGCGCCGGCAGAAGCGCGCAAGACGGCGTAGGCCCGTAGCGTAGAGAAGGGCGGGTCAGGCGCCTTGGGCGCTGACCCGTCCCACGCGGCGTCACCTTCGCCCCATCACCACCGTTTCGAGCCAGGAAATCGCGAGATACATCACGGATGACACGATCGCCAGGATCGTGATCGCCGTCATCACGATGTTGAGCTTGAAGATCTGGCTCCCGTACTGGATCAGGTAGCCGAGCCCGAGATTGCCGGACTGGAATTCGCCGACCACGACGCCGACCAGCGACAGGCCGACATTGACCTTCAGCGCGGCGATCAGCGTCGGCACGGCGCCGGGCAGGACCACTTTGATGAGGATCTGGGCCTTGCTGGCGCCAAACGTCTGGGCGAGCTTGATCTTGTTCGGATCGGTGCCCTGGAAACCGTTGTAGATCATCAGGATGGTGACGAACAGCGAGATCGCCAGCGACATGCCGTAGACCGACAGCGTCGCTCCGAGCCAGATGTAGAAGATCGGCACGAAGGCCGTCTTCGGCATGGCGTTGGCGACCACGAGATACGGGTCGAGAATCTTGTAGAGGTCGTTCCACCACCATAGCGCCGCCGCGATCGCGGTACCGAGCACCATGGCGGCCGAGAAGCCGATCACCGTCGCGAGCGACGTCGACCAGGTGTGGGCGAGGATGCTGGGCTGCTGCGGCGTCGCCTTCAGGAGCTCGAGGAAGGTCGGCCACAGGGCGGATGGATAGCTGGTGAACAGCGGATTGATGATCTGTGCCCGCGGCAACACCTCCCACAGCACGAGGAACAGAAGCAGCAGCGCGAGCTGTGCGGCACGCACGGTGATCCGGCCGCGGCGCTCGTTGCGCAGCCACGCGCGGTATTCGGGGCTCGCGCCGGCGAGCCGCACCGTCTCAACCTTCGACATGGACCTCGAGCTCCTGCCAGAGCGCGTTGAAATAGCCGTTGAACTCGGGTGCGTTGCGCGCCGCAAGCGGAGTCGGCCGGCTGCCGTCTGCGGTGGCGAAGCGGATCGAACGGTCGGATTTGACCTGCGCCGGTCGGCGCGAGAGCACGATCACGCGCTCCGCCATGCTGATCGCCTCGCCGATGTCGTGCGTGACCAGGATTGCGGTCTTGCGTTCTCGCCGCAGGATCTCGCCGATCTCGTCACCGAGCGCGAGGCGGGTCTGCGAGTCGAGTGCCGAAAACGGCTCGTCCAGCAGCACGATGTCGGGTTCGGTGCAGAGCGTCCGCGCGAGCGCGACGCGCTGGCGCATGCCGCCGGAGAGCTGGCGCGGGCGATGGTGGAGAAATTGGCCGAGGCCATAGCGCGTGAGGAGCGCGGTCGCCCGCTCGCGGGCGCGGCCCATGTCGGCGCCCTGTATCTCGGCGCCGAGCACCGCGTTCTCAAGGATCGTGCGCCACTCGAACAGGTAGTCCTGCTGCAGCATGTAGCCGACCTTGCGGCTCGGGCCGGTGACCGGCCGCCCGTCGAGCAGCACCGCCCCGCCGGTCGGTTTCAGGATGCCGGACATCAGGGAGAGCAGGGTGCTCTTGCCGCAGCCGCTCGGCCCGATGATGGCGACGAACTCGCCGGCTTTGATCGAGAGGGAGATGTTGCTCAGCGCCTCGGTCTCGCCCTCGAGGCCGAAATAGCGCAGCCCGACATCGCGCAATTCAACCTTCGGCGGCGCCAACTCCGCCCGCTCCCTCTCCCCTTGTGGGTGAGGGAGGGGGGAAGCCGCCGTGCCAGGCCGCGCCATCTCCACGCCCGACCCGTCCCCATAAGGGCGAGGGGAGGCGGCCGAGCTCTTGGCGCCAGTCGGTGGCTGCACGGATCACGTCGCCTTCTTGGCGAACGCGTTGGTGATCAGGTCGTCGAACTTGACCCGCTTGTTGGCGTCGAGCACGTGGCCCTGCACCAGGATGTCCTGGAATTTGTCCATCGCGGCCGGCTCGATGACGGGCGTGCTCTTCCAGATCTTGAGGCGCTGGTAGCGCTGCGCGGCGGCGGTGAGCGCCTGCGCGCTTACGCCCGGGAAGTACTGCTGCAGCACCGCCGAGATTTCGGCGGCGGGCGCGCTCGCGGTCCATGTCATCGCCTTGGCGATCGCATTGGTCCAGGCCTGGATGATCGTCGGATTGTCGTGGATGTACTTGTCGGTCGCCATGAAGGCCGTGTAGTCGGCGAAGCCGACGGTCTCGCCGATCGAGGCGAGGAAGTGCGCCTTTCCGTCGAGCTCGAGCTGCGACGCGTCAGGCTCAATGAAGATGGCGTACTGGCCCTGGCCAGCGAGCCAAGCGCCGACGCGGGCCGGGATGCCGACATTGTTGATGAGCTTGACGTCGGTCTGCGGATCGAGCCCGTTCTTGCGCATTGCCGCCTCGAGAAAGAGGAGCGGCGTCGAGCCGGGGCGGAAGCCGAGGACCTCCTTGCCCTTGAGCGCCTTCCAGTCGAACTTGTCCGCCTTTTCGCGGCCGACCAGCATGAAGCCGTCAGTCGCCGTAAGCCCGCAGAAGATGCGCGCCTTGGTGGGGGAGTCGCTGATCTGGACGTAGATCGCGGCCTCGGGACCCATCAGCGCGATGTCGGCGGCGCCGGACAGGAGCGCCGCCATCGACTTGTCGCCGCCCTGGGCCGTGGTCATCGTCGGCTCGAGACCAGCCTCGACGAAGTAGCCCTTGGTGATCGCCACATAGGCGGGGGCGTAGAGGATGGAGCGGACGACCTCGTTGTAGCGGATCTTTGTCGGCGTCTTGGACTGCGCCAAAACGCGCGGCGCGGACAGGGCAAGCGAGCCGAAGGCGGCAGCGGCGCCTCCGACGACACGACGGCGATCGAACATGGGGGTCCTCATGATATGGCAGTGAACGCGCCCGGCACGCGGAGGTCCGGTGAGGCGAAAGGCTAACACCGCAGACCGAGCGACGCCAACGGGGGGCCAAAAGGCCGCTCCCGCCCGAACGTCACGATTTCAGTCCGGCGCGATCGACGACGCGCAGCTTGCGGACCACCAATTCATCGACCTCCAGCGTGGCAAATCTGGCCTTCTTCACGACCAGACGACCGAGCGCGACACGGCCGATCGCAAGCGCCCCGATTGCGACGGCGCCGATCGCCGTTGCGCCGAGCGCAAGCGCCACCATGCCGGCGGCGGAAACGGGTCGGGCGTTGCGGGTGACAACCTGCGTCATGGGCGGCCTCCACGATGTGGACTGGCTTGATCGGAACAGGGGCGCTCGCGCCGCTAATACGACTTCGGCAGCCCGAGCACCTTCTCGCCGATGTAGCTCAGGATCATCTCGGCGCTGACCGGAGCGAGGCGGGCGATCATGGCCTCGCGCCAGAAGCGCTCGACGTGAAAGTCCTTGGCGTAGCCCATGCCGCCGTGGGTCGTGACGGCGGTCTGGCAGGCGGCGAGCGCCGCCTCGGCGGAGAGGAATTTCGCCGCATTCGCCTCGGGGCCGCACGGCGCGCCGGCGTCGTAAAGCGCGGCGGCGCGAAACACCATCAGGTTCGCGGCTTCCAATTCCATCCAGTGGCGCGCGAGCGGATGCTGGATGGCCTGGTTCTGCCCGATCGGCCGGCCGAAGACGACCCGCGTTCGCGCATAGGCGGCGGCCCGATCGAGCGCCGCGCGGCCGAGACCGACGGCTTCGCCGCCGATCAAGATCCGCTCGACATTCATGCCGTGCAGGATGGCTTTGAAGCCTTGGCCTTCATCGCCAATTCGGTCCGCGGTCGGGACCGGCAATTCGTCGAAGAAGAGCTGGTTGGAGTCCACCGCCTTGCGGCCCATCTTGTCGATTTCGCGCACCTCGACGTGGGCGCGGTCGAGATCGGTGTAGAACAACGTGAGCCCTTCGGTCCGGCGCGTGCCTTCGCCGGCCGGCGCGGTGCGCGCCAAGAGCAGGACCTTGTTGGCGACCTGGGCGGTCGAGATCCAGGTCTTCTGTCCCGAGACCAGATAATGGTCGCCGCGGCGCACCGCCTTGGTCTTGAGGCTGAGCGTGTCGAGCCCGGCGTCCGGCTCGGTGACGGCGAAACAGGCTTTGTCTTTCCCGGCGATCAGCGGCGGCAGCATGCGGCGCTTCTGCGCCTCGCTGCCGAACACCACGACCGGATTGAGGCCGAAGATGTTCATATGCAGCGCCGAGGCACCGGAGAATCCGGCGCCGGACGCGGCGACCGTCTGCATCATCAGCGTCGCCTCGGTGATGCCGAGCCCGGCGCCGCCGAATTCCTCCGGCATGGCGATGCCGAGCCAGCCGGCTTCGGCGAAAGCACGGTGAAAGTCGTGCGGGAAGCCGCCGTCCCGATCCTTGGCAAGCCAGTAATCGTCGGAAAAGCGCGCGCAGAGGCGAGCGACGGCGTCGCGCAATTCCTCCTGTTGGGCGGTGAGGGAATGAACGGCTGACGTGAGCGGCCGCTGCATCAGTTCTGCTCGATCCGCCGCAGCAGCTCGTAAGAGCTCACCAAGGATGCGATCGAGTTTGCGATCCGCTTCCGGTCGGCATTCTGCCATCCTTGAGGATCACTCGGCCCATTCGCGCGCCGAGCGATGATTGCATTCGCCTCAGCATCTGCCGCGCAGCCCACCGCCAGCATTTCGCCTGCCGTGGGCCTGTGCGGCGCGGAAAAGTGGGTCGATACGACGCCGAGGAAAGCGCCGCTCGTCGAGATCAGTGGCGTCGATTGGACGGCGCGAAAGCCGGCCTCATCCGCAATCTTGCGATGGGGCGCGAACTCGCAATCGAGCATCACGTCCTCGATGATGATCGGCCTGCGGTCCCGGATGGCCCGCCCGCAGGCCGACCCATCCCGTACGAAAACGGTATGGAAATGGTCGAGGAAACTCTTGCTGAACCCGCGCTGGCTCGCGATCGTGAGCCGTCCGGTGTGCCAGTCCATCAGCTGGACATTTCCCAAGCTGGCGCCGGTCATCTCCAGGATCGCGGACAACAGCCGCTCCAGTGGCCGTTGGGCATCGCCCCCTGGCGACCGGTGATTCAGGCAATCGGCCACGACCTCGCCTCGCGATGGGTCACCCCACAATAGACCCGTTTCGGCATCCCTACCAGCGCATCTCCGCAGCCGGAGCCCATCGGCGATGTGGGTCGCGACTTGACGGCCGCCCGTGCCGCCCTAGGCTGGCCGGAACACGAGACGCCGGCGGGAATGCCGACCGGGGCGCTTCGAGAGACGGGAGGATATCAACATGCGGAACGTTTTCTGGACGCTTGGCGCCCTCATTGCGGGGCTCATGAGCGGGCCTGCGCTCGCCCAGCAGCCGCTCAAGATCGGGCTGATCCTGCCCTATACGGGCCAGTTTACCGATGCTTCGGGGCAGATCGACGACGCCATCAAGCTCTACATCAAGCAGCACGGCGACGTGGTCGCGGGCCGCAAGATCGAGATCATCCGCCGCGATGATGGCGCCTCTCCCGACGTGGCCAAGCGGATGGCGCGCGAACTCACCGTCAACGACAAGGTCGACATCCTCGCCGGCTTTGCGATCACGCCGGAAGCGCTCGCGGTCGCCGACGTGTCGGAGCAGGCCAAGAAGCTCATGGTGGTCATGAACGCCGCGACCGCGATCATCACCACCAAGTCGCCCTATATCGTCCGCTCGTCGCTGACGATTCCGCAGGTGAACGAGGCGTTCGGCGCCTGGGTCTACAAGAACGGCACGCGTAAGGTCTACACGCTGGTCTCGGACTATGCGCCCGGGCACGATGCCGAAGGGGCTTTCAGCCGGGCCTTCAAGGACGCGGGGGGCGAGATCGTCGGCTCCCTGCGCGTGCCGCTCGCCAACCCGGACTTCTCCGCCTTCGTGCAGCGCATCAAGGATGCCAATCCGGAGGCAATCTACATCTTCGTGCCGGGCGGGGCGCAGCCGGCGGCGCTCGCCAAGGCGATGGTCGAGCGCGGCATGGACACCAAAAAGATCAAAATCCTCGGACAGGGCGAGATCACCGAGGAGAACGCGCTGCGCGGCATGGGCGAGGCCGCGCTCGGCGTCGTCACCGCGTTCCACTACGACTACAATCACGACTCCAAGCTCAACCATGATTTCGTGCGCGCCTTCAACGCCGCCTACAAGCACAACCCCGACTTCTTCGGCATCGGCGGTTATGACGGCATGCACGTCATCTACGAGGCGCTGAAGAAGACCGGCGGCAAGGCCGAGGGCGATGCGCTGATCGCCGCGGCCAAGGGCCTCGCCTGGGAAAGCCCGCGCGGTCCGGTATCGATCGACCCGCAGACCCGCGACATCATCCAGGACGTCTATTTCCGTCGCGTGGAGAAGGTGGGCGGCGCTTTGCGCAATGTCGAGATCGGCAAGGTCCAGAAGGTCAAGGACCCTGTGAAGGCGCGGATGGCGCAGTAGTCTCATATCCGTTGGAACAATCGACGGAACCCGATCCGCCGAGAGCAAAAAAAGCCCCGGCTTAACCGGGGCTTGGCCCGCTGCGTGCACGGGGGGAGGGGGGATGGGCGCAGCGGACAGGGGTATAACACGCAAGCCATGAGGGCGTTCCCTGCCCGAATCCGTTTTTTTCGGTCCGTGCGGTTCGGCCGGCGGCGGCTGATTGCGCTTGTCACTGAGACGGCGTGACTTGCAGCGACGCCCGCTGGGCCCACAGGCAATAAGGAGCGCCCTCGCGCCGGATGCAGACGGCGTCGCCCTCGCTGCGCGTGACGACGTACTGGAACCCGGGCCGCCCCGACTCGCATCGAGCGGTTCCCATCGCCCGCGCCGTCTCCTTATCCCCCTGCCGCTCCAGTGCCTTGATCGTGTCGAGATCGTCCCGGGCGCCACACATGAAGAAAGAAGCAGTCCCTTCCACGCGCTCGCCGGACCTGAACTCCTCGGCAAAGGCCAGTATCGGCTGGGCGGCGATCGCGGCCAGGGTGAACGCCGTTAAAATGGTCTTCATTGTTCCTTTCGTCCCTCATCACGAGGCGCAGTCCACTCCGCAGCTCCCGGCGCCGTCGCAAGCAGACGGCGCCATGAGCGTTCCGGCAGCGGTAGCGCAAGGTTGGCTGGCCGGATAAGGTCCCCGACACGCAACGGGAGACCACCATGGCCGAGCCCGGATTGATCGTCGCGCCGCTGACGCCATTCACGCCCGATCTCGGCGTCGACGAGGCGGCGCTGCGGCGGCAGATCGACTACGTCGTCAAGGATTGCGGCGCCACCATGGTAGTCGCCGCCGGCGTCGAGACTCAGGAATACACCTACTTGTCATTCGAGCAGCGCAGGGCGCTGATCCGGTCGACGGTCGAGGCGGTCGACGGCCGCGTGCCCGTGATGGTCGGCATCTCGCATCCCTCGTTCAAGACCGCGGTTGCGCTGGCGCACGAGGCCGAAAGGCTCGGTGCGGCCGCCGTGCAGCTCCTGGCACCGCTGCGCCCGTTTGCGGGGCCGCCCACGCAGGCCGACCTGGTCGGCTGCTTCGAGGCGGTGGGACGCGAGACCAGGCTGCCGATCACGCTCTATCTCAATCCCGGCCCGGGCGCCGACGTCTCGATCGCCGATACCATCGCGCTCGCAAAGCTTCCGTGCGTGCAGCTCATCAAGGAAAGCTCGCGCGACCTCGCGCGGGTGTCGCGGCTGATCGTCGAAATCGATCGTGCCGGTCACGCGCGCTACTTCACCACCATGCAGATGCTGCTCGCCAGCCTGATGCTCGGCGGGTCGGGAGCGACCATGCCGCCGCCCGGCGCCGAGATCGCGCGCCATGTGATCGATGCCTTCGTGGCCGGCGATCTCGCCCGCGCCGCCGAGGTGCAGCTCCAATTCGCGCTGTTTCCCTCCAAATGGATGCATCGCGGTCTCGCCCCGGTGATGAAGGCGGCGATGAACCTGATCGGCGTGCCGGCCGGCGACCCCTATCCGCCCTATGCCCCGCTCACCCGCGAGGAAACGGCCGCACTGGCGGCATTCCTGCGCACCACCGTATTGTCGGAACGCTTTGGCCGGACGGCGGCCGCATGAAGGTCGCGATCCTCGACGACTATTTCGACACGGTGCGCACGCTCCGGTGTTTCAACAAGCTCGCCGGGCATGACGTCACGATCTTCAACGATCACGTCCAGGACAACGACAAGCTCGCCGGCCGGCTCAAGGACAGCGAGGCGCTCGTGCTCATCCGCGAGCGGACGAAAATCCGTGCGCCGCTGCTCGAGCGGCTGCCCAGGCTTCGGCTGATCAGCCAGCGTAGCGTCTATCCGCACATCGACATCGACGCCTGCACGCGGCTCGGGGTGGTCGTCTCCTCGAGCCAGCATGCCGACACACCCTCCTATGCGGCGGCCGAGCTGACCTGGGGCCTGGTGCTCGCCGCCATGCGCCAGATCCCGCAGCAGATGGACTCGCTCAAGGCGGGCACCTGGCAGATCGGCGTGGGCCACAGCCTGCGCGGCAAGACGCTCGGCATCTACGGTTGGGGCCGCATCGGCGCCGTGGTTGCGGGTTACGGCAAGGCGTTCGGCATGTCGGTGCAGGTCTGGGCGCGCGAAGCAAGCCGCGAGCGGGCGCGCGCCGAGGGCTGGCAGGTCGCGCCGAGCAAGGCGGCGTTCTTCGAGGCCTCCGATATCCTCTCGCTGCACATGCGGCTCGTCGATGCGACGCGGCACATCGTGACCGCGGAGGATCTTGCGCGCATGAAGCCGGGCGCGCTTCTGGTCAACACCAGCCGCGCCCCGCTGATCGCGCCGGGCGCGCTCGTCGCGGCCCTCAAGGCGGGACGCCCCGGGATGGCGGCGGTCGACGTCTACGAGGAGGAGCCGCTGCGCGATCCGACGCACCCTCTGCTCACCATGCCGAATGTGGTCGCGACCCCGCACCTGGGCTACGTGACGCATGAGGAATACGAGACGCAGTTCGTCGACATCTTCGACCAGATCGTCGCGTTCGACGCCGGCACGCCGATCAATGTCGTGAACCTGCAGGTGCTGGAGAGCGCGACACTGCGAGGCTGAGGGGAATCGTGGCCTGCATAGGGGCCCATGGGGCGCCGCAGCCGCCCCGCCACACTAATAATTCGAGCTCCCAAACACGTGATCTGCTCGTTGCGGTTCCATACGACTTTGTGATTAGTGATGAATATTGACTTTTATCATTACTCATGTGACATTCCACCCAGGCTGGGATGGAGGCTCACATGTCGTTCGGTGCCGTTTTCTCAAGATCTTCAAGGGCTTTTCTCCTGTTTCCGGTGCTTGCCGCGCTGCCGCTGGCGGCGTGTGACGAGATGACGGCCCAGCCCGTACAGGCCGCTCGCCCGGTGCTGGTCGCTACGGTCCATTACGAGGCCCAGTCCCCGGACCGCAGCTTTGTCGGCAGCGTCCGGCCGCGCATCGAGAGTGATCTCGGCTTCCGTGTCGCCGGGAAGGTGGCGAAACGGTTGGTCGAGGTCGGCGCCCGGGTCGCGCCCGGCGAGCCGCTGGCGACCCTCGACGACACCGACCTGAGGCTTCAGGCCGAGCAGGCCGAGGCCGAACACCGCGCGTCTGCCGGCGTGCTCGCCCAGGCGACCGCTGCGGAAAAGCGTGCGAACGAGCTCAAGCAGAACGGCTGGGCCACCCAGGCGCAGGTCGATCAGGCCAAGGCCACCGGGGACGAAGCGCGCGCCCGTTTTGCCCGGGCGGAACGCGCGGTCGATCTCACCAGAAACGCGCTTTCCTATGCGACGCTGGTCGCCGACGCGCCCGGCGTCGTGACCGCGACGCTGATCGAGCCAGGCCAGGTGATCGCCTCCGGCCAGGCCGCCATTCGGGTCGCCCGCCTTGCCGAAAAGGAAACGGTCGTCGCCATCCCCGAGACGCTGCTCGGGCGGGCGACGTCGGGCGAGGCAAGCATTTCGGTCTGGTCGCGGCCGGACAAGCATTATGTCGGGAAGCTGCGCGAGCTTGCGCCGTCCGCCGACCCGGCGACGCGGACTTATCTGGCGAAATTCTCGATGCCGGACGCGGATTATGACGTCCAGCTCGGGATGACAGCCACATTGACGCTCTCCGAGCCCGCAAGCGAGCGCGTCGCGCGGCTGCCGCTCTCGGCGCTGTTCGACCAGGGGCAGGGGCCATCGCTCTATGTCGCCGACGGCCGCACCGGCGCGGTCACGCTCGAGCCCGTTTCGGTGAAGAGCTACGAGAGCGACGACGTGCTGGTGACCGGCGGCGTTCAGGAAGGCGCCAAGGTCGTCGCCGTCGGCGTGCAGAAGCTCGATCCCTCGCAGAAGGTGCGGGTCGTCTCGTCCCTTTCGTTCTAGCGACAGCGACCGCTTTGCCAGGAGGCAGCGCCATGCACCGTTTCAATCTCTCGGCCTGGGCCGTCCGCCATTCCGCACTGATGATGTTCCTGATCGCCATGTTCGGCGTTGCGGGATTCTACTCCTACAACAAGCTCGGCCGCGCCGAGGATCCGTCCTTCACCATCAAGGTCGTGATCGTCAGCGCGATCTGGCCGGGCGCCACCGCCGCCGACATGCAGGACCAGGTCGCCGACCCGATCGAGAAGAAGCTGCAGGAGCTGCCCTATTTCGACAAGGTGACGACCTACACCAAGCCGTCCACCACCGTCATGTCGGTCGCCTTCAAGGACAATACGCCGGCGCGCGAGGTGCCGGAGCTGTTCTACCAGGCGCGCAAGAAGATCGGCGACATCAAGGATCAGCTCCCGGCCGGCCTGATCGGCCCGACCGTGAATGACGAGTTCGGCGATGTCGATTCGATCCTCTATACGCTGACCGCCGACGGCGCCGACTATGCGCAGATGAAGAAGGTGGCCGAGGGCCTGCGGCAGCGTCTGCTCAAGGTGAAGGACGTCACCAAGGTCAATCTCTACGGCACGCAGGACGAGAAGATCTATATCGAGTTCTCGCACGCCAAGCTCGCGACGCTCGGCATCACGCCCGACCAGATCTTCCAGTCTCTGGCGCGGCAGAACGCCGTCGTTCCGGCCGGCACCGTCGAGACCACGGCACAGCGCGTGCCGCTGCGCGTGACCGGCGCGCTCGACGGCGTCAAGGCGGTCGCGGAAACACCGGTCGAGGCGAACGGCCGCGTGTTCCGCCTCGGCGATGTCGCGACGGTGACGCACGGCTACGTCGATCCGGCGAGCTTCGAGGTGCGCCAGAAAGGCAAGCAGGCGATCGCCATCGGCGTCGTGATGGCCAAGGGCGCCAACATCCTGGATCTCGGCGAGAACGTCGCCAGCGCGACCAAGCAATTCATGGCGGCCGTGCCGCAGGGCTTCGACCTCGAGCAGATCGCCGATCAGCCGATGGTAGTCGAGCACGCGGTCGGCGAGTTCGTCCATTCCTTCATCGAAGCGCTGGCGATCGTGCTGCTGGTCAGCTTCGTGGCGCTCGGCTGGCGCACCGGCATCGTGGTCGCGCTCTCGGTCCCGCTCGTGCTCGCCATCGTGTTCATCGTCATGAATGCGATCGGCCTCGACCTGCATCGCATTACCCTCGGCGCACTGATCATCGCGCTCGGGCTCCTGGTCGACGACGCCATCATCGCGGTCGAGATGATGGTGGTGAAGATGGAGCAGGGCTGGAGCCGAACCCGCGCCGCCTCGTTCGCCTGGGAGTCGACCGCCTTCCCGATGCTGACCGGGACGCTGGTGACCGCGGCGGGCTTCCTGCCGATCGGCTTCGCCAATTCGTCGGTCGGCGAATATGCCGGCGGAATTTTCTGGGTGGTCGCGATCTCGCTGGTCGCGTCGTGGATCGTGGCGGTGATGTTCACGCCCTACATCGGCGTGAAACTCCTGCCGAACTTCAAGCGGGTCGGCGCCAGCCACGATCCGCACGCAATTTACGAGACCCGCATCTACCGCGCGTTCCGCCGCGTGATCGAATGGTGCGTCGAGCGCCGTATCACGGTCGTGCTCGCGACGGTCGCGATCTTCGTGCTGTCGATCGTGGCCTTCGGCCGGGTGCAACAGCAGTTCTTCCCGCTCTCCGAGCGCCCAGAGCTGTTCTTCCAGCTTCGCCTCCCCGAGGGGACTGCGTTCGGCACGACGCGCGAGTCGGTCAAGAAGGCCGAGGCGCTGCTCAAAGGCGATCCCGATATCGCAACGTACACCGCTTATGTGGGGCAGGGCTCGCCGCGGTTCTGGCTCGGTCTCAATCCGCAGCTTCCCGACGAGTCGTTCGCCGAGATCGTGATCGTCTCCAAGGACGTCGAGGCGCGCGAGCGGATCAAGGCGCGGCTCGACAAGGCGGTCGAGGCCGGTGCGCTGTCCGAGGCACGGGTGCGAGTGGATCGCTTCAACTTCGGGCCGCCGGTCGGGTTCCCGGTCCAGTTCCGGGTGATCGGCCCGGATGCCGCGAAAGTGCGGGATATTGCCTACCAGGTGCGCGAGGTCATGCGGACTGACCCGCGCGTGGTCGATCCGCACCTCAATTGGAATGAGCAGGCCCCGTACCTCAAGCTGGTCGTGGACCAGGACCGGGTGCGGGCGCTCGGGCTCACCCCGCAGGACATCGCCCAGTCGCTCAGCATGCTCATCTCCGGCCTGCCGGTCACCACCGTGCGCGACGGCATCGAGAAGGTCGAGGTGGTCGCCCGGGCGGTTCCGTCCGAGCGGCTTGACCTCGCCCACATCGGTGACCTCACCCTCACCTCGCGCAACGGGGTCGCCGTGCCGCTGTCCCAGGTCGCCCATGTGGAATACGCGCACGAGGAGCCGATCCTGTGGCGCATCAACCGCGACATGGCGATCACGGTGCGCTCCGACGTGATCGATGGCGTTCAGCCGCCCGACGTCACCAATGCGCTGTGGCCGAAGCTGCAAGGCATTCGCGACAGGCTCGAGCCGGCCTACCGGATCGAGATCGGCGGGGCGATCGAGGAGTCGCAGAAGGGCAATGCCTCGATCTTCGCGCTCTTCCCGCTGATGATCTTCGTCATGCTCACGCTGCTGATGATCCAGCTGCAGAGCGTCTCGCGGCTGATCCTGGTCTTCCTCACCGCGCCGCTCGGCGTGATCGGGGCGTCGCTCGGGCTCAATATCGCCGACAAGCCCTTCGGCTTCGTCGCCCTGCTCGGCCTGATCGCGCTCGCCGGCATGATCATGCGCAACGCCGTCATCCTGGTGGACCAGATCGAGACGGACGTCACCCATGGGCTCAGCCGCCGCGAGGCGATCATCGAGGCGACAGTGCGCCGGGCCCGCCCGGTGGTGCTCACGGCGCTAGCCGCCATTCTCGCCATGATTCCGCTGTCGCGCTCGGCCTTCTGGGGCCCGATGGCCATCACCATCATGGGCGGGCTGTTCGTGGCGACTTTCCTGACCCTTTTGTTCCTGCCCAGCCTCTATGCGCTGTGGTATCGTAGTCGCCTCGACGAGCGTGGCGCCGAGTCGGCCGGGCAACCGGCCACCCCCGAGCGCGCCGAAGCCGCGGCCACGGCGCGGTTTGCGCTCGCCGCCGAATGAAAGGACGCCGAAGACTCTTATGAGCGACGTGGCAGACCGGACCGAGACGGACACGCGGGAGCGCATCCTGCTGACGGCGGAGCGCCTGTTTCGCGAGATCGGCTACCAGAAGACCACGGTAGCCGACATCGCCAAGACGCTGCGCATGAGCCCGGCCAACGTCTATCGCTTTTTCGATTCCAAGAAGTCGATCAATGCGGGCGTGGCGCGCCGGCTGATGGGAGAGGTGGAGGATGCCTCGCAAGGCATCGCCACCGCCGCGCGGGGCCGGGCCACGGAGCGCCTGCGCGAGCTCCTCACCACCATCCATCGCATGAACGCCGAGCGTTATGTCGGCGAATCCAAGCTGCACGACATGGTCGCCGTGGCAATGGAGGAGAACTGGGAAGTCTGCCACGCCCATATGGAGTGCATCATCGGGACCATCGGCCGGGTGATCGCCGATGGAGTGGCAAGCGGCGAGTTCGATGTCCCGGACGCGGCATTGGCGGCGGATTGCACCTGCACCGCGATGGTGCGCTTCTTCCATCCGGGCCTGATCGCGCAATGCGCCGACAAGCAGACGCCGACGCTCGATCAGCAGATCGATTTCGTCATTGGGGCGCTGCAGGGGAAGAAGAAAGCGTAGCCCGCACTGAGCGGAGCCAAATGCGGGGAGGGCGGTCCCGGATTTCGCTGAGCCTGTCCTCGGGCTCGCCAAAGGCGAGACCCGGGGCTCAGTCCGGGCTACATCACCATGAGTTTGCGCATCCTTCTCACCGGCGCGACGGGGCTGATCGGCTCGGCGGTGCTTGCGCGACTGCGCTCTGAGGGACATGAGGTCATCGCTGTCGTGCGCGCGCCGGACGGTGCAGCGCGCCGGCTGCCGGCCAGTGGTCTCGTGGTCATGGATATTGCGCGCGCGGCTCGCGCCGAGGACTGGCTGCCGCACCTCGCCGGCATCGACGCAGTGGTGAACTGCGCCGGCGTGCTGCAGGACTCGCCGACCGATTCCACCGCCGGCGTGCATACGACCGGCATTGCGGCCCTGTTTGCGGCCTGTGAGCAGGCGGGCGTGCGGCGGGTGATCCACTTCTCGGCGGTGGGCGTCGACCGCGCGGCGCCGACCGCATTCTCGCGCACAAAGCGTCTCGGCGACCAGGCTCTGATGGGGCAGGACCTCGACTGGGTGATCCTGCGCCCGTCCGTGGTCGTGGGACGCGCGGCCTATGGCGGCAGCGCGCTCTTTCGCGGCCTGGCGACGCTCCCGATCCTGCCGGTCGTGCCGGATACCGGCCCGCTGATGATCGTGTGGCTCGATGACGTGGTGGCGACGGTGTCGTTCTTCCTGCACGCCGACGCGCCGGCGCGGCTCGTCCTGGAGCTGGTCGGCCCCCAGGCGCTCACCTTCACCCAGGTCGTCCGGGCCTTTCGCCGCTGGCTCGGCTATCCACCCGCGCGCGAGGTGCCGCTGCCGCGCGGCCTTGCGGCGCTCTTTTTCTACGCCGGCGATCTCGTCGGGCTGCTCGGCTGGCGCCCGCCGATGCGCAGCACGGCGCGGCGCGAGATCGCCCGCGGGGCGAGCGGCGACGCGTCCGAATGGCGCCGCATCACCGGGCTCGTGCCGCGCCCGCTCGCGGCGGCGCTGGCGGCCGAGCCGGCCTCGGTGCAGGAACGCTGGTTCGCGCCGCTCTATGTCCTCAAGCCGGTCGTATTCGCGACCCTCTCCCTTTACTGCATCGCGACCGGCGCAATCGCACTCGGTCCCGGCTTTGCGGCCGGCGAGGCGCTGATGCGCGAGGCCGGTCTGGGCAGCATCGCGGCGCCCGGCGTGGTCGCGGGCGCGCTCATCGATATCGCCATCGGAATGGCAATCGCGGTGCGGCGCACCGCCCGGATCGGGCTCCAGGCCGGGCTCGCGCTCTCGCTGTTCTATGTCATCGCCGTGTCCGCCCTGCTGCCGCGGCTGTGGGTCGACCCGCTCGGGCCACTGGTGAAGATCGCGCCGATCATCGTGCTGATCGTGGTGGCGTTGGCGGTCCGGGACGATCGCTGATGGTCTACGCCGCGCTCCTGTTCGTCCACATGATCGGTGCCGCCGTGCTGCTCGGCACCGGCGCCGGGATCGCCTTCTTCATGCTGATGGCGCATCGCACGGGCGATGCCAAGATCGTCGCGGCAGTGGCCCGGATCGTGGTGATCGCAGACTTTCTGTTCACCGCCAGCGCCGTGGTGGTGCAGCCCCTGACCGGCGTGCTGCTGGCCCGCTCGGTCGGTTATCCGCTGTCCTCGGGCTGGATCGTGCTGTCGATCGTTCTTTATCTCGTGACCGGCGCGTTCTGGCTGCCCGTCGTGTGGATGCAAGCGCGCATGCGCGATCTCGCGCGCGAGGCGGCGCGGGTCGGCGCGCCGCTGCCGTCCGCCTATCATCGGCTGTTCCGGGCTTGGTTCGCGTTCGGCTTTCCGGCCTTCGCGGCGGTGCTCGCGATCTTCTGGCTGATGATCACCAAGCCGGCGATCGGCCCGTGGGGGTGACGGCGCGATCGCCTCTTTCAGGTCATTGCCGGAATGCGGGTGAGGTTGAGCGGCTGGAAATGCGCTCGCACCCGGATCGCCGCAGGATCGGGAAACTCCACGCGGCGATTGGCGAACGTGATCAGGCCTTCGAATCGCAATTGCGACATCATGCGATTGAGGTGCGGCACGCTCAGGCCGAGCGCGTCCCCAAGCACCTCCTGCGAGAAGGCAAGCTCGAACCCGATGGGATCGGCGCGCCCGACCATGAGAAGGCGCGAATGCAATTCGAGGAGGAAATGCGCCAGCCGCTCGGGTGGCGTTCGTCGTCCCGTATCGACGACCCGCTCGGCATAGAACGCGGCCTCGTGCACCGCGAGCCAGCTCAGCGCGAGCCCGAATTGCGGCCGGCGATAGCAGAGCTGCACGTAAGCGTCGATGGTGCAGACGTGGACCCGCATCTCGGTAAGGGCGACCACCGAGTAGGTTGCGCGATCGAGGAAGCTGCCCGGCAGGCCGATGACGTCGCCCGGCAGGATCACGTTGAGGATCTGGCGCTTGCCGTTGCGCAGGAGCTTGTAGCGGGCGCCATAGCCTTCGACGACGAAGCCGAGCTTGCGATACTCGTAGCCATCGACCACGAGGTCGCGCCGCCGCTCGACGATGAGATCGTTCTCGATCAGCCGGCGCAAATGCTTGAGGTCGGTTTCGGTGAGCAGCACGTAGCGGTTGAGCCGGGCCGCGAACGGGTGTCCGGTCCACTCCTCCAAGCCGATGTCGGTCTGAACGTTCATTTGGTCCTCGGTCTGCCCCGCGGAACCTTAATTTCAATCAATAATTCCTATGAAAGCGAGCCCTACGAAAGGAGGGCAGGGTGGGCCTCAATCGGCGTCCCTACGCGGCCGCCATGGGTCGGGAGGCCCGACGGAGGAAACAATGACTGGCGTAAAAACCCCGATGGAATGGGCTCGCACGCGCCGGAGCGTGCTCAAGGCCGGCGGCGCCCTGGTGGCCGCCACCGCGCTGCCGCGCTTCGGCCGCGCTGCGACAAATTATCCCGCCATCGGCACCTATCCGGCGGGCTCGCAGGGTTCCTCGGTGACGATCGGCATCGCGGTGCCGCGTACCGGGACGTATGCGGTGCAGGGCGAGGACGAGCTGAAAGGCTGGCAACTCGCGGTCGATCACATCAACAGCGGGAACGACCTGATCAAGAAGATTTCGCCCAAGACCACCAAGGGCGTGCTCGGCAAGGAGGTGAAGTATGTCGTCGCCGACTCGGCGGCGAAGCCGAACGAGGCCGTGCAGGCGCAGCAGCGCTTCATCAACGACAACAAGATCGTGCTGATGACGGGCTCGACCTCGAGCGCGGTCGCTGTCGCGCTCAACAAGCTCGCCGAGCGCGAGAAGGTGCTCTACGTCAGCGGCATCTCGGGCTCGAACGATACCACCGGCAAGGACTGCGTGCGCTATGGCTTCCGCCAGAACTTCTATGGCGAGACCGCGGCGAACGCGATCGGCCCGGTGCTGGTGAAGGCCTACGGCAAGAACCGCAAGGCGGCGTTCATGACGCCGGACTACACCTACGGCCACACTGTCACGAAATCGGTCAACGACTACCTGACCAAGAACGGTGGCTGGACCATGGTGACGAACCAGGTCTCGCCGCTCGGCGCGCCGGACTACAGCCAGTACCTCACCAACATCGCCAACTCCGGGGCCGAGATCCTGGTCAATGTGAACTGGGGCCACGATGCGGTGCTGTCGATTCAGCAGGCGAAGCAGTTCGGCCTGCTGCCGAAGATGAAACTCGTCGTCCCTTATCAAATCCCCTTCCTCGCCAAGGAAGTCGGCCCGGAGCTCACCGAAGGCGTCTACGCAGCCACCGACTTCTGGTGGACGTTGGAGGACAAGTTCCCGCTGGCGAAGATGTTCGTCGATGCTTTCAACGCCAAGTACGGCTATCGCCCCGAATGGGGCGCCGAGAACGCCTACATGTCGTTTGCAATCTGGGCCCGGATGGTCGAGGAGGCGGGCACCTTCTATCCGCCGGAGGTCATCAAGGCCTACGAGAAGCAGGAGACGTTCCCGTCCTTCGTGGGCGACGTGCACTTCCGTGCCGCCGACCACCAGCTCGTCCGCCCGGTCATCATCGTCAAAGGCAAAGCGCCGAAGGACATGAAGAACAAGGAGGACTACTGGGAGGTCACCGAGGTCGTGCCGGGCGAGCCGCTCATGCAGGCGCCCGACGCGTTCGGTTGCCATCTCGGCGAGTACACCTGAGGATCTTTACTCTCGCCCGCTTGCATCCGAAATCGGGCTTGGCCGATTTCGGTCTTGTAAGCGGGCTGAAGTCGGATAGATCTGACTTCGACTGAGAGGTCGACGCACAAGCGTCACGGAAGCGCGGCGGGAGGGGGCACCGCCGCGAGTCCGGGATTTGCGGAAAGAGCCCCTTCCCCCGGCCTCTCCCCACAATCGGGGAGGGGGAGCGCGGGCGTGGTTCCACGCGAGAACGCAACCGCATCATCTGTTACTGAATTCGTTTCCACGTCGCCGTCATGAACAGCACCATCACCTGGTCGAACTTCGTCTCCCAGCTGTTCAACGGGCTCGCGCTTGGCGCACTGCTCGCGCTGATCAGCTCCGGCTTGACCATCATCTACGGCACGCTCGGCGTCCTCAACCTCGCGCATGGCGCGATGTTCATGCTCGGTGGGTACGGCGGGTTCGTCGCCTATGAATACACCGGCTCGTTCGTCGTCGCGGTGATCGCCGGCACGGCGTTCGTCATGCTGGTCGGCGTGGTCATGGAGCGGGTCGTGATCCGCTCCTTCTACGGCCGCCCGCCCGAGGACCAGCTCCTGGTGACCTTCGGGATCGGCATCGTCTTCGTCGAGGCGGTGCGCTTCGGCTTCGGCAGCCTGTCCAAGATGGTGCCGACGCCCCCCGCCTTCATCGGCATCACCTCGCTCGGGTTCATGTTCTATCCGACCTATCGCCTGGCGCTGGTCGGGATCGTGGCGGTCGCGCTGATCGCACTGTTCGTCATGCTCTACCGCACCCGCATCGGCATGATCGTGCGCGCCGGGATCGAGGACGCCGCCATGGTCGATGCGCTCGGCATCGACGTCTACAAGGTCTTCACGCTGGTGTTCGGCATCGGCGCGATGGCGGCCGGCTTCGCCGGCATCGTCAATGCGCCGGTCGTCTCCCTGACCCCCGACATGGGGGAGGCGATCCTGGTCCAAACCTTCGTGGTCGTCGTGATCGGCGGGGTCGGATCGTTCCCAGGCGCCGTGCTCGGCGGCCTGATCGCCGGCGAGATCATCAGCATCACCGCCATGATCAATCCGGGCTATTCCTATGTCATGCTTTTCGCCGCCATGACGCTGGTGCTGCTGGTCCGCCCGCACGGCCTGCTTGGCGTGCGCGGCCGGGAGTGAGTGCGCGACGCGATGCTCAAGCAACGTCCCCTCCTCATCGAGACGCTCACCGCGGTCGGCTTGATCCTCGCGCCCTTCGTGCTGCCGCAGCTCGGCCTTGCCCCCAACACCATCAACCGCATCCTGGTCTGGGGCCTGTTCGGTATCGGCTTCGACATCCTGTTCGGCTACACTGGGCTCCTCTCGTTCGGCCAGTCGGCCTTTTACGGCACCGGCGGCTTCGTCGCCGCCTACCTCCTGACGCGGATGGGCTTTCCGAACGTGATTGCGGCGCTGATCATCGGCATGATCGCGGCGGCCATCGTCGGTTTCCTGGTCGGAATGATCGCGCTGCGGCGGACCGGCATCTATTTCGCGATGATCACGGTCGCGATCGCCGAGGTCTTCTACTTCGTCGAGTTCAATCCCCTGGCGGCGTGGACCGGCGGCGAGAACGGGCTTCCCGGCGTGCCGACCCCGACGCTCGCCCTCGGCTTCACCACGATCCGCTTCAACAGCAGCGGCTCGCTCTATGTTTTTCTCGCTGTCTGCTACTTCATCGGTATCGTGCTCGCGCTGCGCATCGTGCGTTCGCCGGTCGGCGCCGTCCTGAGTGCGATCCGCGACAACCCGCTACGGGCGGCGGCGGTCGGTCACAATATCCATGGATACAAGCTCACCGCATTCGTGATTGCGGCGGCCTATGCAGGCTTCGCGGGCGGGCTGCTCGGGGTGCTGCAGGCCTTCATGCCGCCCGATGCCTTCACGTTCGACACGTCCGGGCAGCTCGTGATGCAATCGGCGATCGGCGGCATCGGCACACTGTTCGGCCCGCTGCTCGGCGCCGCGGTCTGGCTCTTTCTCGAGGATTTCCTGCAGGGCGCGCTCGGGCTCGGCGCGGCCTGGAAGCTGGTGCTCGGGCTCGTGTTCGTGCTTCTGGTGTGCTTCCTGCGCCGCGGCATCATCGGCGGGCTCGCCGATCTCGGCCGCTGGGCGCTGCGCCGGCGATCGCGTGAGGCGGAGCCGGTCGAGGCGCCGCAGCCGGCCGCGATCGCCGAGCCGACGGCCATGCGCATCGAGGTCGCTCCGGCCACCGCCGCCACGACGCCGGTCCAGCCACATGCGATCGACGGCCAAGCCGGCCCGATCCTGCGCGCGAGCGGGCTCACCAAGCGCTTCGGCGGGCTGGTCGCGAACAGCGACATCGATTTCACGGTCGAACGGGGCGAGCTGCGCGGCATCATCGGCCCGAACGGCGCAGGCAAGACGACCTTCTTCAAGATGCTCACCTGCGAGCTCGCGCCGACCTCGGGCTCGATCGTGTTCCAGGGCCGCGACATCACCGGCATGAACGTGACCGACGTGTGCCAGCTCGGGCTGACGAAAAGCTATCAGGTCAATCAGCTCTTCGCCCGCCTCACGGTGCGCGAGAACGTCACGATCGCCGCGCTCGCGGCCCTGCGCGGCCGCTTCCGCCTCGATCTTTTTCGCAGTCTGTCGAGCATCGCGGGCCTCGCCGAACGGGTAGAGCAGGCGATCGACATGGTGGACTTGACGACGCGCACCGACACGCCGGTGGCGGAGCTCGCCTACGGCGAAAAGCGGCGGCTGGAGATCGGCCTTGCGCTCGCCTCCTCGCCGAGCCTGCTCTTGTTGGACGAGCCGCTCGCCGGCATGAGCCCGCGCGAGCGGGTCGAGACCGTCAAGCTCCTCAAGTCGATCAGCCTCGGCCGCACGATGGTGATCATTGACCACGACATGGACTCGCTGTTCGAACTGGCGGAGCGGGTCACCGTGCTGCAGGAGGGACGGGTGCTGGTCGAAGGCACGCCCAAGGAGATCAAAGGCAACGCCAAGGTCCAGGAAGCCTATCTCGGCGGAGTGCGCGCCGCATGAGTCTCCTCGAGGTCAGCGGGCTCAATACCTATTACGGGGATTCCCACATCCTCTTCGATGTCGCGCTGCGCGTGGAGAAGAACGAGGTCGTGGCGCTTCTCGGCCGCAATGGTGCTGGGAAAAGCACGACGCTCAAGAGCCTGATGGGCCTGGTCACGCCGCGTGCCGGCTCGATCGTACTCGACGGCACCGAGATCGCGGGACGCAAGAGCCACGCGATCGCCGGGGCCGGGATGCAGCTTGTGCCGGAAGACCGCCGCATCTTCGGCAGCCTCAGCGTCGAGGAGAATCTCCTGCTTGCCGGGCTCACCGCCTCGAGGCGTTGGCCGCTCGAACGCATCTACACGATGTTTCCGCGTCTCAAGGAGCGGCGCACGAGCCGAGGCACGGATCTTTCGGGCGGCGAGCAGCAGATGCTGGCGATCGGCCGTGCGCTGATCCGTGATCCGAAGATCCTGCTGCTCGACGAGCCGTTCGAGGGGCTGGCGCCGATCATCGTGCGCGACCTGCTCGCGACCTGCCGCACTCTTGCCGAGGCGGGGCAGACCATTCTGGTCGTGGAGCAGAACATCTCGGCTGCGATGAGCCTTTCCGACCGGGTCTATATCCTCAACAACGGCCATATGGTCGAGGAGCTCACCGCACACGCCGTGCGCCAGACGCCCGAGGCGCTGCACCGCCATCTGGGAGTGTGAAGCGAGCGTTCCGCCGTTGCCATGTGGGCAAAACCCGACGGGGCACTCGCGCGCCCCGCGCACATCTGCACGTCAAACGACATTGCTCCGCTTCGCCCGCAATGACGGGCGGCGGCGCGCTCACGCCGTTCGAACGTTCCGGTCCATCGTGGCAGAGTCCGCCGCCAGCTCCTCCAGCAGGCGGTGAAAATCCGCGATGTGCAGCCTCTGGAGGTCTTCGAAGCACTGCAGCAGGCTGCGCGACAGGCTCGCGTCGCGGCCGTCGCGCTCGAGCTGCGCGACGATGGCGCGCTGACGGAGAATATGCTGCTCTCCATCGGCCATGTGCCGTTCGGCCTGGACCAGGTACTTCAGCTTCACATCCTTGTTCATGGTTCGATCCTAGCACACATCCTAACCAACGCCGAACCAGATCAAATGCCGCGCCACCGCCGATTTTGCCACCGCCCGGGTTCATCTATTCTCGCGCGATGACGATCGCTCCCGACCGACCGCCCATCCGCTTCGATGCCGCCGCGCACGGCCCGCTCGCGGGTTTGCGCGTGCTCGACCTCTCGCGCCTCGTCGCCGGCAACATGCTCTCGCTGCAGCTCGCCGATTTCGGCGCCGACGTCGTCAAGGTCGAGCCGCCGGCCGGCGACCCGCTGCGCGACTGGCGCGACGCGGATCTGGCGTTGCACTGGAAGACCTACGCACGCAACAAGCGTTCGCTGGTGCTCAACCTGCGCCAAGCGGCCGCCAAGGACGCACTGTTGCGCCTCGTCGCGCGCGCGGACGTGCTCATCGAGAGCTTCCGCCCCGGCACGCTCGAGCAGATGGGCCTCGGCCCCGACGTGCTGCTTGGGAAAAATCCCAATCTGATCGTCGTGCGGGTGTCGGGCTTCGGCCAGACGGGACCCTATGCGCCGCTGCCCGGCTTCGGCACGCTCGTCGAGGCGATGAGCGGCTTTGCGGCGCGCACAGGCTTCCCCGATCGCGAGCCGGTGTTGCCGCCGCTCGCGCTCGCCGACATGGTGGCGGGGCTCTACGGCGCATTCGCGACGGTGACGGCGTTGCGCGCGCGAGAGACCGGCGCGGCGCGCGGACAGGTCATCGACCTCACGCTGCTCGAATCGATGTTCTCGGTGCTCGGGCCCGAGGCTGCGATCTTCCGTGCCACTGGCGAGGTCAAGGAGCGCACCGGCTCGGGGTCGCACACCTCGGCGCCGCGCAACGTCTACCGTTGCGCCGACGGCAAATACGTCGCGATCTCCGGCTCGACCGAGAGCATGGCGCGGCGAATCCTCGAGACGATCGGCCGCGCCGACATGCTCGCCGATCCGCGCTTCGCCACGAACAGCGCGCGGGTGGCGCATCGGCCGCTGGTCGACGCGGCGGTCGGCGGCTGGTTCGCGGCGCTCCCGCGCGACGAAGCGCTTGCGCTGATGCGCAAGGCCGGCGTCACCGCCGGCCCGGTGTACGACATCGCCGATGCGGTCGCCGACCCGCATTTCCGCGACCGCGTCATCGTCGAGGTCGATGATGCTGAGCTGGGCAGCCTGCCGATGCACGCGATCGTGCCACGCCTCTCGGCCACGCCCGGGCCGTGGCGGCTTCCCGCGCCTGCGCTCGGCGAGCACACGGACGAGGTGCTTGGCGAGGCGGGCTATGACGCCGCCGCGATCGCAAAGATGCGCGCGGAAGGAGCGGTGGGGTAGGGGTTTCGCTCAATCGGTGCCACAGTACAGGGACCGAGAGCGAGACTTTATTAATTCCCATTAACTCCCATTAATTTACCATTAATTACCCTCTGGCGCGCCGGCTGGAAAATTTCTTGCCCTCGATGTGAACCGCGTCACACGGCGCGGGCGAAGCGGGCGGCATAGTGCCGACATCAAAACAGCCCCCCAGCAGCGGCGCATTCTTCGGACCGCTGCATTTCGACAACGCCGGCAAATCCTCCAGAGGCCGCCAATGACCGATCTGCGACAGCCCCTGTCCATGCACGACTTGATCGGCGCGCCGCGCGAGCGTGCCCCGGTCCTTCTGCCCGCGCTGGTCCGATTCGGGCACGCGCTCTTCGCCGCGATGATGGAATCGCGCGAGCGCGAGGCACGCCAGGTCATTGCGCGGTATGGGCATCTCGTCGAGCGGGCCAACCGCCCTTCGCTGGGCGACGACGACCCTCGCGCCGGCGGACACGCGCCATGATCGAGCTCATGCCTTTCCTGGTGCTGAGCGCCGGTGTTTTCGCCGGCGCTCTCGTGTCCGGCGCTGCCGGCTTCGCGTTTTCCGGCGTTGCCGGTGCGCTCCTGCTCCACGTGCTGCCACCGACCGAAGCAATCCCGTTCATGATGATCTGCAGCATCGCGGTGCAGTCCGCGAGCCTGGTGGCGCTCCGACGCAGCATGCGGTGGCAGTCGAGCCTGATCTTCATCTTGGGCGGCGCGCTCGGCATCCCGCCAGCGCTGTATGCGCTCCAGCACCTGGATGCCTGGGTCTTCCGGGTCGGGTTTGGCATCTTTCTCGCGGTGTACGCCGGCTACATGATCCTCCGCCCGGCCGTGACGCTGTTTCGCAAGGAGCAGCGGCGGCTGCACGATGCGGCTGTCGGCTTTTTCGGCGGGCTGGTCGGCGGGCTCACGGCGATGCCGGGGGCGCTGCCGACGATCTGGTGCGACCTGCGCGGCCTGCCGAAGGAGCAGCAGCGCGGGCACGTGCAGCCATACATCACCGCGATGCAGGTGTTCGCGCTCGCCGTCCTGTTCGCGCACCAGAGCCTGCCGTCGAAGGTGTTCGTCGACGCGGCGTTCGGCCTGCCGGCGCTTGCCGCCGGCACGGCGGTTGGGATCATGCTGTTCGGGCGCATGAACGACGCCGTGTTCCGTCGCACGGTGCTCGGGGCGCTCTTTGTTGCCGGGCTGGCGCTGATCGCGTAGCCAGGCGCGCTCTCATCGGATGCGTCATCGGGTGCGCAAGCGAGCGATGACGGGGAGAGCGCGAGGCGGTCAGGCGGCCGCGAAGCTCGTCTCGGCGATCGCGAGCCCACGCGCGAAATCCAGTCCGGCATGGGTCTCGATGAAGGCGTGCAGCGCCGGCGCGATCGGCTCGGTCCCGCAGCGGTTGGCGATCTCGACCGCGATGTCCTCCGTCACGTCGTCGGCGGTGTGCTCGGCCGGATTGAAGGCGAACACCCGTTCCACGCCCGCCACCTCGCCGGCCATGATGTCGGCGATCGTCGTCTCGCGGCTTGCCGCGTCCTCGAGCCGGCGCTCGGCGAAATAGGCCGCGCCTTTATGGGTGCAGAGGATCGCGTAATGGACGATATCGGGGTTGTGGCGCAGGCTCATGGCGGCTCCGGTTGTTCGCCTCTCTCCGCCTGCGGGGAGAGGTTGCCGCGGCACGCGCGGCCGATGAGGGGTGTGGCCGCGAGTCGTTGTCGCGGCCCACAACCCTTCGCTCCGACCCTCTCTCCCGCGAGCGCGGGACGGAATGTCTATGATAACTTATATTATCGAGGTGTCAATAACTTTTATTATCGGAGCTCGCG
>DASTZX010000090.1:0-17336 GCA_035764045.1 Xanthobacteraceae bacterium | reverse complement strand
CCTCCACCATCTTCGTCCACTGGTGCGGATAGCCCTCCTGGTAGGACAATCCCTTGGCATACACGCCATAGGTGAGGATGACCGGATAGCGGCCGTCCTCGATCGGACGAAAGACATCGGCCCGCAGGACGAGACCATCGTACATTTCGATCGGCTGATGCCAGGTGATCCGCATGCCGTCGCGAATGTCCGTGCGGGCTTCGACCGTGGCATTTTGAGTCCCCGGCATTGCGTCTTCCTCCGTCCTGCCCCGCTTCCTCGTGCGCCCTCTATTTGCCGCTGCGGAACACGGGCGCCCCGCTCGGCCTAGCCGCGCCCTGCTCGCGACGCAAGCCGCGGATGCACAGCCATGCAGTTGAGCGAAGCCGCCCGTGCGTGACGCATTGACGTCCGGCTGGACAGCCCGCAAGGGTGTGCCTTGAGCGCTCGGCGGCGCATATCGGGAGACACGGGGAGCGAGCAGCGGATGGCGGCGTACAAGTTCATCGGGCAACCGATCCCCCGCATCGAGGATGCGGCGCTGCTCACGGGGGCGGGCCGCTTCGTCGATGACATCCCCTTGCCGGGGGCGCTGCAAGCCGCCTTCGTGCGCAGCGCCTTCGCGCATGCACGCATCACCTCGGTCGACGTGGCGGCCGCGCGCGCCGCACCCGGGGTACATGCGGTGCTCACCTATGCCGACATCCGGCCGTTGCTCACGCAGGATCGCATGCCGCTGGAGTTGCGGGTCGAGGCGCTGCCGCCGAACATCACGCCCTATCCGCTGGCCAAGGACGAGGTCGTGTTCGCCGGCGAGGCGATCGCGGCCGTGATCGCCGACTCCCGCTATGCGGCCGAGGACGCCGCCGCGCTGGTCCGAGTGGACTACGAGCCATTGCCGGCGGTCGCGGATTGCCTCGCCGCGATCGACCCGACGGCGCCGCGCGTCGACACGCGCCAGGCTTCGAATATCGTCAAGGAATTCCGCCAGAGTTTCGGCAATGCCGAGGCCGCGTTCGCGAGCGCGCCGCATCGCGCCACGCTCCGGCTGAAGACGCACCGCGGCTGCGCGCACCCCATCGAGTGCCGCGCGGTGCTCGCCCGCTATGACGCGGTCGAGGACCGGCTCACGGTCTGGGACTCGACCCAGGAGGCGCACGACCTGCGCGGCCACCTGATGGCCATGTTCGGCCGCAACGAGAACCAGGTGCGCGTGATCACCGCCGATGTCGGCGGCGGCTTCGGCTGCAAGCACCTGTTCTATCCCGAGGAAGCCGTGGTCGTCGCCGCGAGCCTGATGCTGGGGCGGCCGGTGAAATGGATCGAGGACCGACGCGAGAACTTCGTCGCGACCATCCAGGAACGCGACCAATACTGGGATCTCGAAGTCGCGTTCGACGGCGATGGCCGGCTGCTCGGCCTGCGTGGGCGCATGGTGCACGACCATGGCGCCTACACGCCGCGCGGCACCAACCTGCCGACCAACGCGTCGACCGCGGTGCCCGGCAGCTACGTGCTGCCGAGCCTCGATCTGCGGGTGATCGTCGCCGCCACCAACAAGGTCGCCACGCTGCCGATCCGCGGGGCGGGCTACCCGGAAGGCACGTTCGCGATCGAGCGCTGCCTCGACGCGATCGCGCACGCGCTCAAGCAGGACATTGCCGAGGTGCGGCGGCGCAACCTCGTTCCGCCGGAGAAGATGCCGTATGCGACAGGGCTCACGGCGCGCTCGGGCGCGTCGGTCACCTATGACAGCGGCGACTTCCCAAAAATGATGGAGACGGTGCTCGCGGCGATCGATCATGCCGGGTTCGCCGAGCGCCAGCGGCGGGCGCGCGATGAGGGCCGGTATCTCGGCCTTGGCATGGCGATGGGCATCAAGGGCACGGGACGCGGCCCGTTCGAGTCCGCCACCGTGCGCATCGACCGCTCCGGCAAGGTCTCGGTGTTCACGGGCGCGCTGGCGATCGGACAGGGCCTCAAGACCGCCTTCGCCCAGATCTGCGCCGAGCAGCTCGGCGTCTCCCCGCGCGACATCACGGTGGTGGCCGGCGACACCGGCGCGATCTCGCTCGGCATGGGCGCGTTTGCAAGCCGGCAGACGGTCATGGGCGGCTCGGCCGTGCATGTCGCGGCGTCCGTGGTGCGCGACAAGGTGCGCAAGGCGGCGGCCGAGATTCTGGAGGTCGACGCCGACGATCTCGAGCTGCGCGACGGACGGGTCGAGGTCAAAGGCGTCCCCAAGCACGGTCTCGGCTTCGGCGAGCTTGCGATCGCCATGGCCGGCGTGCCGGGCTACAGCCTGCCCGGCGGGCTCGCCCCCGGCCTGGAGCACTCGCACAATCACCTCGGCAACAGCCTGACCTATGCGGGCGCGTTCATGGCGGTCGAGCTCGAGGTGGACGCGGAGACGGGCCGGGTCGAGCTGCACAAGATCGTGGTGGTCAACGACGCCGGCCTCGCCATCAATCCCAATACGGTGCGGGGCCAGGTGATCGGCAGTGTCGTGCATACGCTCGGCAACACGCTGTTCGAGCGCATGGTCTACGACGCCGAGGCGCAGCCACAGACGACCACGTTCGCCGAATACCTGCTCCCGACCGGACCGGAGCTGCCGCAGATCGAGGTGATCCTGGTGGAGTATCCAAGCAAGACCAATCCGCTCGGCGTCAAGGGCGCGGGCGAGACCGCGTGCATTCCAGTGCCGGCCGCGGTCGTCTCGGCGGTCGAGAATGCGCTCGCCCCGTTCGGGGTGCGCCTGTCCGAGTTTCCGCTTTCGCCAGCCGGGCTATTTGAGATGATTCACGACGCGCGCAAGAGGAGCAACGACTGATGCCCGGGTTTGCGTGCGGCCCAGTAGTGCGTTCGGAGTAGCCGATGGACCTGCAAATCAAAGGCAAGATCGCGCTGATCACCGGCGGCAGCCGTGGCATCGGCCGCGGGATTGCGCTCGCCCTCGCCAGGGCCGGCTGTACGGTCGCGCTCACCGCGCGCGACAAGGCGGCGCTCGCCAAGGTGGCGGCCGAAGTGGAGCAAGCAGGCGGCAAGGCGCATATCTTCGCCGCCGACCTGCTGCGGGACGGCGCAGCGAACGAGCTGGCGCAGGCGGTCGGAGAAAAATGCGGGCGCGTCGACATCCTGGTCAACAATGCCGGCGCGGTTCGGCGCGGCAATTTCCTCGAGACGGCAGACGCGGAATGGCACGAGGGATTCGGCTTGAAATTCTTCGCGCATGTCTGGCTCACGCGCGCCTTGTGGCCGATGCTGAAACAAAACCGCGGCTCCGTGCTGTTCATCTCCGGCATCGGCGCGCGCGCACCGGCCGCCGACTACATGATCGGCGCGGCCGTGATCGGCGCCAGCCTCGCCTTCATGAAGGCGCTGTCCGAGCTCGGTAAGCGCGACGGCGTTCAGGTGCTCACCGTCAACCCCGGCTCGGTCGAGACCGACCGCCTGCGTCACCGGCTCGGCGTCATCATGGAGCGGACCGGCCTCGACGAAGCAGCCGCCAAGGAGCATCACCGCCGCGAGCTCGACATCACCCGGTTCGGCACGCCCGGCGATATCGGCGGGCTGGTCGCCTTCGCGGTGTCGCCGCATGGGCGGTGGCTGCACGGAACCGCAATTGACATGGATGGCGGTCAGGTCGATCCCTTGCGCATGTCGCGCTACGACACGCGACCGGGATGAGCCGGGCCATGCAGATCAGGAGCAACGGGTCGACTTTCAACTGCCGCGTCGATGGCGAGCGCGGCCCGTGGGTGCTGCTCAGCCACGGGCTCGCGACCGATCTCGGCATGTGGGACGAGCTCGCGAGCGACCTGAAGAACCGCTTTCGCATGCTGCGCTACGACGCGCGCGGGCACGGCGGTTCGGCGGCGACGGACGGCGACTATACGCTCGACCAGCTCGTGACCGACGCGGTCGGCATTCTCGATGCGCTCGGGGTGCCGGAAGCGCATTTCGCCGGGCTGTCGATGGGCGGCATGGTCGGGCTCGGGCTGATGCTCGACCATCCACGCCGGATCAGGAGCGCGGTGATCGCCGACTCGCGCCATACCACCACGCCGGACTTCACCAAGGCCTGGCTCGATCGCGCCGAGGCCGTAGGCCGGGGCGGCATCGAGGCGATCGTGACATCGACCGTCAAGCGCTGGTCGAGCGCCGGCCTTGCCCAGCGCAACCCGGCCGTGATCGCCCGGATGGAAAGGATGATCCGCAACACGTCGCCCGCGGGTTATTGCGGTTGCGCCGCGGCCCTGGCGCGGCTCAACTACGGGCACCGGCTCGGGGAAATTCGCATCCCCACGCTCGTGTTGTGCGGCACCGAGGACCACGGCGCCCCCCCGGAGAACACGCGGCAGATGCATGCCATGATCAACGGGTCGCGCTTTCTCGAAATCGGGCAGGCCGGCCACATCTCGAACATCGAACAGCCGGCGATCTTCAATGCCGCCGTGGCACAACTGTTCGACGAGATCGAGCAGAGCGCGGCGGTTCGGCCGCAAACTAGGGAGTAGACCATGAACACATCGGCTCGAATCTGTCGCGTGGCGCTCGGCATCGCCTTCGCGCTCGCCGGCATGACGGCGCCCACGCGGAGCGAGGACTGGCCGACCCGCCCGATCTCCCTGGTCGTTCCGTTCGGGCCGGGCAGCGGGACTGACCTCGTGGCGCGCAACCTCGCGCCTGGCCTCGGCGAACGGCTGGGCCAGCCGATCGTCGTCCAGAACGCCGGCGGCGCGGGCGGGCTGATCGGGGTGAGCCGCGTGGCCAAGGCCGCGCCCGACGGTTACGAGCTGGTGGTCGGCTCGCTCGACACGTTCGCGCAGAGCCCGTCCCTGCGCAAGCAGCCGCCCTACGATCCGGAGAAGGACTTCGTGCCGGCGGGCCTCGCTGTCGTGCAGCCGCTCATCCTGATCACGCGCAAGGACCTCCCCGTCTCGAACATGCGCGAGTTCGCCGAGTACGTGAAGGCGAACGGGTCGAAGATGCAGTTCGGCTCTGCCGGCGTCGGCACCGCCAACCACCTGGCCTGCTACGAGCTCACCCGGGCGCTCGGCGCCAACGTCACGCACATCTCCTACCGTGGCTCGGCCGAGGCGATGACGGACATGCTTGCGGGGCATCTCGACTTCTATTGCATCCTGGCGATCGGCGCCGTCCCCTTCATCAAGGCCGGCACGCTGAAGCCGATCGCCGTTCTGACGCATGACCGGTCGCCGGTCTTGCCGGACCTGCCCACCGCCCGCGAGCAGGGTTACGACTTCGGCGATCTGTACTACTGGATGGGGCTGTTCTTCCCGAAGAACACGCCGGCGCCGATCGTCAGCAAATTCAACGCCGCCCTGAACGCGACGCTCGACCGTCCGGACCTGCAGGCACGACTGCGCGAAGTGGCCACCACAGTGGTGCCGCCGGAGCGCCGCTCGCCCGACTACCTGCGCGGCTTCCTGGCGAGCGAGATCAAGACCTGGGGCGCGGCCATCAAGGCGAGCGGCATCGAGCCCAACTAGGCCCAACGCTCCCGGAACGAGGCGGGTCCGCGGCCGGAATCCGCCGGGATCGAAACTCGTCACTGTGCGTTGTCGAGGGGCGCCCGCGGCCAGCCGCGGGCGCCCTTTTGACGTGGCTGTTCACTGACGCAAGCACGATCGAGGAAATTTCCCTGGCGGCGGCCGATGATCAACGATCTCTGGTACAAGAACGCAGTCATCTATTGCCTGTCGGTCGGCACTTACATGGATGCCGACGGCGACGGCATCGGTGACTTCACCGGCCTGCTGCGTCGCCTCGACTACCTGAATGGATTGGGAGTGACGGCGATCTGGCTGATGCCATTCCAGACCTCGCCGCATCGCGACGACGGCTACGACGTCTCCGATTATTACAACGTCGATCCGCGCTACGGCACGCTCGGCGATTTCGTCGAGTTCGCGCACGGCGCCAAGCAGCGCGGCATGCGCGTGCTGATCGATCTCGTGGTCAACCACACGTCCGATCAGCATCCCTGGTTCAAGGAGGCGCGCAAGGATCCGAACTCGAAGTACCGGGACTGGTACGTGTGGTCGAAGGCCAAGCCGCGCAACGCGGACAAGGGCGTGGTCTTCCCCGGCGTGCAGAAGTCGACCTGGAGCTACGATTCGGAAGCGAAAGCCTGGTACTTCCATCGCTTCTACGACTTCCAGCCCGACCTCAATACATCGAACCCGATGGTGCAGGCCGAGATCCTCAAGATCATGGGGTTCTGGGTGCAGCAGGGCGTGTCGGGCTTCCGCATGGATGCGGTGCCGTTCGTCATCTCGACCAAGGGGCCGCAGGTCACCAAGCCGGAGGAGCAGTACGACATCCTGCGGCGCTTCCGCGAATTTCTCCAGTGGCGCCAAGGCGACCTGGCGGTGCTCGCGGAGGCGAACGTGCTGCCAGAGACCGATATGGAGTACTTCGGCGAGGATGGCGAGCGCCTGCAGATGATGTTCAATTTCCAGGTCAACCAAAACCTGTTCTACGCGCTCGCAGCCGCCGACAGCCGCCCGCTCGCAAAGGCGATGCAGGCGACGAAGCCGCGGCCCGCGACCGCGCAGTGGGGCCAATTCCTGCGCAATCACGACGAGCTCGATCTCGGCCGGCTGACCGATGCCCAACGGCAAAAAGTCTTTGCCGAGTTCGCGCCCGATCCCGGCATGCAGCTCTATGACCGCGGCATCCGGCGCCGCCTCGCCCCGATGCTCAAGGGCGACCGGCGGCGAATCGAGATGGCGTACAGCCTGATGTTCACGCTGCCGGGGACGCCGGTCGTGCGCTACGGGGACGAGCTCGGCATGGGCGACGATCTGAGCCTGCCCGAGCGCAACTGCGCACGCACGCCGATGCAGTGGTCGAACGAGCCGCATGGCGGATTCACCAAGAGCAGTCGGCCGGTGACGCCGGTCATCTCGGGCGGACCGTACGGGTACGAGCAGATCAACGCGGCCATCCAGCGCCGTCATCCCGACTCGCCGCTGAACTGGACCGAGCGCATCATCCGCATGCGCAAGGAGGTGCCCGAGATCGGCTGGGGCGATTTTTCGGTGATCCCCACCGGCGACCACGCTGTCCTGGTGATGCGCTACGATTGGCGCAACAATTCGGTGCTGTTCGTCCACAATCTGGACGGCAAGCCGCGCGAGATCGTCTTCGCGGTTGGCCTGCCGCCCGAGAAGGAAGAGCAAGGGCGGCTGCTGGTCAACCTCCTCTCGGAGGATCACAGTCGGGCCGCGAAGGACGGACGTCATCGTCTGGTGATCGAGCCGTATGGCTATCGCTGGTATCGGGTGGGCGGGCTCGACTATCTGCTCCGACGCAGCGAGATCGACGAAGCGCCTCCGGAAGCGAGCGCGCGCCAGCCGCGAAAGCGAGGTGGCGGCGGTCATCATGCGGCGCGCGATCGCCGGCGACGCACCGCGTCAGCAAAGTCGCGCCGATGATTGAGCGCATTCGGGGCAGCTGACGGGCCCCCGAGACGCCCGCGCCCCGATCGAGGCGAGAGGACGATCCGCGCATCCGTCGCACCTGTCCTTCACGGGCGAATGTCCCTATAGGACTGGTCCATTCGAGGAGCGACGCATGCGTGGCCACCGATCCGGGCCGGCCAGGAGCCGGCTCGGCAACATCCCCGATGTCAAACGCGGCAGGGCCCAAGGTGCGGGACGCGGGCCGTCGTCCGCCACGATTTTGGCCGACCTGAAACGGCGGCTGGCGGAGATTTACGATCTCAAGGCAGCGGGGGCGGTGCTCGGCTGGGACGAGGCCACGTACATGCCGACGGGCGGCGCGCTCGCGCGGGGCCGACAGTCGGCGCTGCTGCGGCGTCTCGCCCATGAGCGCCTCATCGACCCGGTGCTCGGACAAGCGCTTGATCGCCTGGAGCCGCAGGTCGCCGGCCTTCCGACCGCGGACGCGAGCCTGATCCGGGTCGTGCGCCGCGACTATGAGAAGGCCCGCAAGGTCCCGGCCGAGTTCGTCGCGCGCGCCGCTGCGCACGCTTCCGAATCCTACAACGCCTGGATACGGGCGCGGCCGGAGAACGACTTCACCAGAATGATTCCGCTTCTGGAGAAGACGCTGGACCTCAGCCGGGAATACGCGTCGTTCTTCGCACCATCCGGGCACATCGCCGATCCGATGATCGATGACGCCGACGAGGGCATGACGGCGGCGACGGTGCAGCGGATTTTTGCCGAGCTGCGGCGTGAGCTCGTGCCCATGGCGCGCGCGATCTGCGACCAGCCGCCGCCGGACGACAGTGTCCTGCATCGCTCCTTCGGCGAGGCCGAGCAGCTCGCCTTCGCGCTCGCCGTCGCGAGCCAAATGGGTTTCGACCTGGAACGCGGACGCATCGACAAGACCCACCATCCATTCTGTACCAAGTTTGCCGCCGGCGACGTGCGGATCACCACAAGGGTGCGCGAAAGCGACATCGGCGACGCGCTGTTCTCCACATGGCACGAAGCCGGGCACGCCATGTACGAGCAGGGCGTGAACCCGGACTACGAAGGGACGCCGCTCGGCCGCGGGGTCTCCGCCGGCGTCCACGAGAGCCAGTCCCGGCTGTGGGAGAACGTTGTCGCGCGCAGCCTGCCGTTCTGGGAGCATTACTACCCGGCGCTGCAGGGAGCGTTCGCCGACCAACTCGGATCGGTGCCGCTCGGTGCCTTTTATCGTGCCATCAACAAGGTGCAGCGCTCGCTCATCCGCACCGATGCGGATGAGGTGACGTACAATCTTCATATCATGCTGAGGTTCGAGCTCGAGGTGGCGCTTCTCGAGGAACGGCTGGCCGTCAGGGACCTGCCGGAGGCGTGGCGCGCCGGCATGCTCGCCGATCTCGGTATTGCGCCGTCCGATGATCGCGACGGCTGCCTCCAGGATGTGCACTGGTATGGGGGACGCATCGGTGGCGCATTCCAGAGCTATACGATCGGCAACATCCTCAGCGCGCAGTTCTTCGCGGCGGCGACCAGCGCGCATCCGCAGATTCCGCGCGAAATTGCGCACGGACGATTCGACACCCTGCATGGCTGGCTGGCCGAAAGCATCTACCGCCATGGGCGCACGCGGACGCCAGACGACATCATCGTTGGGGCGACCGGCCGGCCCATGACGGCGGAGCCATATCTCGCCTACCTGCGTGGGAAATATGGCGAGCTTTATGGGCTAGCGGAGTTCAAGGCGTTCGTAGGCCCGCCATAAGCGTGCTTCTGGTCCACCCGCATCATCGCGCGGCGGAATCATCGGGTGGCGTCCATCAAGGTGACAATCCGGACTCTGGTTCGCCCGCCGGCGGATGCCGCCACGCGAAAACATCAGGCAAGCAAACGCGCGCTCGGCTGAGCGGGCATTGTCGGAATCCGGACCGACGGGCTTTCTGGCTTGACCTAGGTTTTCCGTCGTGGGTGGGTGCCCCCCGTTTGGGACACACAGCCTTGCTGTATTGGCGCAGGCGTTCGTCACGTTTGTATCGAGTCTTGGCGGACGCTGATCTGACGTCAAAAACCCCCGCCGAAGCCCCGGCATTTTTTATGCCGGGGCTTTCGCGCGAGATGCGTGCGCTGCCTTACGCGCAAAGCTCCGTTGCGGGTCAGGCATCCGCTCGCAGTGGCTTGCTCATCGCGAGCCGCGTCCTCTTCGCCGCGGCGCGTAGGCGACGACGCGGTCGAGATCCAGCGCCTTGAGCAAGTTCTTATGCAGCGGCCGCCGGCCGGTGAGCGTGAGATTGAGCGAGCTCCGATTCACCCCGGTCTGCTGCGCCCATGCGCTCTGGCTGCCGGCTTTCTTAATCTCGGCTTGAAGAAGCGCGATGACATCTTCGGTCGACAGCAAGCGCCGCTGCTGCCGTCTTCGCTTTGGAACTCGATTCGGCATGATCACGTCTCAGGGGAGTCGTGCCTTACATCATCGGTCGGACCCACACCAGCCATGCCGTTCGGACAACGTCCGCAGGCGCTTCCCTGACGGTTTGATGATGGAATCGGCCGCTCCGGGGCTTATCCACCCCCGCGTGGCGCTGTCGAGCCCGCGCAAGGCCGCCGCGCAGATCGACGCGCTCGCGCTCGACGCCATCCACATCGCCACCGAGAGGCCGATCGGGCTTACGGCACGCTGGTCTGATGCACTGGCCGCGCGGCGTCGACGCCAAGCTTTTTCGGCCGCGGCCGGACGCGAGCCTCGGCCTGCTGCGCCCCATCCTCCTTTCGGTCGGCCGACTGGCGATTGAGAAGAACCTCGCCGCGCTTCTCGCGCTCGACCTTCCTGGGACCAAAAGTCGTGATCGGCGAAGGTCCGGCGCGCGACGAGCTCGCCCGCATATGCCCGAAGACGATCTTCCTCGGCGCCAAGCACGGCGAGGATCTGGCGCGGGCCTGCGCGGCAGCCGACGTGGAGCCACTGTTTCGGTTGCGCAATGGTTCGTGACGCTGTGGAAGGCACCAATTGCCGCAGCGACAGGCGCGGTCAGAACAGTGGGAGCTTTGCTCGGCTATCCCCAGAACGGCTTGGCCTTCGCGAATGCCGAATAGGCCTGCCTCGCCTCGCGCATCAGCGGGGCGAGGCGCGCTTCCTCGCGCCCGGACAGCCGGCCGGCGGCGAATGCCTTCCTGGTGCGAACGCGCAGCAGCTTGCCACCCGAGTCGTCGTGCTCGACGAACTGCTCGGAAAGCTGCTCGTGCACCCGGATGTCATTGAGGTCGCCGAGCGCATCCTGCAAACGCTCGAGGGCGGCGACGAAATCGCGCCATCGCTTCGTCTGCTTCTTGCGCGGAAACGCGCCGGCGAAGAATTCCGCCGCATAGCGCAGTTTCTTGACGTCAATGCGCAGCCGGTGCCGGTCCTTTCCATCCAGACGGGCCAGGTGCCTGCCGCGCCTGACGATCTTCTTCCTCCGCCGCTGCAACTGCTCGGCGGCGGCCTCGGCGATGTTTTGCTGCTGGTGCAGCTGGACCAGATCGTTGCCGATCTCGGTCCAATCGCCGGCCTCGATCCACGCCGCGAGATCGAGGCAAAGGGTACGCAGGCGTTCGCTCTGCGCGGCAGTGCGTGCACGCGCCAACGCCGCTTTTCGCCGGCGCTGGAGCTCTTGCCCAAGCACGGCAAGCTGGCCGTCGCGCCGACCCTTGGCCGCGGGGTTCACGACCCGGGTCAGAAATATTTCGAGCTCGCGCGCCGGCCCGAGCTCGCCCATGATCCATTTCAGCTCGGCCTTGACCGCTTTCGTCTGCTGATCGCCGAGCAGGCTGGAGAACAAGGATATTGCCGCGCGCAGGCGCCGCAGCCCCACCCGCATCTGGTGCAGGCCGCTGGGATCGCCCAGCAGCATCACCGGCTGGTTGACGACGGCCTGGTGCAGACAGGCCCGAGCGATGATCTGGAACGCGGATCGCGCGTCGAGATCCGGTGAAAGCGCGACCGGCGCCGCCTTCACGGCACGCGGCTTGCCCTTGCCAAGCAGTGCATAGCCGCGATCCGCCTTGCTTTCGACCGCGAGGCGCACCGGCGCGTCCTGCGCCAGCGTCTTCGCCAGGCGAAACAGATCGGCCGGCCGGCCCTCCTTGAGCTCCAGCTCGAGCTCGCAGATCGGCGAGGATTTGCGGCCGGCTTCCACGCTGCCGCGATCGATGGCGACCTCGACCTTGCTGTCGCCGCTCTGAACATCGAATACCTTGCGGCGCACGCGCGTCTCGAACACGGGACGCAGCGCACGGCGCAGCTTCTTTTTTCGAAGGGGCCCGAGGACCGTGTCGCGTACGGCGTTGAGGTCGGGTTGGCGGGTGGGAATGTCCTGCTCCCACTCGTCGCGCGCAAACAGCACCGAACCCGCCCCGTTCTCGCGCTTGACGGTCTGAACGAGGCGCCCGCCGATCCGGCGCACACGTAGCGACAGGCCGTTCTCGCGCAGCTTCAGCTTGTCGGTATCGAAATAGACGGAAACGAGCCGCGTTGCGTTGCGGCCCGCCGGCGTGGCGCGCTTGAGCGGCCCGCCCTCGGTCAGGCGCGGCAAATAGTCGGGCGGCACCTCGAGCTTGAGCTCGATTTCACGCGGAGCGGACATTTTGGAAACACGCAGCCGAGAACGGAGGCGGCTGATAATCGCGAATCATACGACCGAATTCCAGGGGGGCACATCGCCGCCGCGCGGCCGTGTATGACATTTTTGTGACAGGGAACCGCCGCAAGCAGCGCGCCGTTGGTCTACCGGCCCGGGAGAGCGGAATGCCGCTCGGCGATTTTCATGACGAACCTGGATCTCCGATCCGCAAACACAGCGTCGTCGCGTCAGGTGACGGTGCGCGCCCTTCTGCTGGGCGAACGCATCGATCTCGCCGGGCTCGAGCGAAGCGATGTCATTTCCACGATACCGCTCGCGTTCCGGGTCGGCCAGAACGGGTATGCGGTGCTGTTTCGCTATGGCGCCGTCGTGCTTATCGGGCTTTCGCCGGTCGAGGAGGATGAGCTCATCCGCGCCCTCCAGCCGCGCGTCACGAGCGCCTTTGCGCGGCCGGAGGACGAAACCGCCCTCATCGAGATCGCGCCCGACGGCGAGGACCAGATCGCCCCCGGCGGGCCGGTTTCCTTGCGCGATCTCTCGCCCCCGCGCCTGCTGGTGCTCGCCGACGTCCTGGGCAAGAACGTCGCCCTGGGGCGCGACGAGCGCGAGGTGGCCAAGGTGATCGAGGTGGTCGAGCCGTTCGCCGCGACGCTCGCGCGTACCGGCCGCTCACCCTCGAACCGGCGCGAGATTCTGAAGAAGATCGGCAACGCCCTACTGGTGCACCACCGCATGTCGGGCCGGGTGGAAGTGCAGGAAAAGCCCGACATTCTGTGGGACCATCCCGAGCTCGATCGACTGCACGGGCGGCTGGTCGATGAATACGAGCTCAAGGAGCGCGCCGCCGGGCTTGCGCGCAAGCTTTCGGTCATCGACGAGACGACGCGCGCGCTCACCGACATCATCGACACCGAGCGCAGCGTCAGGCTCGAGGTGACGATCGTGGCGCTGATCGTCGTCGAGGTGCTGGTCGCGGTCTACGAGATTTTCGTCCGCATGCCGAGATAACCGGCCCTCGGCTCGTCGCGTCGGCGGCGGCCGCAGCCCTCACTCCACCTTGATCCCAAGCTTACGCACCAAGGCGCTCCACTTGATCTCCTCCACGTCGATGTCGCGCGTCTGCCGGTCGCGCGTGCCCGGCAGTGCCTCGCCGCCCTCGTCGGCAATGCGCGCGCGCACCTGCGGGTCGGCAAGCGCCGCATTGAGCGCTCTATTGAGGCGCTCGCCGACGGCGCTATCGAGGCCGGCGGGCGCCACCATCCCGTAATGGATCACCGCCACATAGCCGGGCACGCCCGACTCGGCGAAGGTCGGCAGGTCGGGAAACAGCGGCGAGCGGCTCTCGCCGGTGACGGCGACGGCGCGCAGCAGTCCACTGCGAATGGCCGCGATCACCGACGGCAGCGTCGTGATAATCATGTCGACGCGGCCGCCGATCAGGTCGGTCAGCACCGCCCCCGTCCCGCGATAGGGCACGTGCGTGAGCCGGATCCCGGCGATGCCGGCAAAGAGCTCGGTCGACAGGTGCGAGCCCGAGCCCACTCCGGCGGTTGCATAGGTCAGCTTGCCGGGCTCGCGCTTCGCTAACGCAATCAGTTCGGCGACGCTATGCACCGGGACTGACGGGTGGACGACGAGAATCTGCTGGAACGAGCCGATCAACCCGACGGGCGAGAAGTCCTTACGCGGGTCATAGCCGGGCGTGGCGTAAAGACTGGGCGCGATCGCGAAGACACCGGAGTGTCCGACCATCAAGGTGTAACCGTCCGGTGCCGCCTTGGCGACCGCCCGCGCGCCCACCGTGCCGCCCGCCCCTGCGCGGTTCTCCACGAACATCTGCTGGCCGAGCGAGGCGCCCATATGCTGCGCCAACAGCCGGGCGAGGACATCGTTGCCGCCGCCTGCCGCAAACGGCACGATGATCATGATCGGGCGTGCCGGATAGGCCTGCCCGGCCGCCGGCAAGGCTGCAGCGAACAAGTCCGCGGCGGCCAGGCCGAGGAGCAACGCGAGCGTCGCGCCGGGGCGGCGGGTGGACCGGGCGCCGGATTGCAGGATGGTCACGCGGGCCTCCATCAGAAGCGGGGAGCGTAAGGGATAGTATGCGATCAGACGATATGTTGCGCGAGCGGCCGGACGTGCTCGTGGTGGGGGCCGGCAATGCCGCCCTGTGCGCCGCAATTTCTGCCCACGAAGCCGGCGCGCGGGTGCTGATGCTCGAAGCGGCGCCGTTCGAGGAACGCGGCGGCAACTCGCATTTCACCGGCGGGGCGTTCCGCTTCGCTTTTCGCGGCGTGGACGACCTCGCCGCTGTGCTGCCGTCGCTCGCCCAGGAGAATTTGGACCATGTCGATTTCGGCACCTACACGGAAGAACAGTTCTTCGACGATCTGTTCGCGCTCACGCAGTATCGCACCGATCCCGACCTGGCCGAGATCCTCGTCCGCGGCAGTCTCGACACCGCGAAATGGTTCGCCCGCCAAGGCGTCAAGCTGCAGCCGGGCCTCGGCCGGCAGGCCTACAAGGTCGACGGCAAGTTCAAGTTCTGGGGCGGCCTCGCGCTGCACATCTGGGGTGGCGGCCCGGAAATGCTGCGGGCGCTCTATGCCAATGCCGAGCGGCGCGGCATCCCGATCAGCTTTGCCACGCCCGCGGTGCGCCTCGTCCGTGAGGACGGACGAGTGACGGGCGTCGTTGCCGAGCGGAACGGCGTCCCGGTCGAGATCAAGGCCGGCGCGATCCTCCTCGCCTGCGGCAGCTTCGAATCCAACCCGGAAATGCGCGCGCGCTATCTCGGGCCCGGCTGGGAGCTGGCAAAGGTCCGCGGCACCCGCTTCAACATGGGCGCCGGCCTCACCATGGCGCTCGCGATCGGCGCGCGGCCATACGGTCATTGGTCCGGCTGTCACTCCGTGGCATGGGACGTCAATGCGCCGCCCTATGGCGACCTCACCGTCGGAGATCAGTTCCAGAAGCACAACTACCCCTTTGGCCTGCTGATCAACGCCCGGGGCGAGCGCTACCTCGACGAGGGCGCCAATTTCCACAGCCACACCTATGCGAAATACGGCGCCGAGATCGTGAAGCAGCCGGGGATGTTCGCCTGGCAGGTGTTCGACGCCAAGGTCAATCATTTGCTGCGCGGCGAATACCGCATCCGGCGGGTGAGCAAGGCCGAGGCCGGCACGCTCGAGGAATTGGCCGGGAAGCTCGACGGGGTCGATGCGGATGCCTTTCTGCGCACGGTGCAGGCGTTCAATGCGGCATGCCGCGCCGACCGCCCGTTCGACCCCAATGTGCTCGACGGCCGCAGGACCGTCGGCCTCGCGATCGACAAGACGAACTGGGCCAATCCGCTCGATACGCCGCCGTTCCACGCCTATCACGTGACCACCGGTGTGACCTTCACGTTCGGCGGATTGAAGATCTCAACCCAGGCCGAGGTGGAGGATCTCTACCGACGGGTGATCCCGGGCCTCTATGCGGCGGGCGAGATCGTGGGCGGGCTTTTCTATCACAACTACGCCAGCGGCACCGGACTCATGTCCGGCGCGACCTTCGGCCGACTGGCAGGCCGCAGCGCCGCGCAGTTCGCACGCGGCGCCGCGCCAGTCGCCGCGCGCCGCGACTGAAGGCCCGATTCCGGTCACGCGCCGAATGACACGTGCGCGGAGACGATCTTCCAGCCTTCGGCGGTACGCACCCAGGTCTGACTTTGCCGGCCGATCTTGTCCGAGCCGGCGGGACTAAATTCGGTGTTCGCGACGCCGAAGTCGCGGCCGAATGTGACGATGCGGGTGTTACGCAGCGTGCGGCGCTGGTCGACCGCGCCGCGCTTGAGGCGGAATTCGGCGATTTCCGCATGGCTGCGCAGGAGCTCGTGCGCGCGCGTGCCGTAGCGCAGCGTCAGCGGGCTGTCCCAGAACATCCGGTTGAGGGCCGGGATGTCGTTGTCGACCAGCGCGCGTTCGTAGGCCTCGAAGGCGGCGGTGAGATCCGCGAGCACCTGCGGATCGTTGACTTCGAGCGGCGCGCTCATGCGGCGACCAGGCGCAAGCGCTCCCACACGGGCGGAGCCTGGCGCAGCACGTTCGGCCAGCCACCCTGCCGTTCATGCTCGCCCGGCGCGATATGCCGTCCCGCAAAGGCGAACTCGGCACCCTCCGCCCCGAACGGAAACGGCGACAGTGCGTAGATACCCTCGTCCTTCGGCCGGATCGTGACGGTTGCGTCTTCACGGGCGGTCAACGGCACGTGCGTGAACGTGGTTTCCCCGCGCTCGCGCGGATGGGTGCGATTGAAATAGAGCGCGAGGGTATCGACGAATTGCAGCTGCTTGTAGTTCTGGAAGAGCTTCGACTCGTCGATCCAGCCCGCGGTCTTGGGGTCCTTGGCGAGCTCCTCCTTGAGCCGCTTCTGGCGCACGAGCTCGTCGTCGAGCATGCGCTGTGCGAGCGGCCTGTCCTGCGGCGGAATCTTGTCGATCAGCACCATGCTGGAGAGGCCGTAACGCCCATTGTAGAGGCCCCAGCTGTGCATGCTCGAGATCAGCCCGCAGAACGGGTGCTGCCGCTGATTGTAGTCGGGCGAGCGGCGGCTGGTGACGGTGATGTATTCAGGGGGCGTGTCGACCAGATTGTACGGCAGCGCCGTCTTGGGGTCGGTCACCGGGTCGCGGTCGAACTCGAACCAGCCGGCGTCGTGATGCAGCACGACGTGGCACATCAGGTCGGCGGGCTGCGCCGGCTCGAATGCGCCATTGCCGAATTCGCGGGCGAACTGATGGGCGAGCGCGGTGTGCTCATACATCATGACGGCAAGGCGCGGCTCGCCCGCAGGCGCAGTCTGGATGATCACGGTCGAGAACCTCATTGCCTGCCAGGCCCGGCCGCAATGCGGGCAGCCGCGGCGACAGGACCGACGTTATGACAAAAATTCAAGCACAGACGGCAGCCGGTGTCATGACGGCGCTTGGCGCGTTTGGCGGGGTCAGGACGGAATCTTCGCAGTGTCTTGGCGGCTCAGCGCACGCCGCCGGTGTTCACCACTGGCCCGGTCAAGGCCTCGAACCGCTTGCGCATCTGGGCGAGCTTGCCCTGGTCGGTCACGAATTCGCGGTAGCCGTTCGCCACCCGGTAGGATGAGAGCGGCTTGAGCCCCGCGGGCGGCGGAACGTCCACGCGCGCCGAGAACACGCCGATCCGGCTCTGCTGCTCCTTGGCCATGTACCAGGTGAGGAAGAGCTTGGCGGCGTTCGGATGCGGCGCATCCTTGA
>DASTZX010000089.1:0-7865 GCA_035764045.1 Xanthobacteraceae bacterium | reverse complement strand
GCTGCGCGCCCGAGGATGACGAGGTCGTGACGCAGCCGCAGGAGGGTGCGCAGCAGCGGCCCGGAATCCTGCTGCTTGGCGGCCAAAAGGCCGAGCCGCTCGTGGCGCGCCTGCGTGGCCAGCGCCTCGCAGCGCGAGAGCAGGTCGCCGATCCGACCCTGGATCGCCAGACCAGCCGCCGCGTCGCGCCCTTCCGTCAGCGCGGCGATGAGCTCGGAAATGGCCTGCGCCATGAGGTCGAGCATGCGGGCCGCCGCTTCGACCAGCAAGGTGTGCGCCCGCGTCGGGACCACCACCATCGAGGCGACCAGTGCCGTCAGTGCGCCGACTGCGACTTCGATGATCCGATACACCGACGAATCGAGCGGACTGACATGGGTGATCTCCGGCACCATGAGGACCAGCACGCCCGTGAACGTCGCGGTGCTGAAGCTCGGCTTCAATCCGCCGAGCAGCGCAAGCGGCGCGACGGTCAGCGCCAGGATGGCGGCGCGCGCGAGCTCGCCCTCATGCGGAATGAAGATCGCGACGACGCCGCCATAGACCGCGCCGCAGAACGTGCCGACCATGTAATCGATGGTCGCCTTGAGCGAGCTGCCGAAGGTCGCCTGCGTGAGGATGACGGCGGTGAGCACCGTCCACAGCGGCAGCGGCACGTGGAGCACGTCCGAGACCGCAAAGCTCAACACCGCCGCGACCGTCACGCGGAGCGCAAGCGCGAGCTCGGCGCGGTGCTGGCGGATGGGGCCGAGCAGCGCGCCCCGCCCGATCAAGCCGGTCGATGTGCCGTTCATGGAGCACCCCCGATGCGAGCGCCGCGGAGAAGCGTGATCAGGCAGGCCTGCCTGCCGCGGAGCAGGCTGGCGGGCAAGCTGCAGCCGCACGCCGCCGCCGCACGGATTCACGGTTGAAGCTGGTGGGGCTTCAGACGCAGGCACGGCCGCCGGTCACGATGACCGGCGCCGACGATCGCGGCAAGAAGCGCAAATGCAGAACGACGGCGATCAGTGCAAGCCGCCGCCTCCGTGGCTTCCTCCCGATAGACCACCGCCGGATCCCAACGACCGGGTGCCGCCCAATGAGCGGAGGTGTCCACCGATGGTATCCGGGAACACGCTGCGCAAGTTTATCCCGTGGCCGAAAACGCTGCTGCCAGTCGTGAAGCTGCTGCTGGGCGGAAGCGGAGAGGGATGCAGGAAAGTACGCGGGGTGTCTCCTGTCCCGAAGCCGAACTCGGTTGTGCGAGGAAATATTGTGGGCGTCGGGGTCCACAGTGATCCCGGCCTGTAGACGGGATTGCGAGGCCCGATATTCGGATTGCCTCCGGTCGCGAACCCGAACTTCGTCGTGAGGGGATACGAACCCCGCTCCGACCCGCATCCGCGCCGGCCGCCTTCGCTGCGGCACTTCCGATGCGCGGCCACGCGCTGCACCGTCGCGCGATCACCGATATCGTCGGACGCAGACCGCAGTTCCATTGTGGCTCTCGGCATTGTCGCATACGCGACTCCGACGAACGCCAGCAGGGCCGCGGGCGCCGCGATCGTCACCGCAAGAAAACGTCTTTGCGCAAACATCGAAACCTCCCAATGTCCCGCCAGGTTCGGACCTCATCCCGAGGGAGCAACACGCGGCAACACGCTTGGTTCAGCGCAAGCGGTTCAACGCGCGCCGAAGAACGTAGGCGCGACGGCGGCCTGCGGCCTTGAGAATCGTCAATTTCTCCGGGGTGTCGCAGCCGCGTCCGCGTGCAGTCCGTCGGAGATCCCGAAGCTCAACGCCGCCGCAACTGTCACGCGGAGCGCGAACTCGGCGCGGAGGGCGTGATCAACTCGGCCAACCTGCGACACAGATTGTAGCGCGCAGGCGCAGGCGCATGTCGCGGCCGCGCTGGCTCACGATCGAAGCTGGGTCGGACTTGAGACGCAGGCGCGACCGCGGCTCAGGATGAGCCAAGCTGACGGCTGCGGCAGGGAGCGGACGTAGAACGGCGGCGATCAGTGGCCGCCGGCTCCGCTGACGGAATTTGGGAACACGCTGCGCAACGTCGTCCCTTGTTCGGCTTCGCCGCTTCCAGTCGTGCTGCTGTGATGCAAGAAGACGTTCGCGCTGCCCCCGGTCGAGAAACCGAACCGGGTCATGCGCGAAGATTCGGTGGGCGTGGGTGTCCAGAGGGATCCGGGCCGGTAGACCCCGCACACGCGCCGCCCGCCCTCGATGCGGCAATTTCGATGCGTGGCGGCGTGGTGGACCGTCGCACGTGTCCAAATACCGTCGGTCGTAACTCGCATTTCGGTCCTTGCCATGGTGGCGTGCGCCGCGGCGCCGAACGCCAGGATAATCGCCGACGCCGCAACCGTTGCCGCAAGAGAATGTCTTTGTGCAAACATGCAAACCTCCCAGTTCTGCAGGATTCTGGACCTAGTTCCGACAATGAAACCCGCGGACAGGCGCTTGGTTCGATGCGAACGGTTCGAACGCGCACGCTCAGCAGCGAGAGCGAGCCTCGATGGCGTACTCTAGCCGCGTGCGCACGGCGCCGGTCAGGCGGCTTGCGCCTTGAACTCGCAGCATAAAACGCCATATGACCGTGGGACTTGCTCGCCGTCGTGCCGGACTCGCACGGGGCACAGGCGGCGTTTCTCCCGCCGCGCACGGTCGGCCATGACACTGAAAGCCTTGTTCCATCCCGCGGTGGCCGCTTGGTTCGACCGCCATTTTGCCGCGCCGACGCCCGCGCAGGCGGAGGCGTGGCCGGCGATTGTGGCCGGGCAGAACGTGCTCCTCGCCGCGCCGACCGGATCGGGCAAGACGCTGGCGGCGTTCATGGCCGCGATCGACGACCTGGTCCGCCAGGGCCTCGCCGGAACGCTCGAAGATGCGACACAGATCGTCTACGTCTCGCCGCTCAAGGCCCTCTCCAACGACATCCAGCGCAACCTCGCAGCGCCGCTCGCCGGCATTCGCGCGGGCTTGCGCGAGCGCGGCTTGCCGGACGTCGAGATCCGCACCTGGGTGCGCACCGGCGACACGCCCGCGGGCGAACGCACCCGCATGCATCGGCGCCCCCCGCACATCGTGGTGACCACGCCGGAATCGCTCTACATCCTGCTCGGCTCCGAATCGGGGCGAAAGATGCTGGCGACGACACGGACCGTGATCGTCGACGAGATCCATGCGCTCGCTCCCAACAAGCGGGGCACGCATCTTGCGCTCTCGCTCGAACGCCTGGAGGCGCTGTGCGGGCGAAAGCTGCTGCGCGTCGGCCTCTCCGCCACCCAGAAGCCGATCGAGACCATCGCCCGCTTCCTGGTCGGCGAGAAGTTCGGCGACGAGTCCGGTGACAAGCGCATTCCGTGCCGCATCATCGACACCGGTCACATCCGCGCGCGCGATCTCGCGCTCGAAGTGCCGGACTCGCCGCTCGAAGCCATCATGTCGGCGGAAGTCTGGGAGCAGGTCTACGACCGGCTCGCCGCGCTCATCGAGGCCCATCGCACCACGCTGATCTTCGTCAACACGCGCCGGATGGCCGAGCGGGTGACGCGGCAACTGTCCTTGCGCCTGGGCCACCCTCCCCCGGACGGGGAGGTTGAAGAGATCGTTGTGGCCGCCCATCACGGCAGCCTCGCCAAGGAGCAGCGCCTCGACGCCGAGCAGCGCCTCAAGCACGGCAAGCTGAAGGCGCTGGTCGCGACTGCCTCGCTCGAGCTCGGCATCGACATCGGCGACGTCGACCTCGTCTGCCAGCTCGGCTCGCCGCACGGCATCGCAAGCTTCCTGCAGCGGGTCGGCCGCTCGGGCCACGCGGTCGCCGGCACCCCGAAAGGCCGGCTGTTTCCGCTCTCGCGCGACGACCTGGTCGAATGCGCGGCGCTGCTCGACAGCGTCGGCCGCGGCGAGCTCGATCGCCTGACGATCCGCGAGGCACCGCTCGACGTGCTGGCCCAGCAGATCGTCGCCGAGGTCGCGACGCGCGATTGGGACGAGAATGACCTTTATGCGCTCGTCCGCCGCGCCTGGCCTTATCGCGGGCTCGAACGCAAGGACTTTGCCGCCGTCATCGCCATGCTGGCCGAGGGCTTCAGCACCCGGCGCGGCCGGCGCGGCGCGCTGATCCACCACGATTCCGTCAACCACACGCTGCGCGGCCGGCGCGGCGCCCGCCTGACCGCGCTCACCTCGGGCGGCACGATTCCGGAGAACGCCGACTACCAGGTGCATCTCGAGCCGGACAATCACGTCATCGGCACCGTCAACGAGGACTTTGCGGTCGAGAGCCTGGCGGGCGACATCTTCCAGCTCGGCAACAAGAGCTACCGCATCATCCGGGTCGAGCGCGGCCTGGTGCGGGTCGAGGACGCACACGGCATGGCGCCGACCATCCCGTTCTGGCTCGGCGAGGCGCCGGGCCGTAGCGACGAGCTGTCCGAATCCGTGTCCGCCCTTCGCGCCGCGATCGCGCAACGGCTCAATGCCGATCCGAGCCGCGAGGACACGATTGCATGGCTGATCGCGCGCGGGATTGCCGAGCCCGCCGCCCGCCAACTGATCGACTATCTGGCGGCGGCCCATGCGGCGCTCGGCGCGCTGCCGACCCGCGACACCATCGTGCTCGAGCGCTTCTTCGACGAGACCGGCGGTGCGCAGCTCGTCATCCATTCGCCCTATGGCAGCCGGATCAACCGCGCCTGGGGCCTGGCGCTGCGCAAGCGCTTCTGCCGCAAGTTCAACTTCGAGCTCCAGGCGGCCGCGACGGAAGACAATATCGTGATCTCGCTCACCCACGCGCACAGCTTCGCGCTGGAGGAGGTCACGCAATATCTGCGCGCCGCCACCGTCAAGGATGTGCTCATCCAGGCCATGCTCGATGCGCCGATGTTCGTCACGCGCTGGCGCTGGGTGATCGGCGTCGCGCTCGCCCTGCCCCGCTTCCGCGGCGGCCGAAAAGTCCCGCCGCAGCTCGCCCGCATGGCGGCCGAAGACCTGATCGGCGCGGTGTTTCCCGATCAGATCGCCTGCGCCGAGAATTTGCCGGGCGAGCGCGAGGTGCCGGACCATCCTCTGGTGCGTCAGACGATCACCGACTGCCTGGACGAGGCGATGGATATCGCGGGCCTCGAGCGTCTGCTCGCCCGCATCGAAGCGGGCGAAGTCCGGGTCGTCGCGCGCGATCTCACCGAGCCTTCGCCGCTCGCGCTCGAAGTGCTGTCCGCCCGTCCCTACGCCTATCTCGACGACGCGCCATTGGAAGAGCGGCGCACCCAGGCGGTGATGAGCCGCCGCTGGCTGTCGCCCCAGGATGCCGCCGACATCGGCCGACTCGATCCGGAGGCGATTGCGCGCGTGCGCGGCGAGGCCTGGCCCGAGGCGACCAATGCGGACGAGCTGCACGATGCGCTGGTCTGGCTCGGCTTCGTGAGCGAGGACGAGGCGAAATCGCCCGAATGGTCCGGCTGGCTCGCCGAGCTGGCGCGCGCGAAACGCGTGACGCGCATGCGGACGCGGCACGCGGCATTCTGGGTCACGGCCGAGCGCCTGCCCCAGTTCGACGCGGCGTGGCCGGACACGACGCTCGATCCGCCGATCGCCGCATCGGGCGCCGAGGCCGAGCGCGCCTGGACGCCGGACGAGGCGCTGGTCGAGATCATTCGCGGCCGTCTCGAAGGCCTCGGCGTGGTCACACCGGAGGCGCTGGCAACGCCTTTGGGACTCGCGGCGACCGACATCGCGGGGGCGCTGGCGGCACTCGAGGTCGAAGGTTTTGCGATGCGCGGACGGTTTTCGCCGGGCGCGCCCGCCGACGAATGGTGCGAGCGCCGGCTGCTCGCCCGCATCAACAGCTACACGGTCAAGCGCCTGCGCGCCGAGATCGAGCCCGTGGCGGCGCGCGATTTCCTGCGCTTCCTGCTCGCCTGGCAGCGCGTCACGCCGGACACGCGCATGCAAGGGGCCGCCGCGCTCGACCCGGTGGTCGCCCAGCTCGAAGGCTTCGAGGCGCCCGCCGGCGCATGGGAGACCGAGATCCTTCCCGCCCGCCTCGCCGGCTATGATCCGGCCTGGCTCGACGCGCGCTGCCTCGCCGGCCACGTCTCGTGGACGCGGCTCAAGCCGCGCAACGCCCGCTCCGACTCGTCCAAGGTCTCGCCCGTGCGCACGACCCCGATCACCTTGCTGGCGCGCCGCCATGCAGGCTTTTGGACCGCGCTGGCGCCGCAACAGAATGGCGTCCAGCTCAGCCATCCGGCCGAGCGCGTCGTCGAGCTCATCCGGCAACATGGCGCGTCATTCTTCTATGAATTGGTCGAAGGCACCGGTTTGCTGCGCACTCAGGTCGAGGATGCGCTGGCGGAGCTCGTCGCCTGCGGCCGCGTGACCTCGGACAGCTTTGCAGGCCTGCGCGCCCTGCTCGTCCCATCGAACGAACGCAAGCCTTATGGCGGCGGCCGGCGCCGGCGCCGTACGGCCTCGTTCGGCATGGAGGATGCGGGCCGCTGGGCGCTCGCGCGCCGTGCGGCGCCCGCGCAGCCCGGGCCGGAGGCGATCGAGCACATCGCCCGCATCCTGCTGCGCCGCTATGGAGTCGTCTTCTGGCGGCTGATCGAACGCGAGGCGGACTGGCTGCCGCCATGGCGCGACCTGCTGCGGGTGTTTCGCCGGCTGGAAAGCCGCGGCGAAATCCGCGGCGGCCGCTTCGTCGCGGGTTTCTCGGGCGAGCAATTCGCATTGCCCGATGCGGTCGGAGGCTTGCGCGAGATGCGCCGCCGGCCGGCATCGGGTGCATTCGTATCGATCTCGGGCGCCGACCCGCTCAACCTGGTCGGCATCCTCACGCCGGGCCCTCGGCTTGCGGCACTCACCGGCAACCGCCTGCTCTATCGCGACGGCCTGCCGGTCGCGCTCCTTGCCGGCGGTGCGGTGCAGTTCCTCCAGGAGCTGGAGCCGGCGGCGGCATGGGAGGCGCACAAGGCGCTGCTGCTCGCCCAGCCCGGACCATCCATCGTGCCGGAGACCGGCGAGGCCGCGCCCGAACGCGCCGGGGAGCGACGGCATTTCCGGCCGGGTGCGTCACCGCCACGCCGACGCATGCCGATCCACTGATGTTCACCGTCACCCTGAGGCGCTCGGCACGCAACGCCGAGGCTCGAAGGGCGGCGGCCAATGCGGTGTCCCGTACGATGCTGAACCGCATCGGCCGATCATTGTTCGCGGCTCGCTTCGCTCGCACCTCAGGCTGACGGGATCAGCGGTCGTCGCACGACGGGCGCTCGCCTGCGCGAGTCGGCCCCCCTCAATAATCCGCATGCCCGGGCGTGCGCGGAAACGGAATCGCGTCGCGCACATTGGCGAGGCCCGTGACATAGGCGAGCGTGCGCTCGAAGCCGAGGCCGAAGCCGGCATGCGGGACCGTGCCATAGCGGCGCAGGTCGCGGTACCAGCCGTAATGCGCCGCGTCGATGCCGCGCTCCGCCATGCGCGCGTCGAGCACGTCGAGCCGCTCCTCGCGCTGGCTGCCGCCGATGATCTCGCCGATGCCGGGCGCGAGCACGTCCATCGCGGCGACGGTCTTGCCGTCGTCGTTCATGCGCATGTAGAACGCTTTGATGTCCTTCGGGTAGTTGATCACCGCGACCGGGCCCTTCACGACCTTCTCGGTGAGGAACCGCTCGTGCTCGCTCTGCAGATCGATGCCCCAGCTCACCGGGAACTCGAACTTCTCGCCGGTCTTCTGAGCTTGGTCGAGCACGCGGATCGCGTCGCCGTAGTCCATGCGCTCGAACTTGGACTCGATCATCGCGCCGAGCCGCGCGACGCAGTCCTTGTCGACGAACTTCTCGAAGAACGCCATGTCGTCCTTGCGCTCG
>DASTZX010000088.1:0-9150 GCA_035764045.1 Xanthobacteraceae bacterium | reverse complement strand
CCCCGGCACGTACCAGAAGCCTGCTCCATACAGGCTGCAGACCTTCACGTATTCGACCGGCTTGGCCTTTACGGGAAGATCGGCCGCCTGTGCCCCAGCCGCCGCGACAAGTCCCGCCGCCGAGCCGAGGAGAAGGCTTTTGACCATTCGCATTGATGACCCTCCAATTTTCATCTCCGGGAGGGTGCCCCCCTTCCGGGCGCGACCATTAACTTCCGATCAAGAAAGCCCGTGCTCGCATTAAATTCGTATAAATCAGCGATCCTAATGGTCAATCACGATAAAGCCGACCCGCACAAGTTTTCATCAGACTGTGGCAGAAACATCACGCACTCTGGACCGCTTCAGCAGCCGCCGATTGCGGCCAATTGTTTGATATAGCACATAAATGCATCGCCCCGGTTCCACTTTCCCGAGGATACGGGTTACGGCCGCCTCAAGGCCGGATATCACCCAGCGTTGGGTACGCTTTATATCTTAGTTACGGGAAATTTACACCTTGGGCGGGTACCGATGCCGCCGCCCGGCAGGATCGACGATATCGAACTGCCCTTCCGCCCCGTCCGCCCCGTCCGCCGCGCCGACGTAATGCGGCCCGATCGGGACTTTTCCGGCACCGCCCGGAATGTCGAGCACATAGGTCGGCTGGCACAGGCCCGAGTAGCGGCCGCGCAGCGCGCGCATGAGCGCCTGGCCCTGGTCGAGGGTGGTGCGCAGATGCGCGGTGCCGGGCGCGAGATCGCCGTGGTGAAGGTAGTAGGGCTTGATGCGGCTCTCGACCAGCGCGCGCATGAGGGCGCCCAGCGTCGCGGGATCGTCGTTCACGCCCTTGAGCAGCACCGATTGGCTGAGCATCGGGATTCCGGCGTCGATCAGCCGTGCGCAGGCGGCGCGTGCCGCCGCGCCGAGCTCGCGCGGATGGTTGACGTGCAGCACGACGTAGCTCACCTTGCCGGCGGCCTTGAGCGCGCGCGTGGTCTCGCGCGTCACCCGCTCCGGCACGGCGACCGGAACGCGGGTATGCACCCGGATGATCTTCACGTGCTGGATCCTTGCGAGCTCGCGCACAACCTCGCGCAGACGGCGTGCTGACAGAACCAGCGGATCGCCGCCGGTCAGGATCACCTCCCAGATCTCGCGCCGCCCCTGAATATAAGCCAGCGCCGCGGCGAGTTCGGCAGGTGTGAGCGCGGGCCGGCCATGCGGCCCCACCATCTCGCGGCGAAAGCAAAACCGGCAATACACGGGACAGACGTGCACGAGCTTCAACAACACGCGGTCCGGATAGCGATGCACGATGCCGGGGACTGGACTCATCGCGTCGTCGCCGATCGGATCGCTGCGCTCCTCGGCGGCGACGTCGAGCTCCGCCGGGTCCGGCACGAACTGGCGCGCGATCGGATCCTGCGGATCGGACGGATCGATCAGCTCCGCGAGCGCCGGGCTGATCGCCACCGCATAGCGGGCGGCAACCCGCTCGAGCGCGGACAGGCGTTCTGGCGGCACCAGGCCGGCGCGCACAAGCTCGCTCGGATGACGCAAAGTCCTTGCGGGGGTTCGCATGGTCACGACCTTGGCGGACAGCGGGAATGGCGGACCAAACTCCACATTTGGAAAACGCGCAACCGCGTCGCGCGATCTTGGCCGCGCGGCGCATCCGGCGGTATGACTGCCGGATGGAGTTTGACAACGAGTTTCGCGCCCGGCTGCACGACCTGCTGGTCTGGCGCCGCGACGTGCGGCGCTTCCGCACCGATGCGCTTGCGCCCGGCACCCTCGACCGCCTGATCGCGGTCGCATGCCTGGCGCCATCGGTCGGCCTGAGCCAGCCCTGGCGGTTCGTCGTCGTCAACAGCCCGGAGCGCCGTCGCGCCATTCTCGACGATTTCACCGCCTGCAACGCGGCCGCGCTTGCTGCCTATGAGGGCGAGCAGGCCGGCCGCTATGCGGCGCTCAAGCTCGCTGGCCTCACCGAGGCGCCCGGCCATCTCGCGGTCTTTGCCGACCGAGCAACCGAGACCGGCCACGGACTTGGCCGGCAGACCATGCCGGAAATGGCCGAATATTCCGTGGTTGCCGCCATGACGGCCATGTGGCTCGCGGCGCGGGCGGAGGGGATTGGGATGGGATGGGTGTCGATCCTCGATCCCGAGCGCGTCAAGGCGATCCTCGAGGTGCCGCTCGCCTGGCGCTTCATCGGCTATTTCTGCCTCGGTTACCCGGAAGCCGAGCAGGCAAGGCCCGAGCTGGAACGGGCCGGATGGGAACAGCGCCAATCCGTCGAGGCGTTCGTGCTGCGCCGCTGAGCTCACTCCGGGGCCGGAAGCGGCGTCCAGATCACCTGATCGATGCGGGTCGCACCCGTCACCAGCATGACGAGCCGATCGAAACCGAGTGCGCAGCCGCTCGCGTCCGGCATGCGGCCAAGCGCAGCCAGGAAATCCTCGTCGAGCGGGTAGCTCTCGCCGTAGCGCCGCCGCTTCTCGGCCATCTCGCTGTCGAAACGCCGGCGCTGCTCGGCCGAATCGGTCAACTCGCCGAACCCGTTGGCGAGCTCGACGCCGCACGCGTAAAGCTCGAAGCGCTCGGCGACACGCGGATCTGAAGCCTTGGGCCGCGCGAGCGCCGCCTCGACAGCCGGATATTCGCAGAGCACGGTGGGCCGCCCGAGCCCGAGCTGCGGCTCGATCCGCTCGACCAGGACACGGCTGAAGACATCGCTCCAGTCGTCGTCATCAGCGCAGCGCACCCCGGCGGCGCGCGCCTGCCGCGCCAGCGCATCGCGATCGCCGGCCTGCGGGCGGAGGGTCGCGAGGAGGTCGATGCCGGCGAAGCGCGCAAAGGCTTCCGCCACCGTGACGCGTTCCGGCGGTGCGAACGGGTCCGCGGCCCGGCCGCGGAACGAGATCTGCCCGGCACCCGCAGCTCGCGCTGCCAGCGCGAGGATGGCGGCGCAATCGTCCATCATCGCGTCATAGGTCTCGCCGGCCCGGTACCATTCGAGCAAGGTGAATTCAGGATGATGCAGCGCGCCCCGCTCGCGGTTGCGAAACACGCGGGCGAACTCGAAGATCCGCTGTTCGCCGGCCGCCAGCAGCTTCTTGGCGGCGAACTCCGGCGACGTATGCAGATAGAGCCGCTCGCGCGTCATCGCCGGCGTCACCAGCTCGGTCGCGAAGGCGTGCAGATGGGCCTCGTTGCCGGGCGAGCGCTGCAAGATGCCGGCCTCGACCTCGAGGAAATCGCGGGCCGCGAAGAACGCCCGCAAGGCTGCCCGCACCTGCGCGCGGACGACCAGAAGCGGGCGCCGGTCGGCATGCACATCCGGGGTCCACCACGGTGACGATGCGGTCATTCAAAGCAGCTCCCCGGCCTTGCGAAAAGCGCTGGCGCTAGCCCACATAATCAGTATGTTCCGGCCCCGAACGGGGCCTGCGGTCCCTCCCCGCAGGCGCGGCGAGGGCCGTTTGGCCTCATGCCTGTCGAGGAACATCCCGTGAAAGTCATTGCCAGCTCGCTCCGCAAGGGAAACATCGTCGACATCGACGACAAGCTCTACGTCATCCTGACGGCCGAAAACATCCATCCCGGCAAGGGCACGCCGGTGACCCAGCTGGACATGCGTCGGCTGAGCGACGGCGTGAAATCGTCGTTGCGCTTCAAGACCACCGATCAGGTCGAGCGCGCGCACGTGGAGGAACGCTCGTATCAGTTCCTCTACAACGACGCCGAAGGCTTCCATTTCATGAACATGGACAATTACGAGCAGATCACCGCGCAGGAAGACATGATCGGCGACGCCGCCAAGTACCTGCAGCCGGAGATGTCGGTGAAGCTCCAGGTGCACGAGGGAACGCCGGTGTCGATCGAGCTGCCCCAGAAGGTCACTCTCGAGGTCGTCGAGACCGAGCCGGCATTGAAGGGGCAGACCGCGTCCGGATCGTTCAAACCGGCGCTGCTGTCGAACGGGGGGCGCACCTCGGTGCCGACCCATATCGTGACCGGGACCCGCATCGTGGTCTCGACCGCGGACGGCTCCTACGTGGAGCGCGCGAAGGACTGATCGGCACTGCAAGCGTATCGAAGCAATCTGCTTGCTTCGTCGCGCGATCGCGACGCTCGCAGCCGCCTGCTCAGGTCCCCACCCGGAGCGGCGCGTTGAGCTTGCGCAGCGCGGCGAGCACGGACAGCGCCGTGATCCTGCCGGTCTTGGGATTTTCCGACGGGATGTTCTCGATCGCGAGCGAGAAGCGCGCCGAGTCGGCGTCGACCTCGATGGTGTGGCAGTTGCGCGCGACCGCGGGATCGGCCCAGATCTCGATCGTGGTGCGGTCCGGCCCGACGCCGGCCAGCGCGAGTGCCGCGACCACATTGACGTTCTCCGGGAAGCCGGCCGCCGCCTCGCGCGCGGTTCCGGCGAAGATGCGTTTCGCCGCATTGAGCCCGGCGACGGAGATGCCGTTCTTCACCAGATAAGGCGCACCCGAGAGGCCGGCGGGCGGCTTGCGGGTGATCATGCGGACCGAATGAATCGCGCCTTCGGCGGCGGCTGACACGGCGTCGAGCCCGAGCAGCGCGCCGGTCGGCACGATGATCTGGCCCCCGGTCGCGTTGGCGAGCTCGATGAGGTGCGGCCGCGGCAGCAGCGCACCGGCGCTCAGCACCATCACGCGCTTGCCGGCCTGCAGCATGGGACGGCAGATGTCCTCCAACACGGCGGCCGGCGCGCATTCGACCGCGAGGTCGGCATGCTGCGGAAAGGCGTCGAGCTCGACCAGCGGGCAGTCCAGACGCTGGGCGTCGAGCCAGGCCTGCGCCTTCGCGTGATCGCGCGCCGCAACACAGGCCAGCGTCACCCCGGGCACCCCATCGGCTAGCCGACGCGCCAGCGCCCGGCCGATGGCGCCGAGTCCGGCAATGGCAACGCGGATGGGGGACATGGGACTCTCCTGTGGGCGAAATCCGCTCATACGCGGCCGACGGCGCGGCGGCAAGCCGCGCTTGACGCCATGCGCCGCATGGCCCATTTGGTTGGCACCTCCCGCCCATCATGCAACCCCCAGAATAACCAACAAGAAACCATAAGGAGCCATCCATGCCCAAGCTGTTGATCGGCGCAGCGCTTGCAGCCGTCGTGAGCCTCGTGGCTCCGGCGTCGGCGCAGACCTATCCGACGCGTCCGGTGACCATGATCGTTCCGTTCGCCGCCGGCGGACCGACCGACGTGCTCGCCCGCATCGTCGCCGCCCGCATGGGCGAGGTACTCGGCCAGCAGGTGGTGGTCGAGAACGTCGGCGGCGCCGGCGGCATGACGGGCTCGGCCCGCGTCGCCCAGGCGAAGCCCGATGGCTACAACATCGTGCTCGGCACGGTTGGGACGCACGCCCAGGGCCAGACGCTCTACAAGAAGCCGCTCTACAACGCCGCCACCGATTTCACGCCGGTCGCGCTCATCGCCGAGGTGCCGATCGTGCTGATCGCACGCAAGGACCTGCCGGCCAACAACCTCCAGGAATTCATTGCGTACACCAAGAAGAACCAGGACAAGATGACGTTCGGTTCGGCCGGCGCCGGCTCGGCCACGCATCTCGGCTGCGTCGTGCTGAACACCGCGATGGGCACCCACGTCACCCATGTTCCGTATCGCGGCACCGGACCCGCGATGCAGGACCTGCAGGGTGGGCGCATCGATTTCCTGTGCGAGATCGCGAGCACCGCGAAGCCGCAGATCGATGGCGGGGCGGTCAAACCGATCGCAATGCTGACCAAGCAGCGCTCGCCGGCGCTGCCCTCGGTCCCGACCGCGGCCGAGCAGGGCCTCAACGTCGAAGCCTACACCTGGAACGCGATCTTCCTGCCCAAGGGCGCGCCCGCCGACATCGTGAAAAAGCTGCACGACGCGGCGCTCGCGGCCATGCATACGCCCGCCGTCAAAGAGAGGCTGGAAGCACTCGGCGCCGTTATCGTCTCCGACGACCGCGCGACGCCGGAATACCTCGGCAATTTCGTCAAGAGCGAGATCGAGAAGTGGGCGGCGCCGATCAAGGCGAGCGGCGCTAGCGTCGAGTAGTCGCAATCCTCCGACCGGGGGATGCGCAAACGGGTCGCGCCGGCGTAAGCGTGAGCCGTCGGCGCGGGCCGGCCGCGAGGAGGGACGATTGCGGTGATGGAAGGCTTCACCCGCTGCGAGATCAAGACCTCGGGCGCACGCATCGTCACGGTGTACGGCGGCAGCGGCCCGCCGGTGCTGTTGATGCACGGCAATCCGTTCACCCATCTGAGCTGGCACAAGTTCGCGCCGCGGCTCGCGCAGGACTTCACTGTCGTGGCGACCGACCTGCGCGGTTACGGCGATTCGGAGAAGCCGCCCGGCGGCGACGACCATTCGGGCTACTCGTTCCGCGCCATGGCGCAGGACCAGGTGGAGGTGATGGCGGCGCTCGGCTTTCCCCGCTTCATGGCGGCGGGCCACGACCGCGGCGCGCGCGTACTCCACCGCATGTGCATCGACCATCCCGATAAGGTCGAGCGCGCCGCGATCCTGGACATCATTCCGCAGCACCACCTCCTCAACCACATGACGCGCGAGTGGGGCAGGTTCTCCTGGCACTGGCTGTTCATGATCCAGCCCTACGATCTGCCGGAGCGGCTGATGGGCGCCGACCCGGACTATTTCATCAGCAAGAAGCTCGCCAAGACGCCGCAGGGGCTGAGCTTCTTCGGCAAGGAAGCGCTGGCCGAATACATGCGCTGCTTCCGCAATCCGGCGACCATCCACGCCATGTGCGAGGACTATCGTGCGACCTTCGGGGTCGACTTCGACATGGACAGCAAGGATTTCGATGCCGGCCGCAAGATCGGCTGCCCGGTGCTGCTTCTGTGGGGCGCGAGCGGCGGGGTCGGGCGCAATCACAAGGCGGCCGAGATCTGGTCGCGTTACGCGGCCGATATCCGCGGCGCCAAGGCCCTGCCGTGCGGCCATTACCTCTCGGAGGAGGCGCCCGAGGAGACCTACCGCGAACTGCGGGACTTCTTTTCGGCGCGAGGCTAAGGCGCGAAAGCGCCGAAGGCGAGGAAATCCCCGCGAACCGCCCGAATTCTCGAGTTGCGTATCGACCTGCATCAAAGCCGCCGGTCCGCGGCGCCCGTCCGGGTCCTGTCACGAGTGCGGACGGCCAACGGAGGCACATGATGGAAGACATTGTCCGTCGTCCCGTGGCGGCAGCGGCTCCGCGCCGGCCCTGGTACACGATCCTTTACATCCAGGTGCTGATCGCCATCGCGATCGGCGTTGCGATCGGGTATTTCGATCCGAACCTCGGCAAGCAGCTCAAGCCGCTCGGCGACGGGTTCATCGCGCTGATCAAGATGATGATCGCGCCGGTGATCTTCTGCACCATCGTGCACGGCATCGCGTCGATGGGCGACCTGAAGAAGGTCGGCCGCGTCGGCATCAAGACGCTGTTCTACTTCGAGGCAGTCTCGACGGTCGCGCTGCTGGTCGGACTGCTCGTCGGCAGGATGCTCGAGCCGGGCGCCGGGATGAACATCGACCCCGCGAGCCTCGACCCCAAGGCGATCGCGAGCTATGTCACGCGCGCCAAGGAGGATGGCGTCGTCGCCCACCTGCTCGCGATCATCCCAAACACCTTCGTGGGCGCGTTTGCCAATGGCGATCTGCTGCAGGTGCTGCTGGTCTCGATCCTGACCGGCTTCGCCATATCGTTCATGGGCAAGACGGGCGCCAAAATCGCGCATGGCATCGAGGCGGCCGCACAAGTCTTCTTCGGCGTCATCCGCATCATCGTGAAGGCGGCGCCGATCGGCGCCTTCGGGGCCATGGCCTTTACGATTGGCTCGCAGGGGATCGGCGCGCTCATTCCACTCGCCAAGCTGATCGGGATCTTCTATCTCACTTCGGCGCTGTTCGTCTTGTGCGTGCTGGGGACGATCGCCTACATCGGGGGCTTCTCCATCGTCCGCTTCCTCGCCTACATCAAGGACGAGCTCCTGATCGTCGTCGGCACGAGCTCGTCGGAGACCGTGCTGCCGCAGCTGATGCAGAAGATGGAGCATCTCGGCGCATCGAAGTCGGTGGTCGGCCTGGTGATCCCGACCGGCTACAGCTTCAATCTCGACGGCACGAATATCTACATGACCTTGGCGACGCTATTCCTGGCCCAGGCCACCAACACGCCGCTCACGCTCAGCCAGCTGTTGTTCATCCTGCTCATCGCCATGATCACCTCGAAAGGCGCCGCGGCCGTCACCGGCGGCGGGTTCGTGACGCTGGCGGCGACGCTTTCGATCGTGCCGGACGTACCGATCCAGTCGCTTGCCCTGCTGCTCGGCATCGACAAGTTCATGAGCGAGTGCCGGGCGCTCACCAACCTGATCGGCAACGGCGTCGCCTGCGTGGTGATCAGCCGCTGGGAGCGCGAGCTCAATGCCAAAGCCCTGCACGAGACGATGGCGCATCCGATCGCCGTCGGCGGGCGACTGGAGACGCTCGCGGTACGGTGAGCTCGACCGCAACGGTGTCCGTTCGAAGCAGGGCAACGCAGCCCTCCCGTCTGTAGAACCCGATAGCAGCACAGTTCCACCTGCCGCGCCTGGCGCTCCGCATTGGCAACCGCCAGGGCCGTTGAGAAAGGCCAGCTCGCCGCGCCGGTCTCGAAACGCATGAAGGTGCGGAAGACATAGGGGCGCTGCCTCCGGCACAGGGGGCGCTCACGTCGTGGCGGCGTCGGGCAGGCCCAGGACGGCGCGCGTGACATGCCGGCCCATCCGGGTGGACGGGCGTCCGCTGTCGAAGGCGACAGCCAGGCCGAGCCTTGCGGCCTTGATCAGGTCGAAGCGGCCCGGGAGGGGGATCCCGATCACTCATCCGCGCCTCCCAGACCGTCCCGCTGACCGCTTTCCCCGACGCCATCAAGGGCCGGGTTCCGCCAGCAGGCTACCAGAAGCCACGCTGCACGGCAGTCTGGATGCGGCCGCCAGAGGGGCGACGGCTGTCGGCTCGGAGCTCGATGCCGGTTGCGGACATGCGGCGGCGCGCGCGCTCGCGTTCGTCCGCGAGTTCTGTTACTTCACGCCAGGCGGCGGGTTCCGATCCCCGCATGGGTCAATACGCGTCCGGCCTGCACCATG
>DASTZX010000087.1:0-29589 GCA_035764045.1 Xanthobacteraceae bacterium | reverse complement strand
ATTGCGCACCAAGCTGCGCGGAACGATCCAGGCGGTGCCATCGGAGGTCCCCGTGGCGCACAGGGTCCGTCCGTGAGCTCGGACGTCGGCGCCGGTCGACCGAGCGGCAGGAGCTGGGGAGCGGCCATGCCCTCGCGCTGGTCGGTGCTGCAGTCGCGGAGAGCGATCGCCACGCGGGAAGCGGCCGCGATCGGCATTGCGGCGGCATCGGCGGTGGCGGCGAGCCTGCTCCTGCTCCCGGATGCGCGCGGCGTGGCCGGCAGCGCTCTCGGGCTGCTGATGATCGCAATTGCTGCCGTCGATGCGCGCCGCTTCATCATTCCGGATGAGTTGTCCGCCGTGGCCCTGGGGCTCGGCCTCGCGAACGTCGCCTGGCAGACGGATGACATGACGGCGGCGCTCGGCGCCGCTGCGCTGCGCGGCGCAGTGCTGGCGCTGGCCTTCTGGAGCTTGCGCGCGCTTTATCGGCGTCTGCGTGGATGGGACGGTCTTGGGCTCGGCGATGTGAAGCTTGCCGGCGTTGCGGGCGTGTGGCTCGACTGGTCGACCATCCCTGTCGCGGTGGAGATTGCCGCCTTGTGCGCGCTGGCGGTCATCGCGGTGCGGTATCTTCGCGATCGCCGCACGGTCGCAAGCACGACCAAGATGCCGTTCGGCCTGTTCTTTGCGCCTGCGATATGGCTCGCATGGCTGCTGGGAGCGACGCTGCTCGCGGGCTCGGGCCTGCCGTTCTTTCCCTAGGCTGTCAGGAGTGCGAAGCTTGCCGACCAAGATCACTGCGGGAGAACCGAACATGCGCCGGGCCACCACCCTGATCGTCGCGGCGTTGATGCTGTGGGTTGTCATTCCGGCGGGTGCGAGCGCGGCCGGCTTGTTCGAGGGTGAGCGTCACGGCCGCGCCGGCCGCGTTGTCCTTGTGAAGCCCGTCGTGCCCGGCATCCGCTTTCTGTCTCCCAAGTCGGAAGCGTATATCGGCTACCGATACGAGCACGGACTGGGCGTTCCGCAGTCCTTCGAGATGGCCGTGTTCTACTATACGAGCGCAGCGGAGCGGGGCGATCCGACCGGGCAATATCTCCTCGGCCTGATGTACGACAAGGGGCACGGGGTTCGACAGGACGGGATCATCGCCCACAAGTGGCTCAATCTCGCCGCCGCGCGCACCACCAAGCAACGCTACCGCGATTATTTCCTGCGGCTGCGCGACGCCGAGGCGAGCAAGATGACTCAGGCGCAGATCATCACGGCCCAGCGTCTGGCCGTCGAGTGGTTCCCCAAGCCGTAACGGCGCAGCTCAGACGAGCATGGTCGGCATCGCATCATGCTCCAAGATTGTCGATCAGCCGCGTATCGCCCAGGCGGGCGGCGACGAGCAGTCGGATCGGACCCTCGGCGGCCGGATCGAGAGGCATCAAAGTCTCGGCGTCGCGCGCTTCCAGATAGTCGACGACAAATCCCGCCTGCTCGAGCGTGCGCCGGCCGTCGCCCAGGATCGCGGCCGGAGGTTCGCCCGACGAGATACGGCTGGCACAGTCCTTGAGCACGCGATGGAGCCCGGGCGCGACGGCGCGCTCCGCCGGCGAGAGGCGGACGTTGCGCGACGACAGCGCGAGGCCGTCCGCCTCGCGCACGGTCGGCACGCCGACGACCCGCACCGGCAGGTCGAGATCGCGCGCCATGCGGGTGACGACCTTGAGCTGCTGGTAGTCCTTCTCGCCGAACAGCGCGATGTCGGGCCTGCACTGGGTGAAGAGCTTGGCGACCACGGTGGCGACGCCGGCGAAGAAGTGCGGCCGGAACTTGTCCTCCAGGCCCGCCGACGCGGCGCCCTCCGGCACCACGCGGGTGGCAAACCCTTGCGGATACATGACCTCGGCGGTCGGCGCCCAGACGAGATCGATGTCGAGATCCGCGAGCAGCGCGACGTCGCGCTCGAAGGTGCGCGGATAGCTCGCGAAATCCTCGTTCGGCGCGAACTGGGTCGGATTCACGAAGATCGAGACGATGACTCGGTCGGCGCGGCGTCGCGCCTGCCGGATGAGCGCGAGATGGCCCTTGTGCAGCGCCCCCATGGTGGGAACCAGCGCGACCTTGCCGCTCCGCCGCAACCGCACGAGCGCGCGCTCGAGCGCCACGATCGAGCGTGCCACTTGGATCTTGCGTGCCATGCCCCGACCGACCTTGGAGTCCCGTGTTGGCGGCCTCTCATAACAGAGCGCCCGTGCAGCCGCCACGCTGCCGTCGCGACCTTGACCCAGGGCGGCGATTGGTTACATGATTTGTTACTTCCAGGCAGATCCCCGGCAAGGGGCTGAGAAACCGCTGGGCCACGGCGAACCGTTGGCGGCGCGGAAATGCTTCGAACCTGATCCGGTTCATACCGGCGGAGGGATTGGATTCCGGCTCAGACCCGAAACTCCGATCCTCCGAATAGAGAGACGGAGCGCAATGTGAGCCGGTCGTCCCCCTTCATCGTCGGCAAGAGCCTGCGGCCCGTCGACGCGCCGGAACATGCCGCGCCGTCCGGCCAGCCGAGCGCGGTTGACGTCGCCGTCGTCGGCGGCGGCGTGATCGGCCTTTCGATCGCGTGGCGGCTCGCCGGCGCCGGCATGGCGGTCGCGGTGTTCGAGCGCGACACGGTCGGCTCCGGCGCGAGCCTCGCGGCCACCGGCATGCTGGCGGCGGCGACCGAGCTCGAGCCCGGCGGGGCCGATCTGCTCGCGCTCTCGCTCGAGAGCCAGCAGCTGTGGCCGCTCTTCCGCGCCGAGCTGGAGCAGGAGGCCGGGATCGAGATCGACTATCGCGGCGAGGGCACGCTGGAGATCGCGCTCGGGCGCGACGAGGTCGACAAGCTGCGCTTTCGTTACGAGCTGCAGAAGCGCAGCGGGCTTGCGACGCAATGGCTCGACGGCGCGAGCGTGCGGGCACGCGAGCCCGCGCTGCGGCCGTCGGTGACGGCGGGAATCTTTGCTGCCGACGACCACCAGGTCGATCCGCGGCGTCTGGTTCCGGCGCTGCGGCGCGCCGTGGCGACGCGCGGCGGACAGGTCTTCGAGGGCTTGCCGGTGCTGGCGCTGGATATGGCGGGTGGTCGCGTCGGCGGCGTCGTGACCGCGCAGGGTGTCTGCCGCGCCAGGACCGTCGTGGTCGCGAACGGCGCCTGGGCCGGCAGCGGTGATCTCCTCGGCGCGCTCCTCGCCGTGCCGGTCCGGCCGCTCAAGGGCCAGGCGCTCGCGTTGGGGGCCAGCGCGCGCACCGGCGCACCGCGGCATGTGGTGTGGACCGAGCAGGTCCATCTCGCGCCCAAGGCGGGCGGGCGGCTGATCGTCGGCGCAACGGTCGAGGAATGCGGATTCGATCGCGCCGTCACGGCGGGCGGAATCTTCGCCCTGCTCGAGGGCGCGCGGCGCGCGCTGCCGTCGATCGAGGACATGGAGGTCGAGGCGATCTGGACCGGCCTGCGGCCGACCTCGGACGACGACGCGCCCATCCTCGGCGGCACCGACGTCGGCGGCCTCGTGCTGGCGACTGGACACCATCGCAACGGAATCCTGCTTGCGCCGGCGACCGCGCAGGCGATCCGCGATCTCGTCGTCACCGGGGCCATGCCCGGCGCGGCCGCGCGGTTCGGCCTCGGCCGGTTCGCGCCGGCCGCAACCGCATATCAGGAGGAACGCCATGCGGCTCAACGTCAACGGTGAGGAACGCGACGGCGCGTGGGGCGATCTCGCGACGCTGTGGCGCGCCGAGACCGCCGACATGGAGCTGCCCAACCCCAAGGGCTTCGCGATCGCGCTCAACGGCGCGGTGGTGCGGCGCGACGCCTGGGCGAGGACCGCGCTGCGCGAGGGCGACTGCGTCGAGATCATCCGCGCCATGCAAGGAGGTTGACATGCCGACACAGCTCGACGCTGACATCGGCGCCGGCCCGGTGCGCGACACGACAGGCGAGACCCGCGATCCCTTCGTGATCGCCGGAACCGAGATCGGGTCGCGCCTGCTGCTCGGCAGCGCCGGCTATCCGAACCAGCGGCTGCTGCGCGCCGCCGTCGAGGCGAGCGGATGCGAGATCGTCACCGTCTCGATCCGGCGCATCTCGCTCAAAGGGCACGGATCCGACACCATCCGCCTGCTCGACGGCCGCCGCTTCCTGCCCAACACCGCCGGCTGCGAGACCGCGCGCGACGCGGTGCTGACTGCCGAGCTCGCGCGCGAAGCGCTGGAGACCGACTGGGTCAAGCTCGAGGTGATCGGCGACCGCGAGACGCTCTATCCGGACGTGGCGGAGCTCTTGGAAGCGACGCGCCAGCTCGTGGCGCGCGGCTTCGTCGTGCTGCCTTATTGCACCGACGATCCGGTCGGCTGCCGGCGACTGGCCGATCTCGGCGCCGCGGCCGTGATGCCGATGGGATCGCTGATCGGCTCCGGCATGGGCGTCGCCAATCCGGCCAATCTGGAGCTGATCTGCCGCCGCTCGCCCGTGCCGGTGATCGTCGATGCCGGGATCGGCACCGCCTCGGACGCGGTGATTGCGATGGAGCTCGGGGCGGCAGCGGTGCTGCTCAACACGGCGATCGCCAAGGCCGACGATCCGGTCGGCATGGCTCGTGCCATGCGTCACGCGGTCGTCGCCGGCCGCGCGGCGTTCCGCGCCGGTCGCATGCCGCGACGCGCGCGGGCCGAGCCGTCGAGCCCGCAGCTCGGCCTGGTCGGCTCATGAGGAGCCTCAATCCTCTACCGTCCCGCCTGCTGCTGGTGACCGACCGCCACCAGGCCGCCGCGCCGCTCGAGGCGATCGCGGCCGAGGCGGTGTCCGCCGGCGCACGCTGGATCTGGCTGCGCGACCGCGACATGGCGGCGGACGCGCGGCGCGCGCTGGCGAGGCGTCTCCTCGCGATCACACGCCGCCATGGCGCTCGCCTGAGCATCGGCGCCGACATCGAGCTCGCGGCCGAGATCGGCGCGGACGCGGTGCATCTCGCGGCTGGCGCGCCGGTCGCGGCGGCCCGCGCGCGGCTCGGCCCGGCCGCGCTCATCGGCGTATCGGCGCACCACCTGTCGGACATCGAACGCGCGCGCATCGAGGGCGCCGACTACGTCACGCTGAGCCCGATTTTTGCGACCCCGAGCAAGCCGGGCTACGGACCGGCGCTGGGGCTCGCGGCGCTGACGGAAGGTTCGCGCCTGGGCCTACCCGTGCTCGCGCTCGGCGGCGTGACGCTGGCGCGCGCCGCCGCGTGCCTGCGCGCCGGCGCCGGCGGGATTGCGGTGATGGGCGAGGCGATGCGGGCGGGGGATCGCGCCGGTGGCGTGCGCGCGGCGGTGCAGGGGCTTTCGCACGCGCTCCAGGCGGAGGCGGCGTGATCCGTTGCACGCCGGCCGGTATTGCGCCCGCGCCCGCGTCTCGCCACTTTGTGAGCGGCAAATGATCGGCGAGGAGACTCGGTGGCAACATCATCGACTGGCGCGGCAGCGCCGATACCGCGCGCGAGGTGAGCGATGGGCGCGGCGCTGATCGGCATCGTGGCGCTTCTGATCATCCTCTGGTTCATGCACAAATACGTGCAGGCCAACCCGAAGGGCATGGCCTATGCGCTGCAGAAGGGCGGAGGGATCGTCGCGCTGATCGCGGCCGCCTTCGTCACCGCCCGCGGCGAGCTTGCGGTCGGCCTGCCGCTCGCCCTGATGGGGTTCGGATTGCTCGGCTGGCTCAAGACCGGAAGCCTCGGCCTCTGGGGCCAGACCGAAACCGTCGCGCGTCGGCGCACTGCCTTCCTGGAGTTCGAGATCGATCAGGCGACCGGCATCATCCGCGGCCGCGTGATCGCCGGCCGCCGGGCAGGCGCCGACCTCGATGCGCTCGATGACGCGACGCTGGAGGCGTTGCGGATGGAAGTCGATGATGAGAGCCGCAGGCTACTGACGGCGTATCTTGACCGCCGGCGTTCCGCCCGGGGTGAACACGCTCAACGAGATGCGCACACGCGGCGCGCCGCGCCGGCTCCCGGCAAAATGTCCGAACAGGAGGCCTACCAGATCCTTGGCCTTGAGCCGGGGGCTGGCGCCGAGGAAATCGGACGGGCCTACCGCGCGCTCATGAAGAAATTGCATCCCGACCAAGGGGGGCCGACGTACCTCGCGGCTCGTATCAATGAGGCCAAAGAGGTTCTTCTTCGCCGCCATCGCTGAACTCCACACACTGACGGACGAGCGAGGCCTCCTGTCCTGCGCCCATCCGCTACGCGTTACAACTCACACCGTCGATACCGCACGCAATCCTCTTCGCCGGTGCACTCCACCCCGGTGCATTCTCGCATCCGGACTAACAGGTCTTTTATCGCGAAATGGTTCCTCAATTCTTGACTGTCATGCACGCCATGTCGTTGCGCCGAAGCTGCTTGCAGGTCGCTTCGGCCTGGTTCTTCTCGAGTCCGGCGAAGCGGGCCCGATAGAGCGTCTTCTCGCCCTTGACCACGGGTTCGGTAAATCGGTCGGCGTGCCCGAGCAGGGACTTCACTTTGCTCTGCGCTGCATCGAGGTGCTGCCGCGCCTCGCTCTCGCTCTCATAGGCGCCGATCTGGACGATCCAGCCGGTGTGGACCTGTGGCTTATGCGCCGGCGGCGGTTCGTTCTTTGCGACCCGCGCAGGCGCCGCGGCGGCGGGAGCCGCAGCGGCCGGCGGGGCTGGGGTCGGCACCGCTATCGCAGCAGGCGCGGGCATCGGGATGGACGCTGGGGTGGCCGCAGCGACCTGGTGCGGCGAGAGCGCCGGCTGCGCGGCAGCCGTGACGGCGATGGCTTTGGGCGCGTCCGCGAGGGCGGCCTTCGCCAGGTCGGCAGCGGTCGGGCCGCTCTCCTCGCCAACCGGGATCATGGTGGCGGCGGGCGCGAGCGAGGCGGTATGGGGGGCGAGCTTGACCTTGATGGTCTTCACCGCGATCGGCCTGATCGGCTCGGATGAGCCGACGGCGACCCGCTGCTTCGCCGCGATCGCGATCGCCGCCTGAGCGGTGGCGGTCGTGGGGGAAGCGGGCGCCGCATAGGCGCTGGCGAGCCCATAGCCCTCGCCGGCGGGCTTGGTTTGTGCCGGATGGGGCGCCGGGCGCGGCAGCACCGGCTCGGAGGCCTCGGCGATGGCGGTCGCGGTCCGGCGGGTGGAGGCCTCGGCAATATGCTGCTCGATCAGGTCGCGCATCCGCGCATCGCGCGCGCTCGCCGAGCTGCCGCCCATCACCACCGCCACGAGATGGCGGTTGTTGCGCCTGACCGAGGTCACAAGATTGAAGCCGGAAGCCCGGGTGTAGCCGGTCTTGATGCCGTCGACGCCCTCCACGCGTCCGAGCAGGTGATTGTGATTGCGGATTTCCTCGCCGCGGAACACGAAGGAGGGGGTGGAGAAATAAGTGTAGTAGGCCGGGAAGCGCTCCTGAATGGCGCGTCCCAGCACCGCCTGGTCGCGCGCGGTGGTCACCTGCGCGTCATCGGGCAGGCCGGAGGCGTTGACATAGGTCGTCCGGCTCATGCCGAGCGCGTGCGCCTTGCTGGTCATCATCCGGGCGAACGTTTCCTCGTCGCCGCCGACCGCTTCCGCGACCACGACGGCCGCATCGTTGGCCGAGCGGGTCACGATCCCGCGGATCGCGTCCTCGACCGCGATGTGCTGGCCGGGACGCAGGCCAAGCTTGGTCGGCGCCTGAGCCGAGGCATGCTCGGAGACCGGAAGCTGGGTGCCGAGCTTCATCTTGCCGGCTTCGAGGCGCTCGAACAGGAGATAGAGTGTCATGATCTTGGTGAGCGAGGCCGGATGGCGCGAGCTGTCCGCATTGGTCTCGGTGAGCGCCTTGCCGGTGTTCGCATCGACCACGATCGCCGCGAACGGCGGGCTGTAGCTCTGGTCGCCGATCGTGTGGCGGCTGACGTGACGCCCCGCCCGTTGGCGGCGTGCGTCAGCTGCGTCGGTGGCAAGGGCGAGCGCCGCGACCACCGCGATCAGGCCGACAATGGATGAACGAACGCCCCCTGACGCCCGACACTGTCCCCGGAACATGATCTCCCCTGGTCCGCTGCTCGTTCGAGCGCCCATGCGGCGGACGCCCCCCTTTGTTCCGGGACCTTATCCCGGCCGCTTGACCTAAAAAAGGCGGACCGCGACGAACCGCCTCCACGGGCCTGCGAGGCCCGGCAACGGTCTGAAAGCGTAGGTCGGTGGGGTTGCTAGACTCTTAATTACGTTAGGGAATTGGAACCGGCCAAACGGGCATATTGCACCGCAATATTTCTTCTTGACTTTTTGTGCACTGCGATATACGTAACGGGTACGGCTGATGGGGCCGCCAAACCAACAAGGATCGCCCGCCCGCGCGGCGGCGAGCTGGGAGATTTCTGATGCTCAAGAACTTCGATGACCTGCAGAAGCTGAGTAAGGACAATATGGACGTCGCCATGAAATCATTTGGCGCCCTGTCCAAGGGCGTTCAGGCGATCGCGGTCGAGGTTGCCGACTATTCCAAGAAGTCGTTCGAGGAAGGCAGCGCGGCGGCCGAGAAGCTGCTCGGTGCCAAGAGCTTCGACAAGGCGATCGAAATCCAGACCGACTATGCGAAGTCGGCCTATGAGGGGTTCGTCGCGGGTGCGACGCGGATCGGCGAGCTCTATGCGGATCTGACGAAGGAGACCTACAAGCCCTTCGAGAGCTTCCTCGGCAAAGCGAACGGAAAGTGATCCGACGCAAGTCGGGAACGACCTGACGACGAGGCCCGGCCGGTTGGCCGGGCTTTTTGTCATGGGGGAGGGAACGGCCAGGTTCGTAACGGCGAGGTTCATAATTGCGCGGTCGCTCGGGCGCCAGGCAGCTTCGCGATCTGCCGGCCGGTCGTCTTGAAAGTCGACGATCCAAGGCGCCACCGAGTCGGGCGCCGCTACAGGGCGCCCGAACCGACGCGCAGCGCTGTCGTTTCGGAGCGGCCTCCACCAAGGTCAAGGGGTAACGCTCACTGCGCACAGGGCGCGCCAGCGGAGCAGTCGTCGACGTACCTCGGAACCACATTCCGCAGCTCCACGTTTACAAGCACTTGGCGTTCGGACGGCGAAGGAGGCGACACTCCGGCATGGCGTTTGCGCGCGACCGTCGGCCAACGCCGAAGTTTCGCCGCCTTGCCAAAATGAATTTGCGCGTGAGCGGCACGGGCCGTGCTTGGGTCGGCGGGACGCGAGGCTTTCGGGGAAAATGGGTCGCAGCGGCGAAATCGGTCTGGTGGCAAAGTGGGCCCTTGCCTATTATTTAACGCTAGCGAGTGCGCGGCCTGCGGCATTCCGCGCCGGCAGCCGCGGGGCGTGCTCGAGGCCAGTGACCTGCGACTAACACCATGACACCATTCGTCCGCCGAGCGCTGCCTGCGGCAGCAAACCAGACCGACCAGCCCCGTCCTCGGCTTGCCGGTGACGATGGCAACGGCAAGCGACGCACCGACCAGAACGGAGCGAATGGCCCCGGGACGGCCGTCATCACCAAGACCAAGCCGCAGACCAAGCGGCCGAATCTCTACCGCGTGCTGCTGCTCAACGACGACTACACCCCGATGGAGTTCGTGGTTCACGTGCTCGAGCGATTTTTCAACAAGGACCGTGAGGCCGCGACGCGGATCATGCTGCACGTCCACCACCACGGAATCGGGGAATGCGGCATCTTCACCTACGAGATTGCGGAAACAAAGGTCACTCAGGTCATGGACTTTGCCCGCAAACACCAGCATCCTCTGCAGTGCGTGATGGAGAAAAAGTGACCCTGCCGGTCGCAACCGGAACCGTGACCGCGCGTTGACTTTCGTCGACTTGACGCTACTTGAGCCTTGGCATGGCTTGATTTTGCCCTTGCGTTTCAAGCTCTGCCTCGCTGATCCGGAAGACATGAGACCCTGATGCCAACATTCTCGCGCAGCCTCGAACAGTCGCTTCACCGGGCGCTCGCGCTCGCCAATGAGCGGCACCACGAATACGCGACGCTCGAGCATCTGCTGCTCGCCTTGATCGATGACCAGGACGCCGCCGCCGTCATGCGGGCGTGCAACGTGGACCTCGACAAGCTCAAGCGCGATCTCAGCGCCTATATCGAATCCGAGCTCGACAACCTGGTCACCGAGGGTGCGGAAGATTCCAAGCCGACCGCCGGCTTCCAGCGAGTCATTCAGCGCGCCGTCATCCACGTGCAGTCCTCCGGACGCGAGGAGGTGACCGGCGCCAACGTGCTCGTCGCGATCTTCGCCGAGCGCGAGAGCCACGCCGCCTATTTCCTGCAGGAGCAGGAGATGACCCGCTACGATGCGGTCAACTACATCAGCCACGGCATCGCCAAGCGGCCCGGTCTTGCCGAGTCGCGTCCGGCGCGTGGGGTCGACGAGGAGGCGGATACGAAGGGCGGCGAGGAACCGAAGAAGAAGGGCGATGCGCTCGACGCGTACTGCGTCAACCTCAACAAAAAGGCGCGCGAGGGCAAGATCGACCCGTTGATCGGGCGCGACAGCGAGATCAGCCGGACCATCCAGGTCCTGTGCCGGCGGCAGAAGAACAATCCGTTGTTCGTCGGCGACGCCGGTGTCGGCAAGACCGCCATCGCCGAGGGGCTCGCCCGCCGCATCGTCAACAGCGAGGTGCCGGACGTCCTGCGCAACGCCACGGTGTTCGCGCTCGATATGGGCACGCTGCTCGCCGGCACGCGCTACCGCGGCGACTTCGAGGAGCGCTTGAAGCAGGTGATCAAGGAGCTCGAGGCCTATCCGGGCGCGATCCTGTTCATCGACGAGATCCACACCGTGATCGGCGCCGGCGCCACCTCGGGGGGCGCCATGGACGCCTCCAACCTGCTCAAGCCGGCGCTCGCATCGGGCACGGTGCGCTGCATCGGCTCGACCACGTACAAGGAGTACCGCCAGTATTTCGAGAAGGACCGCGCGCTGGTGCGCCGGTTCCAGAAGATCGACGTCAACGAGCCGTCGATTCCGGACGCGATCGAGATCCTCAAGGGCCTCAAGCCCTATTTCGAGGATTACCACAAGCTCAAGTACACGAACGAGGCGATCAAGGCCGCGGTCGAGCTCTCGGCGCGCTACATCCACGATCGCAAGCTGCCCGACAAGGCGATCGACGTGATCGACGAGTCGGGCGCCGCCCAGATGCTGCTGCCGGAGAGCCGCCGCAAGAAGACCATCGGCCTCAAGGAGGTCGAGGCGACGATCGCCACGATGGCGCGCATTCCTCCCAAGACCGTGTCGAAGGACGACGCCGCGGTGCTCTCCCATCTCGAGGAGACCCTCAAGCGCGTGGTCTACGGCCAGGACAAGCCCATCGAGGCGCTCTCGGCCTCGATCAAGCTGGCGCGCGCCGGCCTGCGCGAGCCGGAGAAGCCGATCGGCTGCTACCTGTTCTCGGGTCCGACCGGCGTCGGCAAGACCGAGGTCGCAAAGCAGCTCGCGGCGTCGCTCGGCGTCGAGCTCCTGCGCTTCGACATGTCGGAATACATGGAGCGCCACACCGTCTCGCGGCTGATCGGCGCGCCCCCCGGCTATGTCGGCTTCGACCAGGGCGGGCTCCTCACCGACGGCGTCGATCAGCATCCGCATTGCGTGCTGCTGCTCGACGAGATCGAGAAGGCGCATCCCGACCTGTTCAACGTGCTGCTGCAGATCATGGATCACGGCAAGCTCACCGACCACAACGGCAAGCAGGTCGATTTCCGCAACGTGATCCTCATCATGACCACGAATGCGGGCGCGGCCGACCTCGCCAAGGCGGCCTACGGCTTCACGCGCCACAAGCGCGAGGGCGACGACACCGAGGCGATCAACAAGATGTTCGCGCCCGAGTTCCGCAACCGGCTCGATGCGATCATCACCTTCAACCACCTCACGCCGGAGATCATCGCCAAGGTGGTGGAGAAGTTCGTGCTCCAGCTCGAGGCGCAGCTTGCCGACCGCGACGTCACGATCGAGCTCTCCGACGAGGCGTCGAAGTGGCTCATCGCCCATGGTTACGACGAGCAGATGGGCGCGCGGCCGATGGCGCGGGTGATCCAGGAGCACATCAAGAAGCCGCTCGCCGACGAGGTGCTGTTCGGCCGGCTCAAGTCGGGCGGCCACGTCAAGGTCATCCTGACCAAGGACGAGGCGGGTATCGACAAGCTCGGCTTCGAGTATCTCGACGGGCCGATCACGCCCAAGCCGGAATCGATCCCCGGTGCGGCGAAGCCCAAGCGCGCGCGCCGCAAGCCGAAGCCCAAGGGCGGCGGCGGGTCGGGCGGTCCGCCGTCCGGCGGCCGCGGCTCGCTGCCCAGGGTGCCGCTGGTGCGGGTCTGATCGAAAAACGCGACGAGCGAATGGCGAGTACGGAATAGGGGAGCTACGATCGGCTCCCCTGTTTCGTTATTCGCACCCGCATCCCGCGTCACATGCCTCCATCCGCGACCCACTCGGCGGCGCTCCCCCATGGCTCCGGCTTTCTTGGCGGAGCGCGCGCCGGCGCCACTTCCATCTTCGCCCTGGTGCTCCTGGGCTCGTATCTGAGCATCGGCGCGCTCGCCCATGATTTCGGCTTTCCCCTCGCCTGGGCCGTGCTCACCACCGTGCTGATCTGGGCGGCCCCCGCGCAGGTCATCCTGATCTCGGCGCTCGGCGCCGGTGCTGCTCCGCTCGAGGTCGCGGTTGCCATCGGCTTGAGCAGCATGCGGCTCCTGCCCATGGTCGTCGCGCTGCTGCCGATCGTGAAGACCCCGGCGGCCCGCACGCGCGACGTGATCGTGCCCGCCCATCTCACCGCGATCAGCATGTGGATCGAGGCGTTGCGGCTCCTGCCGAAGGTGCCGCGCGGCGAGCGCATCGCCTTCGCCAACGGGCTCGGCCTGTGCTTCATGGCGGTGGCCGCGGCCGCGACCGCGCTCGGCTATCATCTCGCCCAGGGGCTGCCGACCCTGCTGGTCGCCGCGCTGCTGTTCGTCTCGCCGATGTCGTTTCTGTTCTCCGCCCTCCGCAACGCCCGCGTCGCGGCCGACCGCGTCGCGCTCCTGGTCGGGCTCGTGCTCGCTCCGCTGCTGGCCTGGGGCGGCATCGGGCTCGATCTCATGTGGACCGGGCTCGTCGGCGGTCTCGCCGCCTATGCGGTGCAGCGCCTGCGCGGGGCGCCACCATGAGCGCGCTCGGCGGACTGGGCTCCCTCGCGCCCTACGTCCTGCTGGTGCTGGTCGGTTTCCTGCCGACCGAGGTCTGGCGCATGCTCGGCGTCGCGCTCGCGCGGGGGCTCGACGAGGACTCGGAGATCATCGTGTTCGCGCGCGCGGTCGCGACCGCGATCCTGACCGGCGTCGTCGGCAAGCTCGTGGTCTTCGCGCCCGGCGCGCTGGCCGCCGTTCCGCTCGCCGTGCGCCTTGGCGCGGCGGGGCTCGGCCTGCTGGCGTTCCTGGCGATCCGCCGCTCGGTGTTCGCCGGCGTTGCGACGGCGACCGCCGCGATCATCGCCGGTGTCCTTGCTTTCGGCGGCGCGTGACGGACGACGAGGCGCACACGAGGGGGAGAGCTTCCATGGAGCTCGGATTGCAGGGTCGCCGGGTGCTGGTGACGGGCGGCTCGCAGGGGATCGGCCTGGCGGTGGCGCGCGCCTTCCTCGACGAGGGCGCGAAGGTCACGATCGTGGCGCGCGATCGCGAGCGCCTCGCGCGCGCAGCGGCCCAGCTCTCGGCCGCGTGCGGCGCCGAGGTTGGCACGAAGCCGATGGATCTCGCGCAACCCGGCGCGCCCGAGGCGCTGGCCGAGGAATTCCGCGACACCGATGTTCTGGTGAACAATGCGGGTGCGATCCCGACCGGGGACATCTTCACGGTCGACGAGACGCGCTGGCGCGCGGCCTGGGACCTCAAAGTGTTCGGCTACGTCAACCTGATGCGCGCCATGTACGCGCATATGCGCCGCAAAGGCCCGAAGGTCATCGTCAACGTGCTCGGCCTCGGTGGCGAGCGGCCGCAATGGCGCTATGTCTGCGGCAATGCCGCCAACGTGGCGCTTGCCGGCGTGACCAAGTCGCTCGGCGGCCGCAGCATCGACGACGGCATCCGCGTGGTGGCGGTCAATCCGGGTGGCGTGGAGACCGAGCGCATGATCGCCGTGCAACGCGCGCGCGCCGAGCGGGAGTTCGGCGATGCCGACCGCTGGCGCGAATTCTTGGCCGACAAGCCGCTGCAGCGCGCCGCCAAGCCGGAGGAGGTCGCGAACGTCATCCTGTTTCTCGCCTCCGACAAGGCGAGCTGGGTGTCCGGCGCCGTGGTGCCGGTCGATGGGGGCTTCCTGCACCGCGAGGATTGGTTCTAGCCCGAGGCCTACCCGCCCTTGAGCGCCGCCGCGAGCTTCGCCGCCTGCTCCGCCAGCACCGCCGGATCCTCCTTGAAGGTCGCGGGCGGCTTGAGCGCCACGCCGTCCCGGCGCGGGATGACGTGAACGTGGAGATGAAACACGACCTGGCCGCCGGCCGGCTCGTTGAACTGCTGGATGGTGACGCCGTCGGCGGAAAACACGGCAAGCGCGGTCTTGGCGATCTTCTGTGCGACCCGCATCACGTGGGCGAGATCGTCCGGCGCGACGTCGAGGATGTTGCGCGCCGGCGCCTTGGGAAGCACCAGCGTATGGCCGGCGGCGCGCGGCATGATGTCGAGAAACGCCAGCGCGCGGTCGTCCTCGTACACCTTGTGGGAGGGCAGCTCGCCGCGCAGGATTTTCGCGAAGATATTGTTCGGATCATAGGCCGGCATGGGCCCTCCAGGGATCAAGGATCAGTCGTCAATCGCGTCATTCTAACCGATCGCTGATCCCCGATCACTGATCCTCGAGCGCCTCGGAGCGGAACGGCGCCAGGTCGGCAAGCTCGCGCCCGGCCGCCTCGACATAGGCGCGTTCACGCACGAGATAATCGGCGATCGCCCGTCGCAACGCCGGATCGGCGATGTAGTGCGCCGAGTATGTGGTCACCGGCATGTAGCCGCGCGCGATCTTGTGCTCGCCCTGCGCGCCGGCCTCGACGCGCAGCAGCTTGTTGGCGATCGCAAAATCGATCGCCTGGTAATAGCACAGCTCGAAATGCAGGAACGGGTGATGCTCGATGGCGCCCCAATGCCGGCCGAAAAGGGTCTCCGAGCCGATGAAGTTGATCGCGCCTGCGATGTAGCGGCCCGCGCGCCTGGCCATCACCAGCAGGATGCGATCGGCCATCTTCTCGCTGACCAGCGAGAAGAACTCGCGCGTCAGGTACGGCCGGCCCCATTTGCGCGACCCGGTATCCATGTAGAAGGCGAAGAAGTCGTCCCACACGGCCTCGGTCAGGTCGGAGCCGGTGAGCCAGTCGACCTCGATCCCGTTCGCCAGCGCCTCGCGCCGCTCGCGCTTGAGCACCTTGCGCTTGCGCGAGGCGAGCGCGCCGAGGAATTCATCGAAGCTCGCATAGCCGGCGTTCTCCCAATGGAATTGCTGGTCGGTGCGCTTGAGGAATCCACGCTCGGCAAGGAAGTGCCATTCCGGTTCGGGCATGAAGGTGACATGCACCGAGGAGGCTTCGCGCAGCCGGCACAGTTCGACCAGGCCTTGCGCCAGCGCGGCCTCGCTCTCGCCGCAGCGCGCCCCGGGCGCAACGAGGAGCCGGCGGCCCGTCGCCGGAGTGAACGGCACCGAGACCTGCAGCTTCGGATAATAATCGCCGCCGGCGCGCTCATAGGCTTCGGCCCATCCGCGATCGAACACGTATTCGCCGCGCGAATGAGATTTCAGATAGCAGGGCGCGACGCCCAGCACCGCGCCCGTCTCGTCCTCCAGCACCAGATGCTGCGGCTGCCATCCGGCCTGGGCGACGGCCGAGCCGGAGATTTCGAGCGAGGACAGGAAACCGTGCGCAATGAAGGGGTTGTAGGGAAGGGCAGGGCGCTCGCCCGGGCCGCCGGGGTTGGCGCAGGCATCCCACGCCGCCGCCGGCACATCGGTGATCGAGGGCAGGACGCGAATGCGCAGGCCCGCTGTCGTGGCCTCGGCCGCCGCGTCGTTGGATTTCGCGCGTTTCATCCTTTGTACCATGTTAGGGCCGAAATCCCTCGAAGATCATCTGATCGGCGGCGCTCGCGGCCTGTTGCCGCTGCGCCGCGGTCCGCACCGTCCAGGTCAGGATCGGCAGGCCGAGCAGGCGCGCCACCCGTGTCGCCGGCGCCGGCAAATCGTCAACGCGGTAGGCGACGAAATCGGGGCGCGTCATCGGCGCATGCAGGAGATGCGCCAATGCGGGTCTGCGCCAGGCGGCAGAGCGCGGCGGAAGCTCGGCGAAGCGGCGCTCGGCGACGATGCCGCGGCGCAGACGCGGGGCGATCCGCCGCAGCGCCGCGATCATGACCGGATCGAACGACATTGCGGCAACCGGGCCCGCATACGCGGCGAGCGTCTTGGCCACGCGAGCGACCAGGCGGTCGTCGCCGTCGAACCGGCTCTTGAGCTCCAGCACCAGGGCGACGCGTCCGCCGACCCGTTCGAGAAGCTCGGGAAGCGTCAGCATGCGCTCCGCGCTCGCGCGAAACGGCACCCTCTTGAGCTCGGCTGCGCTCATCTCGGCAAGGCGCCCGTCGCCATCGGTGAGGCGGCCGAGCGCGTCATCGTGATGAACCATCGCCTCGCCGTCGCTGCTGATCTGCAGATCCACCTCGATGCCGTAGCGGCCGGCGATCGCCGCATCAATAGCGCCCGCCGTGTTCTCGATGATCCCGCGCGCAGCATCATGCAGGCCGCGATGCGCGATCGGCCGCGCAATCAGCCAGACGGGCCACGGCGCGGCCCCGGCGGCGCTCATTTCACCTCGAACAATCCCTCGACCTCGACGGCGGCGTCGAGCGGCAGCACGGCCACGCCGACAGTGGTGCGCGCGTGCCGCCCCTTGTCGCCGAACACGTCGACCATGAGATCGGACGCGCCGTTCATCACCTTCGGCCCGTCGAGAAAGGCCGGATCGGAATTGATGAAGCCTCCCAGCCGCACCACGCGGGTGACCTTGTCGAGATCGCCGAGCGCGGCCTTCGCCTGCGCCAGCAGGTTGACGGCGCAGGCGCGCGCCGCCTTCTGCCCATCCTCGATCGACACGCCGGCGCCGAGCTTGCCGGTGGCGACCAGCCTGCCGTCAGTGCCGAGGCAGAGCTGGCCCGATACCATCAGCAGCCGGCCGGTGCGCACGAAGCCGACATAGTTGGCGACGGGCGCGGCCGGGGTCGGCAGCGCGATCCCGAGCTCGGTGAGCTTGCTTTCAGTCGTTCCCGTCATGATGGTCTCCGCATGTGCCGCAGATCCGGCCGCCCCGCGACCGCCGATCGAACGTCGCAACGAAGTTTTCACCAATCGGTCCGCCGGGCGCAAGCGGGATGGTTCGATGTTGCGGTCGGCAGCTTCGGTCCCTATGTTGCGTCACGGGCGGTGCCACGAGGTCGACACTCCATGCGAACACGCGCGTCCCTGACGATGGCCTGCATGGTGGGGTTGGGCGCCTTGATGCCCGCTGCCGCGGCGCCCCCCATCGATGCCTCCGCCATCGTGCTCGTCCCTCATCGCGCCGTGTACGATCTCAAGCTGCTGCGCTCGCGCGGCAAGCGCGACATCGAGTCGGTGCGCGGCCGCATCCTGTACGATTTCTCCGGCAGCCCGTGCGCCGGCTATGCGCTCAACTTCCGCCAGGTGTCGGAGCTCGACAGCGGCGAGAACAAGAGCGCGCTGAGCGACCTGCGCGCCTCGACCTGGGAGGAAGCATCGGCGAATCGCTTCCGCTTCAGCTCGGAGAACTACCTCAACGATCGCGCCGTCGAGAAGGTCGACGGCGAGGCCGAGCGCGATGCCAGCCATGTCGGCGTCAAGCTGGCCAAGCCGAGCGACAAGTCGTTCGACCTCGATCACGCGATGGTCTTCCCGACCGAGCACATGCGCCGGATCATCGCTGCCGCGCGCGCGGGCCAGACCGTGCTGGAGCTGCCGGTCTATGACGGCTCGGACAACGGCGAGAAGGTCTACAACACGACGACGCTGATCGGGCGGGCGATTGCGCCCAACGAAAAGGTGCCGACCGACGCGGCGGCCGGACAGGCGGCGCTGGCCGGGCTCACGCGCTGGCCGGTCACCATCAGCTATTTCGACCGCAACAATACCGCGCGCGGTGAGCAGACGCCGGTCTATGCGATCAGCTTCGAGCTCTACGAGAACGGCATTTCGCGCGCCCTTGCGCTCGACTACGACGATTTCGTCGTCGGCGGCGACATGAGCCAGCTCGAGATCAAGGACGCGCCGGCCTGCAAGTGACGTGCGAAGTGCGTCATGGCCGGGCATAGCCGTTCGAAGGACGGCGTCGCTTCGCTCGCCCATGTCCCGCCAGCCACGTCTTTCTTTTGGCGGCGCGGTCAAGACGTGGATGCCCGCGACAAGCGCGGGCATGACGTGGAAGTGTGTCAGCGCACGGTCCCATCCGCCGCCCGCCGCAGGACCTTGCCGGGCAGAGCGCCGGTGTGCGTCGCATTCTCGATCACGACGGTGCCGTTGACGATCACGGTGGTCCGCGGACCGCTCGGATATTGATGCGGATCCGCATAGGTCGCGCGCTCCTCGAAATCGGCGGGGTCGAAGATGGCGATGTCCGCACAGGCGCCTGGCTTCAGGACGCCGCGGTCGGCAAGCCGCAGCGCCCGTGCGGTGGCGCCGGTCATCTTGTGGATCGCGCGCTCCAGCGGCAGCAGTCCGAGCTCTCCCACATAGTGTCCGATGACGCGCGGGAACGTGCCGTAGAAGCGCGGATGGGGCAGCCCCTGGCTCACCGTTCCGTAGGTCGCGACGCAATTGCCGTCGGAGCCGACGAGGGCGTCGGGCGAGCGGACGATCGCCTGCACGTCATCCTCGGCGATCGAGGTGACCAGCACGCGCGTGGCGCCGCGATCCTCGATCAGGTAGTCGGCGAGCGTGTCGACCGGATCCTGCCCGCGCTCGGCCGCGAGCGCCGCGATGGTGCGTCCGGCGAACTGCGGCAGGTGAGGGGAGACCGAGATCCGCACGGCCTCCCATGACGGCAGACGGCCCCAATTATTGAGCCCCTCGCGCGCGATGTCGGCGCGGATGCGCGCGCGCGTCTCGGCCAGCGCCAGGCGCTCCAGCATGGCGGCCACGCCGCCCGCCTGGACCCATTGCGGCAGCAGGTTCTTGAGCGGATTGCTGCCGGCCGTGTACGGGTATGAATCGCAGTCGATGTCGAGCCCTTGCGCGCGCGCCTGCGCCAGCATGTCGAGGACGCGCTCGGCCTTGCCCCAATTGTCCGTCCCCGAGCACTTGAGATGCACGATCTCGACGTGCACGCCGCAGTCGCGCGCCATCGCGATCGCCTCCTCGACGGCCTCGATCACCTGGTTCGATTCGTCGCGCAGATGCGTGAAGTATCCGGCGTTGTGGCGCCGCACGACCCGCCCGAGCGCCGTCATCTCGGCCGGCTGCGCATAGGAGCCGGGCGCCGTGAACAGGCCGGACGAGAGGCCGAGCGCGCCGGCCTCGAGCGCCTCCTCGAGCAGCGCGATCATCGCGGCGAGCTCATTCGCGTCCGGCGTCCGCGCCTCCATGCCCATGACCATGAGGCGCAGCGTGTTGTGCCCGACCAGCATGCCGGCGTTGACGGCGGTGGCCGGAAAGCTCGCCAGATAGTCGGTGAAGCTGGTCTCGCGGAACGGCAGCCAGGGGGCGCTCGGGCTCAAGTAATCGCGCAGGAGCTCCACCTTGCCGGGCAGCACGGGCGCGACGGAGAATCCGCAATGCCCGACGATCTCGGTGGTGACGCCCTGCCGTACCTTGCTCTCGGCCTTGGGATTGATCGGCAGGGTGAAATCGGAGTGGGTCTTGATGTCGATGAAGCCCGGCGCGACCGCGAGCCCGTCGGCATCGATTGTCCGCCGCGCGCCGCCCGCCAGGTCGCGGCCGATGGCGGCGATCCGCCCGTCCGCGATGGCGAGATCGCCGCGCGCAGCGGGGCGGCCGGTGCCGTCGATCAGGAGGCCGCCGCGGATCAGGAGGTCGCAGGACATTCGATTGAGGCCGATGAGGTGAGCTGACGCCGCATTCTACCCGAGGCCGGCGCTCGCGCTACTCATCGTCGCTCTCGTCGAGCCCGCGCCCCATGACCACCGCCGCGCGTCCGAATTTCGCCCGCAGGCGATCGACCGCATGCTCCGCCGCCTTGTCGCGCGCGCCGCGGTGATCGACCAGATCGGCCGGGTCGGCGTCTTCCGCGGCGGCAAGCGCCGAGACGCCGATGCCGAGCAGGCGGAATCGGGTGCCGTCCGCCTCGCGCTGCAGCAGCTCGCGCCCGGCGGCGAAGATCTTCGTTGCGAGCTGGGTCGGGGCGCCGAGCGAGCGGGCGCGGGTGCGGATCTGGAACTCCGTCGTCTTGAGCTTGAGGTTGACGGTGCCGCCGGCAAGCTCCTTGGCTTTGAGGCGGGCCGAGACCTTCTCGGCGAGATGCCACAGCGTGCGCTCGAGCGCGCGAAACTCGGCGATGTCGCGCTCGAAGGTCGTCTCGGCCGACACGCTCTTGGTCTCCCGGTCCGCGCTCACCTCGCGCGCATCGATGCCGAAGGCGAGGCGCGCGAGCCGCTGCCCCTCGCTGCCGAACCGGCGCATGAGGTCGCTCTCGTCGGCGCGCTGCAGGTCGGCGATGGTGCGAAAGCCCTCACGCTCGAGCGCCGCGCCGGTCGCCTTGCCGACACCCCAGATGAAGGTCACCGGCTTGGGCGCAAGGAACGTCGCGGCCTCGCGCCGGCTCAGCACCGAGAACCCGCGCGGCTTGTCGAAATCCGAGGCGATCTTCGCCAGGAACTTGTTCTCGGACAGGCCGATCGAGACCGTGATGCCGAGCGTGTCCTCGACCGTGCGGGCAAAGGCGGCGAGCGACTTGGCGGGCGGGCGCCCATGCAGGCGCTCGGTGCCGGAGAGATCGAGAAAGGCCTCGTCGATCGACAGCGGCTCGACCAGCGGGGTCAATCCCAGCATGAGCGCGCGCACCTCGCGGCCGACCTTGGCATATTTCGCCATGTCGGGCGGCACGACCGCGGCGTGCGGACACAGGCGGCGGGCCTGGAACATCGGCATGGCCGATCGGATGCCGAACGTGCGCGCGACGTAGCAGGCCGTCGAGACCACCCCGCGCTGGCCGCCGCCGACGATCACGGGCCGGTCGCGCAGCGAGGGATCGTCCCGCTTCTCGATCGCCGCATAGAAGGCGTCGCAGTCGACATGTGCGATGGCGAGCCGATCGAGATCCGGATGGCGCACGAGGCGCGGCGACCCGCAGGCGGCGCAGCGTGCCGCGCGGTCCGCCGTATCGGCCAGGCAGTCGCGGCAGAATCCCGCCATGGTCCCGATGTCCCGCCCGGCGATTCTTCGCCCGGCCGCCATGGTGCGCAGAGGCGCCCGCCGGATCAAGGCACCTCGCGCTCCCAGTCGCCGCCCGCAAGCGTGCGGCGCGCCTGGTCGACTTCGCCCGGCCGGATCCCGGCCTGGCTCGCGAAGGCCACCAGCAGGCCTTCGTCCTCCCCGAGATGCGCCAGCACCCCGGCGAGGAAGCCCGACTCGGCCGCTGCGGTCCGGATGGACCCGGGGTCGAGGCCGGACAGGGCGAGGAAGCGGGAGAGCCGGGCCGGGTCCTCGGCCAGGAAGTTAAGTGCTTGTATGGCAAGGGATTCTGCCGCCTCCCGCGCCCGCCTTGAGCCCTTCCGTATCACGCGATATTTGCCTTTCTGAAAGGAATCCGCACTACGGTCCCAGCCTGGACATGGGCGTGCGCGCGAGACGTGCGCCGCGAGCCTTGGCATCTTCAGGATAGGCGACCGCCGGCCGCAAGGGGACCCCAGGGATGGCCAAGACTGTCCTTATCGTGGAAGACAACGAACTCAATATGAAGCTCTTCCACGATCTCCTCGAGGCGCACGGCTACGGCACCGTCGGGACGCGCAACGGCATCGAGGCGCTCGATCTCGCGCGTCAGCACCACCCCGACCTGATCCTCATGGACATTCAGCTGCCCGAGGTCTCCGGCCTCGAAGTCACCAAATGGCTCAAGGACGATCCCGACCTCAAGAGCATACCGGTGGTGGCAGTGACCGCCTTCGCGATGAAGGGCGACGAGGAACGCATCCGCGAAGGCGGCTGCGAGGCCTACCTTTCGAAACCGATCTCGGTGGGGAAGTTCATCGAGACGATCCGTCAATTTCTCGGCAATGCGTGAGAGAACCGGTCGATGACTGCCCGCGTGCTCGTGGTCGATGACGTCCCCGCCAACGTCAAGCTGATGGAGGCGCGTCTGTCGGCTGAGTATTTCGACGTCGCGACGGCGCTCAGCGGCCAGCAGGCCCTCGCCATGTGCGAGCGCGCCGAATGCGACATCGTGCTGCTCGACGTCATGATGCCGGACATGGACGGCTTCGAGGTCTGCCGCCGCATCAAGGCCAACCCCTCGACGCATCATCTGCCGGTGATCATCGTCACCGCGCTCGACCAGATCTCGGACCGCGTCAAGGGTCTCGAAGCGGGCGCCGACGACTTCCTCACCAAACCGGTGTCCGACATCGCGCTGGTCGCGCGGGTGCGCTCGCTGGTGCGCCTCAAGATGATGAGCGACGAGCTGCGCATGCGCGCCGTCACCTCGCGCGAGATCGGCATCCAGGGCCCGGCCCGCGAGGCGATCGCCGATGCGGGGCGCAACGGTCGCGTCCTGGTGGTGGACGACCGCGAACCCTCGCACGTGCGGCTCCAGGCCATGCTCAAGGCCGATCACGCGGTCGACGTCGAGTCCGATCCGAGCGCCGCGCTGTTCCGGCTCGCCGAGGGCGGCTACGACCTGCTCATCGTCTCGCTCGGGCTGGAGAACTTCGATGCGCTGCGGCTGTGCAGCCAGGTGCGCTCGCTCGAGCGCACGCGCAACGTCGCCATCCTGGCGATCGCCGAGGCCGAGGACAACGCCCGGCTGATGCGCGGCCTGGAGATCGGCATCAACGACTACCTGATCCGCCCGATCGACAAGAACGAGCTCTTGGCGCGCACGCGCACGCAGATCCGCAAGAAGCGCTACACCGAGCGGCTGCGCGACAATGTGCAGATGTCGATCGAGGCGGCGATCACCGACGCGCTCACCTCCCTGCACAACCGCCGCTACATGGAAAGCCATCTCGCGACGCTGGTCGAGCAGGCGCACGTGCGCGGCAAGCCGCTGACGCTCCTGGTGCTCGACATCGACTTCTTCAAGGCGGTGAACGACACCTACGGCCACGACGCCGGCGACGACGTGCTGCGCGAGTTCGCGCTGCGGCTCAAGAAGTCGATCCGCGGCATCGATCTCGCGTGCCGCTTCGGCGGTGAGGAATTCGTCGTGGTGATGCCGGACACCGACATGGCGGTGGCGACGCTGGTGGCGGAGCGCCTGCGCCGGCGCATCGCGGCCGAGCCGTTCGCGATCGCCAAGGGCGAGCACCGGGTCGAGGTGACGATCTCGATCGGCCTTGCCGCGCTCGGCGGCCCCGCCGACATGGCCGCGCAACTCCTCAAGCGTGCCGACCAGGCGCTCTACCGCGCCAAGCGCGACGGTCGCAATCGGGTGGTCGCCGACGCGGCGTGAGGCGGCCTGCGCTGGCCACCGATCGGCCGGCGGACGCGTTTGGGGGTGTTTCGGCCGCGCCGATCGCCCCGGTTCCGGCCGCGTTCGGCCCCCGGCGCTAACCTCAACAAGTTAGGTTGACGAGAAAACCCGTGCTCTCAACGGGTTGGCCGGTTGATTTCGGCCCCGTATCGGCTAGCTTCGCGAAACGTGCCTCAGCGGCAACGATCGGGTCGGCGGCTCGGCGCGACCGCGGCACGCCCATCCAATTGAAAACCCTACGGAATGCTCAGGTCCGCCGCATCTCCTGGGTCCGTGGGGTGAGGCCGGTCGGGAGCGGTGTGAGTGGCCTCCTCATACCACCGCTTTCGGCCGGCCACCTTTTTCGCCCCTTCCGGACCCTGCACGGCCAAAAATAAAGGGCGCCAGCCGGCGCCCTGTTCGGGATGTCGCGCGGGCCGGCCTACTTGATCTTGCCTTCGCGGAATTCGACGTGCTTGCGGGCGACCGGATCGTATTTCTTCTTCACCAGCTTGTCGGTCTGGGTGCGCGAGTTCTTCTTGGTCACGTAATAGAACCCGGTATCGGCGCTCGAGACGAGCTTGACTTTGATGGTCGTGGCCTTGGCCATTGAACGGTCCTCGACAGGGCGGAATTGACCGGAAACCTAGCGGCGGCAGGCGAAAAGTCAAGGAAGCGCGAAAAGCGCGAATGGCGAGCAGCGAGTAGCGAATACGGAAGGGAAGTCGCGGCCTCCTCACCATTCGCTACTCGCCATTCACTATTCACTATTCGCTATTCGCTCCTCACAGCAATTCCCGCGCCCGCCGGCGATTTACCATGCAATAGAATGGGACCGGCAGGCCGTGCGCGAAGCCGGCGGCGATGCGCGCGCTCAGCTCTTCGAGCACCGCGGTCGTGATCACCGGCATGTCGAGTCGCGAGGCCTCGGCAATCGGCAGCCAGACGAGCTCGGTGAGCTCCGTGTCGGGACCGACCACGCCGTCCTTGCGCGCCGCGATCGCGCCGGCGTCGACCGCAAAGAACCGCGTGTCGAAGCGCTTCGAGCGTCCGGGCGGCGTGATGGCGCGCGCGACGAAATGGATGTTGGCGAGATCGGGAATGACGCCGGCCGCCGCGAACGCGTCCCATGGTCCGCCCGGGGAGCGCACCGGCGCTTGGCTCGCGGCGCCGATGAGGAGCCCGGTCTCCTCGAATGTCTCGCGGATCGCCGCCAGCATGAAGGCGCGCGCCCGGCCGGGGCTCGGCCGCTGCGTGCGCTGCATCAGCTGGGTTTCCACCGCCGGATCGATCGGCGAGGCCGAGTGCATGCGGCGGTCGAGCGGCTCGACCCGGCCGCCCGGGAAGACGAACTTGCCGGGCATGAACTTGTGCGACGCATGGCGGCGGCCAAGCAGGACTTTCGGTGCGGCGCCGGCGCGGTCGATGATGATCATGGTGGCGGCGTCGCGCGGCCGCACCGTCGGAAATTCGCGACCGTGATCGGTCTTGGCCAGGCGCTCGACCAGGCGCTCCGCGAGGTCGCTCATGGCCGCGCGCTCGCGCGCGGCGGCGGCTGGTCATCGACGTGATCGGGATCGAATCCGTGCATGTAGGTCGCCCATTGCCATCCGACGATGGCCCCTTTGACGGGTTGCAATAGAGCCAGCGCGATGGCGAGCGTCAACGGCCCCCAGACGACGGCGTGCACCCAGTAGGGCGGCGAGAACATCGCCTCGACCAGGAGCGCGATCGGCACCACGATGTGGCCGGTGATGAGGATGACGAAGTAGGGCGGCGCGTCGTCGGCGCGCTGATGATGGAGCTCGGCGCCGCACACCTGGCAGCAATCCACCACCTTGAGATAGGCGCGGAACATGCGGCCCTCGCCGCAGTCCGGACAGCGGCAGAAAAAGCCCCGCATCATCGCGCGCACGAGCGAGCGGTGCGGGCGCCGATGCGTGAGCTCGTAGGACATGGTCATCGCCGCCTTCCGCGGCGGGGACGCCGCTCATTGCTCGGCCGATGATCGCCCCGTTGGCGGCGGCGGCCCGGCTCGATGCGGCCTTCGGACAGAAGCTTGAAGCGCAAGGCGCCGGCGACCGGCGCCGCTTCGGCGAGCCGCACGGTGACGCGATCGCCGAGCCGGTGGGTCTCGCCGGTCCGCTCGCCGACCAGCGCATGCTTGTTCTCGTGGTAGCGGAAATAATCGTCGCCGAGCGTGCGCGCCGGAATGAATCCGTCCGCCCCGGTCTCGTCGAGCTTGACGAACAGCCCGGCACGAGTGGTGCCGCTGATACGGCCCTCGAACGTCGCACCGACCCGGTCGGCGAGAAAGTGCGCGATCAGCCGGTCGGCGGTCTCGCGCTCGGCCGCCATGGAGCGGCGCTCGGTGGCGGAGATCTGCGCGCCGATCTCGGCGAGCGCGGCGGCATCGGCCGACTCGGTCAGCCCGTCGCGGCCGAGCTTCTGGGCGCGGATCAGGCCGCGGTGGACGATGAGGTCGGCATAGCGGCGGATCGGCGAGGTGAAATGGGCGTAGCGGCGCAGGTTCAGCCCGAAATGCCCGTAGTTCTCGGCGGCGTATTCGGCCTGCGCCTGGCTCCGCAGCACCACCTCGTTGACCAGCGTCTCGGAGTCGCGTCCCTTCACGCGCTCGAGGATGCGGTTGAACTGCTCGGCCCGCACCGCGCCCGCCTTCGGCAGCGAGATGTCGAGGCTGGCCAGGAACTCGCGCAGGGCGTGGAGCTTTTCCGCGCTCGGCTCGTCATGGACGCGATAGATGAGCGGAACGCCCGCACGCTCCAGGGTTTCGGCGGCCGCCACGTTGGCGAGGATCATGAATTCCTCGATCAGGCGGTGGGCGTCGAGACGGGGCGGGGTGATGACGCGGTCGATGGTGCCGTCCGGCTTGAGCAGGATCTTGCGCTCCGGCAGGTCGAGATCGAGCGGCCCTCGCTCCTCGCGCGCGCGCTTGAGCGCCTCGTAGGCGGCATAGAGCGGGCGCAGCACCATGGGCAGGAGCGGCTGCGTCACGCCGTCGGGCCGGCCATCGATCGCCTCCTGCGCCTGCGCGTAGTGCAGGCGCGCGAAGGAGCGCATCAGCACCCGGTGGAAGGTGTGCGAGCGCTTGCGGCCGTCGGCGCCGATGACCATGCGCACCGCGAGCGCGGCGCGATCCTCGCCCGGCCGCAGCGAGCACAGATCGTTCGAGATCCGCTCGGGCAGCATCGGCACGACGCGATCGGGGAAATAGGTCGAGTTGCCGCGCGTGAGCGCTTCGCGGTCGAGCGGCGAGCCGGGGCGGACGTAATGGGCGACGTCGGCGATGGCGACATCGATGATGAATCCGCCCGGGTTGGTCGGCGTCGTGTCGACGCGGGCGAACACGGCGTCGTCGTGATCCTTGGCATCGACCGGATCGATGGTGACGAGCGGCACCTCGCGCCAGTCCTCGCGGCCCTCGATGGTCGCCGGCCGGGCGCTCTCGGCCGCCTGCAGCACCTCGCGCGGAAACGCGTTCGGAATGCCGTGGGCATGGATCGCGATCAGGCTCACCGCCTTCTCGCTGCTGAGCGAGCCCAGGCGCTCCTTCACGTGCGCGACCGGAAGCCCGTAGCGGCCGACCTTCTGCACCTCGACCGCGACCAGATCGCCGTCCTGTGCGCCGGCGGTGTGGGTTGCGGCGATCGCGAGCTCGCGCCCGGCGTTCTTCTTGTCGATCGGCACGAGGCGTCCGCCGTCGGCGACCGCACGGAAGATGCCGAGGACGCGCTGCTTGGCGCGCTCGATGAGCTTGATGACGCGGCCGCGATAGCGGATCGCATCGCCGTCGGCGCCGACCTCCTCGGTCTTGATGAGCGCGCGGTCGCCGACGCCGACGGCCTCGCCGGGACGCGGCTTGCGCGGCACGGGCACGCGGATTTTTGGCGCCTCGCCGTGCTCCTCGACATCCCACTCGGTCGGCACCGCGATCAGCTCGCCGTCGCGGTCGCGCCCGGTGACGTCGGCGACCACGACCGCGGGCAGGGAGCCGGCGTGATGCAGCTTGCGGCGGCGGCGCTCGATGCGGCCTTCGTCGGCGAGCTCGCGCAGCATCGCCTTGAGCGCCGCACGGTCGGCGTTCTTGAGGCCGAACGCGCGCGCGATCTCGCGCGTGCCGACTTTTCCGGACTGGTCGGCGACGAAGGCGACCACGTCGTCCTTCGAGGGAAAACGCTGGTGTGGGCTTGAATGTGCGGCCAAGAGTTCGTCCGTCAGGCGCTGGTATCGGATTGCGCGTTCGCAGATCGTTGCCGCGATCTCTGACGCGAATTTCGGAAACGAAGCGATGCCAGCAACACTATAACTTCGACAATTCTGGTGCCGCGCGAACCTCGGGGCGGCGGCACCAGCCAGATATGGTGAGGACGCGACGCGATTGCCAGACGCCTATTTGGCGGCCTTCTGCTTCTTGGCGACCGGTTTGGCCGCCTTCGGCTTCTTGGCGGCCGGGACCGTCGCCGGCTTGGCCCGGCGCGGCGCGGTGCGGCGGTCCCGCGGGGCGTCCCCCTCCACCGTCGCGCTCTTGGCTCCGGTCTTGCTCTCGCTCTTGGCGCCGGCCTTGGCGCCATTGCGGCCACCCTTGCCACTGCTCTTGCCGCCCTTGCCGGAGCGCTCGTTGATGAGCTCGATCGCCTGCTCCAACGTGACCTTCTCCGGGGTGACGTCCTTGGGCAGGGTCGCATTGACGCCGTCGTGGCTCACATAGGGCCCGTAGCGGCCGCTCTTGACCACGATCTGTCCGCCCTTCTGGGGATGTTCGCCGAGCTCGCGGCCGGGATCGCCGAAGCGGCCGCGGCGCGGGCCGCGGGCGATCTTCTCGGCGATCAGCGTGACGGCGCGGTTGAGGCCGATGGTGAAGATCTCGTCGCGGTCCTTCACGTTGGCGTAGGTCTTGTTGTGCAGCACGTAGGGGCCGAAACGCCCGATGCCGGCGACGATCGGCTCGCCGTCTTCCGGATGCTTGCCGATCTCGCGCGGCAGCGAGAGCAGCTTGAGCGCGAGCTCGAGATCGACGGAGGCCGGCTCGGTCCCTTTCGGCAATCCGGCCCGCTTGGGCTTCTCGCCCTCCTTGGCCTCGCCGAGCTGGACATACGGACCGAAGCGTCCGGCGCGCAGCGAGACCTCGAGGCCCGTCTCGGGGTCGTCGCCGAGCTTGCGCGACGGCTCCATCGCCTCGGCGGTGAGCGGACGCGTGTTGCGGCACTCGGGATAATTCGAGCAGCCGATGAAGGCGCCGAACTTGCCGAGCTTCAGGGACAGCTGGCCGGTGCCGCACACCGGACACTGGCGCGGATCGCCGCCGTCGGCGCGCGGCGGAAAGATGTGCGCCCCCAGCATCTCGTTCAGCGCGTCGATCACCTGGCTGATCTTGAGGTCCTTGATGTCGCCGACCGCGACCATGAACTCGCGCCAGAAGTCGCGCAGGAGATCGCGCCATTCGAGCTCGTTGTTGGAGACGCGGTCGAGCTGGTCCTCGAGCCCGGCGGTGAAGTCGTACTCCACGTAGCGGGCGAAGAAGTTCTCCAGGAACGCGACGACGATGCGGCCGCGGTCCTCGGGCACCAGACGCCGCTTGTCCAGGCGCACGTATTTGCGGTCCTTGAGCACCTGCAGGATCGACGCATAGGTCGACGGCCGGCCGATGCCGAGCTCCTCCATGCGCTTGACCAGGGAGGCTTCCGAATAGCGCGGCGGCGGCTCGGTGAAGTGCTGCGAGGCGTCGATCTTCTCTTTCCGCAGCGCCTCGCCCTGGCTCATCTCCGGCAGGCGGCGGGACTCGTCGTCCTCCGGCTCGTCGTCGCGCCCTTCCTGGTAGGCGGCGAGGAAGCCGTCGAACTTGATCACGGTGCCGTTGGCGCGCAGCTCGAGGGTGCGGCCGCCGGC
>DASTZX010000086.1:0-13537 GCA_035764045.1 Xanthobacteraceae bacterium | reverse complement strand
TCCGAGGGCATCCCGATCTTTCGCGACATCGGGGTGAGCAAGGTGCAGAACCTGCCGCTGGCGCCGTGGAAGCGCATGGGCGGCCGCGGCACCTATATCCAGTTGCACGGCACCGAGGGAAAGTGGGGCTGTCACGTCGTGGAAGTGCCGGGCGCCGGCGCGCTCAATGCGGAGAAGCACCTCTACGAGGAGATCTATTACGTCGTCGAAGGGCGCGGCACGACCGAGGTCTGGGTCGACAATGACAGCAAGCGCCACGTGTTCGAATGGCAGAAGGGCTCGCTGTTCTCGATTCCCGTCAATGCGTGGCATCGGATTGTCAATGCGAGCTCGTCGCCCGCGCTGCTGCTCGGCGGCACGACGGCGCCGAACCTGATGAACCTGATCAACAATGTGGGGGCGATCTTCGATTGCCCGTATCAGTTCCGCGACCGTTTCTCGGGCGCCGACGACTTCTACAAGTACAAGGACGACATCGAGCCCGATCCGGTGCGCGGGCTCGCCATGCGGCGCACCAACTTCGTGCCCGACATCAACAATTGCGACCTGCCGCTCGACAACCGGCGCTCCCCCGGCTTTCGCCGGATCGAGCCGTTCATGACCGGCAACACCTTCTATCTCTGGATCGGCCAGCACGAGAACGGCCGCTACTCGAAGGCGCACGCGCACACCTCCGCGGCCGTTCTGATCTGCATCAAGGGCAAAGGCTACACCTATACGTGGCCGGAGCGGCTCGGCGTCAATCCCTGGAAGGACGGCAACCAGAACCAGATCAAGCGGGTCGACTACGAGCCGGTCGGCATGGTGTCGGCGGCGCCGGGCGGCGCGCGCTGGTTCCACCAGCATTTCGGCGCCTCGAAGGAGCCGCTGCGCCTCACCGCCTGGTTCGGCCCGCACAATCCGGGCCGCGAGCCCGGCCCGCCGGGCGAGCAGCACATCGACTACACCGGCATGGACATCACCGAGGGCGGCACCGCGATTCCCTATTGGATGGAGGATCCCTTCATCGCCAAGGAATACACCGAGACCCTCAAGCGCAACGGTACGCAGAACCGCATGGACCCGCAGTTCTACGACAAGAACTACAAGGGCGAATTGCCGAAGGAATAATCGCCCGTTCGGCCACCATCCGTCATGCCCGGCACCCGGGTCCGGCCTTCGGCCGGCCCGAGTGTAGACTCTTGTGCCGGGCATCCACGTCTTGGCGGAAGTGCAATGACGTAAGACGTGGATGGCCGGGATGAGCCCGGCCATGACGAATAACGGAAGGCTGCAAATGCCCATCATCGAACAGGGCGCGGACGGCGAGCGCGTATTCTTCTCCTCGACCGGACGCACGCTCGCCGACGAGGACCAGATCTGCGTGCTCAGCGTCGGCGTCGACATCGGCTCGTCGACGTCGCACCTGGTGTTCTCCCGGATCGTGCTGGAGCGGCTCGACTCGCGCTACGTGGTGACCGAGCGCGAGAGCTTCTACCAGTCCGACATCCTGCTCACGCCCTACGCGTCGGAGGACGAGATCGATGCCGAGGCGCTCGGCGCCTTCATCGGCAAGCAGTACGAAAACGCGATGGTCGATCCCGAGGAGATCGACGCCGGCGCGCTGATCCTCACCGGCGTCGCGGTCCGTCGCAGCAATGCGCGCCGGATCGGCGAGCTGTTCGCCGCACAGGCCGGCAAGCTGGTCGCGGTAAGCGCCGGCGACAGCCTCGAGACGGTGATGGCGGCCTATGGGTCGGGCGCGGTCGCTCGCTCGATCCGCGACGAGGCGACGGTGATGAACGTCGACATCGGCGGCGGCACCGCCAAGATCGCGGTGTGCGCCAAGGGCGAGGTGATCGCGATCACGGCCGCGGACATCGGCGCGCGGCTCGTGGCGACCGACGCGGAGGGTCGCATCGTGCGGATCGAGGAAGCGGGCCGCCGGTTCGCCGGCGAGCTCGGCCTCGCACTCAAGCCCGGCGAGCGGCTCGGCGAGAGCGAGGCGCGCGCGCTCGCGGCGGCGATGGCGGATCGGCTGATCGAGGCGATGCGGGGCGGCACGCCGAAGCTCGGCAAGACCGGGTTGTTGCGCCTCGATCCCCTGCCCTATCGCGGCACGATCGATGCGGTCACGTTCTCGGGCGGGGTCGCGGAATACATCTTCGGCTGGGAGACATCGGGTTTCGGCGATCTCGGTGCGCCGCTCGGCGAGGAGATTCGCAAACGCGTCTCCGAGTGGGGCGTGCGGCTCGACAAGCCGGCCGAGGGCATCCGCGCCACAGTGATCGGCGCCTCGCAATACACCACCCAGGTGAGCGGCAGCACGATCTTCGTGTCGCCGATGAGCGCGCTCCCGCTGCGCAACGTTCCGGTCGTCGCGCCGCAGCTCCCGCTCGATCACGACACCATCGAGGCGAGCGCCATCTCCGAGGCGATCAAGGGCGTGCTGCAGCGGCTCGACCTGGCGCAGCCGGACGGGCCGGTCGCGATCTTCGTGCCGTGGCGCGGCTCGGCCACGTTCCAGCGGCTCGATGCGTTCTGCCGCGGCATCGCGGGCGGGCTCGCCTCGCGCGTGGCCAAGCATCTGCCGATCGTGCTCGCGGGCGACGGCGACGTCGGCGGATTGATCGGCATCCATTTCCGCGAGGAGATGAAGCTCGATAACCCGATCGTCTCGATCGACGGTCTCGAGCTCAAGGAGTTCGACTACGTCGACATCGGCGAGATGCTGGAAAGCTCCGGCGCCGTCCCGGTGGTGATCAAGTCGCTGATCTTCCCGACGAGCACCGCGCTCGGCCAGGACTGGAAGAAAGAGGCCGGGGAAGCGGCGACGTAACTTTTCGTCATGGCCGGGCTTGTCCCGGCCATCCACGTCTTTGATAGTGCCAGGCCGTAAGACGTGGATGCCCGGCACAAGAGTCTACACTCGGGCCGGCCGAAGGCCGGACCCGGGTGCCGGGCATGACGCATGTGAGCGGGCTTGCCAAGTGCCCTACCAGGACCTCCGCGAGTTCATCACCCAGGTCGAAAAGCTCGGCGCGCTGCGACGCATCGACGGCGCCGATCCGCGCTTCGAGATCGGCGGAATCACCGAAGTGGCGGCGGGCGAGCCCGACTGCCCGGCCCTGCTGTTCGACGATATCAAGGGATTCCGGCGCGGCTTCCGCGTCTTTTCCAATGCGACGGTGAGCCCGCAGCGCGCCGCGCTGGCGCTCGGGATCGATCCGGGATTGCGGCCGCTCGATGCGCTGAAATCCTGGATGTCGAAGCGGCAGACCCTTCGCATGCTGCCGCCGCTCGAAGTGACGCGCGCGCCATTCCTGCAGAACTCGGCGCGCGGCGATCAGGTCGACTTGGCGCGATTTCCCGCGCCTTACTGGCACCGGCAGGACGGCGGGGCCTATATCGGCTCGGGCAGCCTCGTGATCATGCGCGATCCGGACACCGGCTGGATCAACGCCTCGATCTACCGCGTGCAGGTGCACGGGCGGGACAAGGTGACGGTCCAGTTCGATCATGCGGGGCGGCACGGCGCGGTCATCGCCAAAAAATACTGGGATGCCGGGAAGGCGTGCCCGCTCGCGGTGGTCAACGGCGAGGATCCGGCGCTGTTCGTCGCCGGATTCGAATATCTGCCCGAGGGCGCCTCGGAATACGACTTCGCCGGCGCCATCAAGGGCGCGCCGATCGAAGTGATGGCGGGACCAAAGACCGGGCTGCCGATCCCGGCGCAGGCCGAGATCATTCTCGAAGGCGAATTGCTGCCGCCCGATCAGGCGACGCTGCCCGAAGGGCCGTTCGGCGAGTTCACCGGCTATTACGCCGCCGAGCAGCGGCCCTGCCCGGTCATGGCCGTTACCGCCGTGCACCACCGCGACGACCCGATCCTGCTCGGCTCGCCGCCGATGAAGCCGCCGCGCTTCCATTTCGGGCTGCCGTTCCGCGCAGCGGGCATTTGGAGCAACCTCGAGGCCGCCGGCATCGGCGACGTCACCGGGGTGTGGCAGCACGTGGCGCAGCTGATGACCGTGGTGGCGCTGCGCCAGCGCTACGACGGGCACGCCAAGCGCGCCGCGCTGGTGGCTGCGGCGAACAGCTACATGGGGCGCCTGGTGGTGGTGGTCGACGAGGATGTCGATCCTTCCGACATCAACGACGTCATGTGGGCGATCACCACCCGGTGCGAACCGTCCGAGCAGGTCGACGTGCTGCGCAATGCCTGGAGCTCGGCGCTCGATCCGCGCATTCCGCCCGAAGCGAAGGCGCGCGGCATCACGTCCCATTCCAAGCTGATCATCGAAGCCGTCAAGCCCTTCGCCTGGAAGGATCGGTTTCCGCCCACCTCGGCCCTGTCGCAAGAAGATGCGCGCGCCATCGCGAAAAAGTGGGGCGCGGCGTTGAAGGGCCCCCTTTGAACGTCGCCGTCATTGCCCGCGCAAGCGGGCAATCCAGTCATCACCGCGCCAAATGAGTTTACTGGATGCTCCGCTTGCGCGGGGCATGACTACTGAGTCGATACGGGCGGCGCCCGTCATTCCTCCACCGGCGGGAGCGCGAGCGCGGCGTCGACCATGGCGGTCGCGCGCTTGTAGTCGAAAAAGCGGTTGACGTTCTGCTTCACCAGGAACGAGGCGCCGCCGTAGAATTTCTCGTATTGCGCATGCCGGCTGCCGAATTCGGAGCCGAGGAAATCCCAGGCGAGGCGCAGCGTCGCAAAGCGGGTCCTGGCGTCGCTGCTGGCGGACTGCATGTAGCGGTCGATGTCGTTGCGCATCTCGGGGTTCTCGAAGTCCTCCGCCGAGGAGGGCAACGTGATCATCGCGGCGCCGGCGAGCTCGCGGATGATCTCGAGCATGCGGCCGTTGAGCTCCGACTGCAGCGCCATGACGGAATAGAGCGTCGTCTGCGAGGGCCACAGGATCCCGTCCTGGTCGACGGCGGCGACGGTCTCGTGCGCCTGCAGCATCGACTCGATGACGGTCACGATCGCGGCGAGCTCGCCCATCTGGATGGCGACCGCCGGATTGGCGTCGTTTCCGGTGATCTGGTTCATGCGCTTGGCAAGCCCGATCATGAAGCGCAGCTTGGTCGCGTATCGGCATTGCGCCTGGTGATTGCCGTAGAGATGGGCCGGCGTCTTCCACCATTGGTCGCGCGAAACCTCGAGATTGCGATAGATGAACACGCGCTCCCAGGGCACGAACACATTGTCGAACACGCAGAAGCAATCCGCCTCGTCGAAGCGGCTGGAGAGCGGATAATCGAGCGCGTTCATGCCCGGCTTGGCGAACGGCCGGCGCGGATAGAGCCTGAGCCCCGGGACATCGATCGGCACCGCGAGCGCATTGGCGTAGTTCTCGTCGCCGGGCTGCAGCGGATGAATGCAGGCGAGGTGGAGATAGTCGGAGAACACGGCGGCGGTCGCGAGCTGCTGGGCGCCGGAGATCACGATGCCGTCGTCGCGCTCCTTGACGACGCCCGCATGCAGCGTCGGATCGCTCTGCCGGTGTGCGGGCTTGGAGCGGTCGATCTGCGGCGGAACGATCGCATAGCTCGCATAGAGATGCCGATCGCGCATCTCTTCGTAGAACCGCACCACGTTGTCGGCGAACTGCTGCCCGCCGGCCGCGAACACGCGCGGCACCGCGGCAAATCCGGCGAAGAAGCCGGCGACATGATCGGGGGTGCGGCCCATCAGGCCGAAGGTCGCTTCCGCCCAGGTCTCATGAAAGAGCCGGCGCGCCTCGAGGTCGGCATGGGAGCGGGGGATCTGCCACGCGCGCCACACCGGTGCGCCGGTCTTGGGCGACGGGTAGGTCATGCGCTCGCGCAGCTCGGGCACGGCGGCGAGATCGAACAGGACGGCGATGCGGCGCGCCGCCTCCCGGAAGGCAGGGTGATCGCTCACGCGCCCAACCCGCTCGCCTTCGAGAAAGACCTGTCGCCCGTCGTCGAGCGAGCGCAAGAACTCCGACCCAGTCCGCATCAACAAAGACCCCGTTGGCCGGCATCCCGGCAGATGGGACGGAGTATGGCGGCTTTCGGGGCGCGGGGGAAAGCGCGAATAGCGACTGCGGAATGGCGAATAGCGGATGGCGAGCGGAGCAGCGAATGCAACTATCCGCTAGTGCCGCGAGCGCGAAGTTCGCGTCGCTCGTGCCCCTTCGATTCCGAAGCTCGCTCAGAGCTCGCTGCGGATGCCTGCGAACTTCGGAATCGGGACACTCCGCGCCATTCGCTGGTCGCGAGATGCGACTGTCAGCCGTTGCTGCCGCCGCCCCCGCTCAGCACCGCCTTGAGCTCGCGGTCAGGCCCGAAGTCGTCGATGCTCTCGATCGACATGAGCTCGGCGAGACGGGTGCGGGCCCGGTTCACGCGGCTCTTGATGGTGCCGACCGCGCAACCGCAGATGCCGGCCGCCTCCTCGTAGGAGAAGCCGGACGCACCCACCAGCACCAGGGCCTCGCGCTGGTCCTGCGGCAGCTTGGCGAGCGCGGTGCGGAACTCCTCGAACTCAACGCGACTCGCCTGCTCGGGTTGGGTCTTGAGGGTTTCGGCATAGCTTCCGTCACCGTCGGCCACCTCGCGGCGGCGCTTTCGGTATTCCGACCGGAACAGATTGCGCAGGATGGTGAACAGCCAGGCGGACATGTTGGTGCCGGGCTCGAACGAATTCAGGTTCGCCCAGGCGCGCAGCAATGTCTCCTGCACCAGATCGTCGGCGCGATCGACATTGCCGCACAGCGAAATTGCGAAGGCGCGAAGGCTCGGTACGGACCGCAGCATCGCCTCGCTGACCGATGGATTGGGGGATGACATCCTCACGATCCTTTATCGTCGGGCGATTCCTTGGCCCCCGCGAATTCCCCAGAATGCGCGCCCGCTACATCCTCGATGGACTCCGTTTCAAGACGATGGAGCAGCTGCACGAACCGATCGGGAACGCCCTGGTTCACGACCTCGTTGTAGGTGATCTGCAGCTGACTCCCGATCTTGATCTGGGTTTCGCGATTCAGGCTGGATTTGCGCTTGTGCGGCGTTGCACCCTGCATGGCTCCGGCCATCGGTCCTTTCGGCCCAGTCGGCTTGTTGTGATCATTCATTGGCGTATCCTCACTCCCCGCGATCCCACGCAAAAAACTGAAGGTCTGAGGGGCGCCGGTGGCATTGTGTTCCAACGCGGCAACGGGGTTAGGGGTTCCGGCGGCCGGAACTAATTTGAAGACTCTGCGTTCTCGAAGCTATAGTGCTCTCAGGACGGGAGGGATGAGTCACATGTCCGCAGCCCAAACGGTCGCGAAATACCTGCCTTTTCTACGCCGCTATGCCCGCGCGCTCACCGGGAGTCAGAACTCGGGCGACGCCTATGTGGCAGCCACCCTGGAAACGCTCATCAAGGACCCGGATCTGCTGACCTCCTCGTCGCATCCCAAGGTCGCGCTGTTCCGGATCTTCACGTCAATCTGGAATTCGGTGCCGGTGAACGGCGCGAACGAGCCGGCCGGAGCCCCGATGCCGGCAGAGCGCCGGATCAGCCAGCTCACCCCACGGCCGCGCCAGGCCTTCCTCCTGGTCTCCCTCGAAGGCTTTTCCGACGATGCCGCTGCCGAAATCCTCGGCGAGGACGTGCAGTCCTTCCGCCGCCTGGTCGACGAGGCCGGGCGCGAGCTCGCGGCGGAGATCGCGACGGACGTGCTCATCATCGAAGATGAGACGTTCATCGCGCTCGATCTGGAAGGTCTCGCGGAAAGCCTCGGCCACCGCGTGGTCGGCATTGCCCGCACACACGACGAGGCGGTGAACCTCGCCAAGACTAAGAAGCCGGGCCTCATCCTCGCCGATATCCAGCTCGCCGACGGCAGCTCGGGTCTCGATGCGGTCAATGAGCTGCTCGACGAGTTCGAGGTGCCGGTGGTCTTCATCACCGCCTACCCGGAGCGCTTCCTTACCGGCCAACGCCCGGAGCCCGCATTCCTGATCGCCAAGCCGTTCCAGCCCGCGACCGTTTCGGCGGTCGTGAGTCAGGCGCTGTTCTTTCAGCGCAATGCCACGCGGGGCCAGCGGCCCGTGATGGCCTGATCGGTCAACGCTGACATTTTGGCTGACAATTTGGCTCTCGCCTGCCGCCGGCTCCGGAACACGGGGCCGGCGGTTACGCAATGGGCATTCGCGACCGTCGAGACAGCGAAGGTTTTTTCTCAGCCCCCGGCGCCACCACCACGCCGCCACGCCGCAATTTGAAAAGAAAAAGTCCCGGTCAGCATTTCTGCTGACCAGGACTTGTCTGGCCGGCCGAGCACGGGGGGAGGGGGGGAATGGCGGCCGGTCACCCAATCAACGTACGGCCCCGCATCTGGTTCCTCGTAAAAGGGATGGGTCCGGAATTTTTGCCCCCTCGACACTTTGTCGCACCCCTACCCCGATTTGAGCACCACTCTGGAGGCGACGCATATCTCGCTGACCGCTTGGTGCCATGGAACCAGTTCCTGGGGCCACGCGTTGATTGCGCGGGAAACGGGATTGCAGGGAGAGGGGCCGGTGCCTGTCGGGCATAAGACGGGAGGGCTCCAATGTTCCATATCACCTCCAGCCTTTTCGGCGGCTTGGCTGCGATTGCTGCATGGGCGTTGGTTGCGCCGCCCTCCAATTCTCCAATTCAGGGCTTTGCGGGCGCGGCCCCCACGTCGGTGAACCGCGCCGCGAAATCCGATCGGATCATCCCTCCCCGCCTTTATCGTGGCGACGAGACCACCGTCTCGACCGTCGAGGTGGTCGGCATCCGTGACGCCGCGATCGTCTATCGCGACCGCGATGGGCGCGTGCTGTTCCAGACCGACCCGCTCAAGAATGTCACGGTGATCTCGCGCGGCTTCGTGCTGCCGCAGCTCACGGTGCGCGAAACGTCGCGCAGCCCGGCTGCGCCGGTCGAGGCCCCGCGCCAGATACACCAGACCAGACCCGCCATTCCGGTCGGCTGCGAGCCGCTCGCCAGCCCGATCGCCCAACCGACGCTTGCGCATCTGACCGGCCGCTGCCTCTCGTAACGGAGGACGCGGTCCCGCCTTCCGGCCGCGCAATCCTGCGGCCGACCCAAGACTTCCGTGTTGAGCTTGCGAGGCCATCCTCGCGCGCATGAGGGCTGTGTCATGACTCGCCGGACCGTTCGATTGCTCGAGGTCGCCGCGCTCGCGGCTTGCGCGCTGGCCGCCGTACCCGGCTTTTCGCCCAACTTGGCGAACGCTCAATCCTATGCATCCACCGCGCCGAACGGCTATCCGGATGCCATCTTCGCGCCGATGATGCGCGAGGACCGACCCGAGACCGGCGCCCAGGCGGCGCGCTTCCGGCGCCAAGTGGTCGCTTATCCGACGCGCGAAGCGGCCGGCACGATCGTGATCGATACGCCCAACACCTACCTCTATCTGGTGCTCGGCGGCGGCAAGGCGCTGCGCTACGGCATCGGGGTCGGTCGCGAGGGTTTTACCTGGTCGGGCGTCGAGACCATCAGCCGGACGGCGGAATGGCCGGACTGGTATCCGCCCGCCGAGATGATCGCGCGCCAGCCCTACCTGCCGCGCTTCATGGCGGGCGGCCCGGGCAATCCGCTCGGCGCCCGCGCGCTCTATCTCGGAGCCTCGCAGTACCGCATCCACGGCACCAACGATCCGACCACCATCGGCCATCATGTCTCGAGCGGATGCATCCGGCTGACCAACGAGGACGTGGTCGACCTGTTCGGGCGGGTCAAGGTCGGCACCCGGGTGGTGGTGCTGCCGCAGACGGCGCGGCGGTCGCCGGTGGCGCGAGCGCCAGCGGTTGCTCCGGTCTCGGCGGCGCCTTCGGCCGCTCCGGTCTCGGTGAGCCTGCGGGCGGACCGCGGCGTCGCCTACGGGATTCGTTGACCGCAGCGTCGCAATGCCGCAGGCCCACCGCTTCGCCCGCGCCGCGGAATGACGCGCAGGGCTGATCGACCGCCCTACTCCTCCTGCAGCGGCAGCCGCACCGGGTTTCCGGTCTCGACCGCGCGCTCGATCGCGATCGTCGTCTCGAGATTGACGCGCGCCTGCTCGGGCGTGCACTGGACCGTGGGCGCGCCGGTCGCCAGATGATCGAGCCAGGCGCGCGTCTCGTTGCCGAGCGGGCCCCAGAAATCCCCCATTGCCCAGTCGCCCGCCGTGTTGCTGCCCAGGAACGCCATCTCGACCGAATGATCGGGCACGTAGGCGTGCGGAATGCCCTTCTCGGAAAACAGCAGATGGTCCATGTGGTCGTCGTCGATGATCATCGTGCCGTCGCGGCCGAGGAGCTCGACCCGGTCCGACTGCCCGAGCGTCGGGTAGCGCGACGGCAGCGCATAGCTCACGCCGAGATTGACCACGGCGCCGTCCGCGAAGGTGACGATCGCCCAGGTCACGTCATGGGCGCCGTAGCCCGCGTCCTTGAAAATGCCGTGCTGCCCGCGCGCGACCACCTCGACCGGGGCGTTGCCTTCGAGAAACCAGCACATCAGGTCGACGTAATATGTGAGCACGTCGAGCACCGGCGTCGCGTGCGGGTCGCGCTTGAGAATCGCAAACGCCTGGGCGCGCGAGTTGTAGACCCGGGCAGTGCCGCCGATCACCCGGCCGAGCCGGCCGTGGCGCATCTGCTCCTTGGCGCGCAGGAAGCACTCCTTGTAGCGGCGGCTGTAGCCGATGCGGAGACTGCCGTTCGTCTCCTTGAGCACATCGAGGATGCGGCTCGCATCCTCGAGGGAGAGCGCGATCGGCTTCTCGACCAGCACCGGCTTGCCGAGGGCGAGCGCCTTGCACACCGGGGCGGAGTGCTCCTGCTCGGGCGTCGAGACGATCACGGCGGTGACGTCGGGGTGGGAGATCACCTCCTCGTTGCTGCCCGAGTGCACGGCGGCGCCGGTCTCGGCGGCGAGCGCGCGGGCGCGCGCCGGATCGAGATCGGAGACGGCGAGGAAACGCACCGCCGGATGCTTGGCGGCGAGCTTCGCCCGCAGCGTGCCGATGCGACCGGCGCCGACCACCGCAATGCCGAGGTTGGTGTGTTTCATATCTGATAACCCGTTCGTCTCCGTCATGCGCGGGCTCGTCCGGCGCATCCACGTCTTGCTTGCGTGCGACGAAGACGTGGATGGCCGGGACAAGCCCGGCCATGACGTGGAGAGGCCTACTCGAACTTTCTCACCTCATCCTTGAGGTCGGCCCAGATGCGTGAATAGACGTCGCGGAATTCCGGCGCGACCGCGAGCTCGGCCGGGGGCAGGCGCGGCCGCGGCAGGGCGATCGGCACCATCGACTTCACCCGCCCGGGGCGGTTGGTCGAGACGATCACGATGTCGGACAGGAAGATCGCCTCGTGCAGGTCGTGGGTGACGAAAAGCACCGTGCGCCGGTTCTTCTCCCACACCTCGAGAAAGAGCTCCTGCAGCAGGAGGCGCGTCTGGCTGTCGAGCGCGCCGAACGGCTCGTCCATCAGGAGGATGTTCGGCTCGATCGCGAAGGTGCGCGCGACGGCGACGCGCTGGCGCATGCCCTGCGAGAGCTCGTGGCGGTAGTGACCCTCGAACTTGTCGAGCCCGACCCGGCGCAGCCATTCGCGGGCGATCTCGCGCCGGTTCGGCACATTGCGCACCTCGAGGCCGAACTCGACGTTCTGCAGCGCCGTGCGCCACGGCATCATGCCGTCGCGCGCGAACATGTAGCCGACGTCGTGACGGATGCCCGCGACCGGCCGGCCGTCGACCTCGGCGAGCCCCTTGCTCGGCGCGAGCAGGCCCGACACGATGTTGAGGAGCGTGGACTTGCCGCAGCCCGAGGGTCCGACGATCGACACGATGGAGCCTTCCGCCACGTCGAAGGTCACGTTCTGGCAGGCGACCACCGGCTCGCGTTCGCGCGGGCGAAACACGATGCCGATGTCCACCAGCCGGATTTTTGCGGGGGCTGTCATCGCAGATGCTCAGGCGCTCGTCTGCGACGGCTTCCAGCGCAGGAGGCGCGCCTCGGCGTAGCGCATCGCCGCGCTGAACAGCCAGGCCACGACGGCGAGGGTGATCAGGCCGGCGAACACGCCGGCGGTGTTGAAGGTCGCGGCGCTCGACGCGATCACGAATCCGAGTCCGCGGTTGGACGACAGGATCTCGGCGACGATCACGCCGAGCAGCGCGTAGGTCAGGCCGAGATTGAGCCCGGCGAAGATCCACGGCAGCGCGGACGGCAAGGTCACCTTCCACAGGATGTCGCGCTTCGACGCGCCCATCAGCCTGGCGATGGTGAGGATGTCGTTGTCGACGTTCTTGGCGCCGCCGAGCGTGTTCACCAAAAGGATGAAGAAGACGAGGGTGAAGGCGGTGACCACCTTGGCGGTGATGCCGATGCCGAACCAGAGGATGATCAGCGGCGCGAGGGCGATCCGCGGCAGGCTGTTAAGCGCGAGCACGAGCGGCGCCAGCACGTCGTCCCAGAACGGCGAGCGCGCGAGCAGCAGGCCGGCGATGATGCCGAGCGCGGAGGAGATCACGAAGGCGATCAGCGCCTCGAAGACGGTGATGGCGACGTCGCCGAACCAGGCACCGCTCGCGAACTCGCTCCACAGCTCCTCGACCACGAGCAGCGGGCTGCTGATCCAGAACGCGTCGACCCACCCGATCGCCACGACCCCCTGCCAGATCGCCAGGACGACCGCGACGACGACGAGCCGCGCGAGAGCCACGCGGCGAGAGTACGCGCGCGGATCGGGCTCCGCGGCGAGGGCGAGATCGTCTGGAACCGATGCGACAGCCATGGTCGGCCCGCGGCGCTGAGAGGCGCGCGCTCAGTGTGTCTTGGGCACGGAGAACGTGCGCGGCATGAACTCGGTCGCGACGATGCGGTCGTACGGCACGGTCTGCGGGATCAGGTTGCCGGCACGCAGCAGCGTGTTGACGTTCTCGATCGCCTTCTCGCTCGCGACCGGACGGAAGATCGAGCGATAATGCTCGAGATAGCCGCGCAGCAGGTCCGGCTCCATTCCCTTGATGTAGGTGGTGCCGACCTTCATGATGTCGTCGATGCGCGCCGGGTCGTTGATCGCCTGCTCGGCCTCGACCACAGCGTCGACGATTCCGCGCGCGACCTGCGGCCGCTCTTTCAGGAAGCTGGAGCGGACCCACATGCCATTGTAGGCATAGTCCTTGAACAGCGGCGCGCCGCCGCCCTCGACGTCCACCACCATCTTGGCGAGCTTGATGCCGTGCACCGCGATGGTCTGCGTCGGCTCGACCGCCATCGCGCCGTCGATCACGCCATTCTTGAGCGCCGCCAGCATGGTGTTGGGGTCTCCGACCGGAATGATGGTGACGTCCTTCTTGGGATCGAGGCCCGCCTCGCGCAGCAGGTACTGCAGCGTCGTGTCGGTCGAGGCACCGGCCGAGCTGATGCCGATCTTCAGCCCTTTCAGGTCGCGCACCATCTGGGGATAGGGCTTGTCGGCGTTGGGCGTCGGCACGTCGTTGCGCACGATCAGGCTGAGCGGCGGAAGCTGCTGGTTGAGCACGAGCAGCTTG
>DASTZX010000085.1:0-28209 GCA_035764045.1 Xanthobacteraceae bacterium | reverse complement strand
GAACTCCTTGAGCAATTCGCGTTGCTGCTTGGTAAGACTCTGCGGCGTCTCGACGACGACCTGAACGTACATGTCGCCCGCCTGCTTGGTGCGCAGCACCGGCATTCCCTTCGCGGCGAGTCGGAAGCGGCGTCCCGATTGGGTGCCCTCGGGAATCTTCACGCGCGTCTTGCTGCCGTCGATGGTCGGCACCTCGAGCTCGCCGCCGAGCGCGGCGGTCACCATCGAGATCGGCACGCGGCAATGCAGATCGGCGCCGTCGCGTTGGAAGAAGGCATGGCCGCCGACCGAAAGAAAAATGTAGAGATCGCCCGCCGGACCGCCGCGCGTGCCCGCTTCGCCCTCGCCGGCGAGCCGGATGCGCGTGCCGTCCTCGACGCCGGCCGGAATGTTGACCGAGAGGGTGCGGTCGCGCTGCACGCGGCCCGAGCCGGCGCAGCTCGGACACGGATTGTCGATCACCTGGCCGCGCCCGTGGCAGGACGGGCAGGTGCGCTCGAGGGTGAAGAAGCCCTGGGTCTGGCGGATCTTGCCGTGGCCGCCGCAGGTCGCGCAGGTCTTCGGCTTGGCGCCGCCCTTGGCGCCGCTGCCGGAGCAGACCTCGCAGGTCACCGAGGTCGGGATGCGGATCTGCGCGGCCTTGCCGTGATAGGCCTCCTCGAGCGCGATCTCCATGGTGTAGCGCACGTCGCTGCCGCGCTCGCGGCCGCCGGTGCGCCCGCGCCGGCTGCCCATGCCGAAGAAGTCGTCGAAGATGTCCGCGAAGGTCGAGGCGAAATCGGCGCCGAAGCCGGCGGCGGCGCCGGCCCCGTGCTCGAAGGCCGCGTGGCCGAAGCGATCGTAGGCGGCGCGCTTGTCGCCGTCCTTGAGCACCTCGTAGGCCTCGTTGAGCTCCTTGAAGCGGTGCTCGCAGTCCTTGTCGCCGGGATTGCGGTCCGGGTGGTGCTTCATCGCGGCCTTGCGGAACGCGGCCTTGATCTCTGCGTCGCTCGCTGTCCGCTGGATGCCCAGGACCTCGTAATAGTCGCGCTTGGCCACCTCAGCGCCCTCCTCGCCGGAACATGCCGGACCCGACGCCAAGCGGCGCCGGGCCCTTGTCATTTGACATGATTCGGCGCCCGCATTGCAGCCGAAGTCCAGTCGAGGCGCACGTACTTTCCGGCGAACCAGTATCCACTTCGCCGGACCATGCGCTTAGGCCGACTTCTTGTTCTTCTTGTCGTCGTCGACTTCCGTGAACTCGGCGTCGACCACGTCGTCCTTCTTGGCGCCGCCAGGCTCGCCGCCGGGGGTCGGACCGGCGCCTTCGCCCTGCTGCGCCTTGTACATCGCCTCGCCGAGCTTCATCGAAGCCTGCGCCAGCGCGTCGGTCTTGGCCTTGATGGCGTCCGGATCGTCGCCCTTGAGCGCCTCCTTGAGGTCCGCCATCGCGTTCTCGATCGCGCGCCGCTCGCCCTCGCCGATCTTCGAGCCGTGCTCGGACAGCGCCCTCTCGGTCGAATGGACCAGCGCCTCGGCGTGGTTCTTGGCTTCGACCGCGGCCTTGCGCTTCTTGTCCTCGTCGGCGTGCGCCTCCGCGTCCTTGACCATCTTCTGGATGTCGGCCTCGCTGAGACCGCCCGACGCCTGGATGCGGATCTGCTGCTCCTTGCCGGTCGCCTTGTCCTTGGCGTGGACGTTGACGATGCCGTTGGCGTCGATGTCGAACGAGACCTCGATCTGCGGCACGCCGCGCGGCGCCGGCGGAATGCCCATGAGGTCGAACTGGCCGAGCATCTTGTTGTCGGCCGCCATCTCGCGCTCGCCCTGGAAGACCCGGATGGTGACCGCGTTCTGATTGTCCTCCGCGGTCGAGAACACCTGGCTCTTCTTGGTCGGGATCGTGGTGTTGCGATCGATGATGCGGGTGAACACGCCGCCCAGCGTCTCGATGCCGAGGGAGAGCGGGGTCACGTCGAGCAGCAGCACGTCCTTGACGTCGCCTTGGAGCACGCCGGCCTGGATCGCGGCGCCGACCGCGACCACCTCGTCCGGATTGACGCCTTTGTGCGGCTCCTTGCCGAACAGCTGCTTCACCACCTCCTGGACTTTCGGCATGCGGGTCATGCCGCCGACCAGAACGACCTCGTTGATCTCTGCCGCCGAGAGGCCGGCGTCGCGCAGCGCCTGGCGGCACGGCTCGACCGTCTTCTGCACCAGGTCATCGACCAGCGCCTCGAACTTGGCGCGGGTCAGCTTCATGGTGAGATGCTTCGGGCCGGTCGCGTCGGCGGTGATGAACGGCAGGTTGATCTCGGTCTGCGTGGTCGAGGACAGCTCGATCTTCGCCTTCTCGGCCGCCTCCTTGAGGCGCTGCAGCGCGAGCTTGTCGCGGCGCAGGTCGATGCCCTGCTCCTTCTGGAATTCGTCGGCGAGATAGTTCACCAGGCGCATGTCGAAGTCTTCGCCGCCGAGGAACGTATCGCCGTTGGTGGACTTCACCTCGAACACGCCGTCGCCGATCTCGAGGATCGAGATGTCGAAGGTGCCGCCGCCGAGGTCATAGACCGCGATGGTGCCGGTCTTCTGCTTGTCGAGACCGTAGGCGAGCGCGGCCGCGGTCGGCTCGTTGATGATGCGCAGCACGTCGAGGCCGGCGATCTTGCCGGCGTCCTTGGTGGCCTGGCGCTGGGCGTCGTTGAAATAGGCCGGAACCGTGATCACGGCCTGCTCGACCTTGCTGCCGAGATAGGCCTCGGCGGTCTCCTTCATCTTCTGCAGGATGAAGGCGGAAATCTGCGACGGAGAATACGATTTGCCGTCCGCCTCGACCCAGGCATCGCCATTCGAGGCGCGCACGATCTTGTAGGGGACGAGCTTCTTGTCCTTCTCGACGGTCGGATCGTCGTAGCGCCGGCCGATCAGCCGCTTGACGGCGAAGAAGGTCTTTTCCGGATTGGTGACCGCCTGGCGTTTCGCCGGCTGGCCCACGAGCCGCTCGCCGTCATCCGTGAATGCGACGATCGACGGCGTCGTCCGCATGCCCTCGGCGTTCTCGATGACCCTCGGCGTCTTGCCTTCCATCACGGCGACGCACGAATTGGTCGTGCCGAGGTCGATACCGATGACCTTTCCCATGGTCTTCCCTCTCTTTCAGCAGGTCGGACGGGCCTTGTCAGCACCCGATAACGGAGCGCCGCCCGGAACATCGCATTCCGGCCGAGACCGCCCCCGCTCCGACCCCTCAACAGTTGTACTGCCCCGCCGCCCTCGGCGGGTTCAAGGCTCATATAGGAGGGCCCCATTGGGCCGCAAGATAGCTGATCCAGAATTGGGAGGTCCTACAGCGAGATCAGGCCGGTTAAGGCCCCGTTAACGCACGGCCCGCAGGCCCGGCCAGCACCGCGATTGCAGCCGGCCACGTCCCTGGATGCCGGTGGCTTCTTAGGTCATGCCGATCATGCCGGTCTCGCCTCCTCGATGAACAGCATCAGATTGGAGCTGAAGGGGCCGAGCCGCAGGCCGGTGTAGTCGATGACGGCGGGCGGGGGCGCGAGCGCTGCGAGCCGCCCCTTCGTCATCAGGATCAGGTTCCTTTCGTCCGCCCATTCATCCTTACCGAGCCATCGGCACGCGACCGCAAACGGTCGATCCCAGAAATGCAAAAGCGGGATTGCGGTGTGGTGCTCGACCGGAAAGTGGCGGTTCGGCACGCTCACGAACACCTTGCGGGCGACCCGCATCAGCTCGGCGACGAAGAAAGCCTGATCGGCTGCGCTGCCCACATGCTCGAGCACGGCGTTCGATGTCGCGATGGCAAACGATTTGTCGGCGAACGGAAAAGGCTGATTGGGCTCGATGCGGGTGTATGCCGTCCGCGGAAACGCGGCGCGAAATCCGTCACCGCGACCGAGGCCGAGCGCCGTGAGTCGATCCGGATAGGGATACTTGCGTTCCAGCATATTGGCGGCGTCGTTGACGACGTCGGAGACGCCAACGTCGAGAATGGCGTCGTCCGGCGCCGGGCGGCAAAACCGGATGAAGTCGTCATAGATGCGGTCGCGCGCCGCAATCACCAGCCGCTCGGAGAGCGAGCGCGACGGCATGGCCTGGTAGTATTTTTCGTCCATATCGTTGGTCCTGCCGGCGATCGCGATCGGCCGCAAGGGGGCCGCGCACGAGCATAGCCGATTTCGTGCCGTCCAAGGCTGGTTAAGGAAACCTTGCGGGGCGCAACCGGCCGCAACAAGGTTTCCGCAAACTTTTCGCGCTAAGCCGGGGAGTCAGCCGCCTTCGCGGCCGCCCGGAGCTCATGGTGTCGCCCGAACGGACGCTTGCCGCGCACAACAGCTTGCTGGCAGCCATCGCCGTCGTGGCCGGCGTGTCGCTGGGCGGCGCGCTGTGGGGCCTGACGATCGAGCACCCCTCGAGCCTCATCAGCGTCTATTTCCTCGCCGTCCAGGATGCACCGGTGTTGTGGCTGGTCGTTGCGTCGTTGGCGCTCGCCGCCGTCGTGGTGGGAAAAAATTGGTCGGGCCCCACGTTCGGCGCGATCAAGCCACACATCAAGCCCCATTTGGCGTCCCGCCTGAGCTGGATGACGGTGGCGCTCGCATGCTGCGTCATCGCGGCCGGCGTCTCGCCGGTCTGCCGGAATTTCGGATTGTCCATGGACGAGTTCATGGCCGATTTCGATGCCACGATCATCGCAGCCGGCAAGCTGCTTGCGCCGGTGGCGCCCGACTGGCGCGATTTCGTGCCCGCGCTGCAGCCGATCTTCCGGCTCGAGCTGCCCGAGAACGCCTACTGGGTGTCGTCCTATCTGCCGATGAATGCGGCCATCCGCGCCGCCTTCGTGCTCGTTCACCAGCCGGCGCTCGAGGGTGTTGCGCTGGCCGCGGTTGCGATGATCGCGCTGATCGGCGTGGCGCGACGCCTGTGGCCGGACCGTCCCGATGCGACGCTGGTCGCGGTCCTGCTGCTCGCCTCGTCGTCGCAGTTCCTCATCACCGCGATGACGCCATACGCCATGACGGCGCACCTCGCGCTCAATCTGGTGTGGCTGTGGCTGTTTTTGCGCGACACGCGGAGCGGTCACGCCCTGACGGCCGGCGTCGCCTTGGTCGCCTGCGGGCTGCATCAGGTGGTCTTCCACCCGCTGTTCGCCGCGCCGTTCATCGCCCGGCTGATGATCGCGCGACGCTGGAAGCTCGCGGCCTACTACGTCGGCGTCTACGGCGTCATCGGGCTGTTCTGGATTCTGTATTGGAGCTTCCTGGTGCGCGCCGCGCAGGTGCCGATGGCACAGTCGGCCGACGTCGGCATGCTGAATTTCTTCGAACGCATTGCAAGCATATTCAACCTCAGCGTCAGCGGCGTGCTTTTGATGGGCATGAATCTGCTGCGCTTCGTCGCCTGGCAAAGCCCGATGGTCATTCCGCTGGCGCTGGTCGGCCTCTGTGCGGGCCGCGAGCGCAGAGCCGTCATGATCTGCCTCGTGGCCGGGATCGTGCTCACGCTCGCCACCGTGCAGGTGCTGATGCCGTTTCAGGGGCACGGCTGGGGCTATCGCTATCTGCACGGCTTTCTCGGCAGCCTGTCGTTGCTGGCGGCGCAAGGCTGGATCTACATCACCCGCCGCGGCGCGCAGGCCGCCCGGGCGCCGGCCATCGCGCTCGCCGCGAGCGTCGCGCTTGCGGTCTTTGTGCTGCTGCCCTGGCACGCCATGCAGGTGCGCGCGTTCGTTACGCCCAGGGCGATGGCGGTCGACGCGATCGAGCATTCGGGTGCCGATGTGGTGGTGGTCGATCCAACCGATATCTGGTACGGCCAGGACCTGGTGCGCAACGACCCGTTCCTGCGCGCACGCCCAAAAGTGCTCACCTTGCAGAGGCTCGACGAGGCGCGGCTGAGCGAATTGTGCCGGCACTATGATGTGGCGATGTTCGATCGCGCGGACGCGCAGCGGTTCGGAATCGAGATCGTCAAGAGCCAACCGCAACTTGCCGACCGGAATCGCAAGCTTCGCACGCTGGCGAAGTCGTTGAACTGCGGCCGTCCCGTCCACGACGACCTGCGTTGAGGCGAGGAATCGCGCTTATTTGTGCGTCAGTCCACCTTTATTGCGATCCGTCCCGTTTCATCAATGCGATGCAGAAAAAGAGGCAGGTGGTGTGTGGCGATATACTCGTCCACCGCCTTGCGCGCGCCCTGCCAATAGCCGTAGTCGTCTATAATGAGTACACCCCTGTTGGCCAATCGCGGATAGAGGTGCTCGAGTTCATGCCGCGTTGATTCGTACCAGTCGGTGTCGAGGCGCAGGATGGCGATTTGGTCGGGCGCATGAGCCGGAATCGTCTCCTCCACCTTGCCCTGTACGAACCTAATGCGTTCGCCGGGATAGTGGGCGCTTTGCAAATTCGAGCGCACGTCGCGCAAGGACGCGATTGCCCGCATTGGCGACCCGCTGCTGGCGTCGGCCAATAACTCGGACGCGAAGCGGCCGGTGTTTGCCTCGCGGTCGAACTCTCCGGGCTTGGTCATGCCTTCGAACGTGTCGAACAGGTGAAGAGTCCGGGACGTATCGCCAAGGTGTTGGAGCGAAAGCGCTGCCGCCATCATGCTCCCGCCGCGCCAGACACCGCATTCGACCACGTCGCCCGCAATGGCGTTTCGGGTGACATACTCGACCGCATAGCACACCGATGCGATGCGCTCGGCGCTGGTCAATGTATAGGGCTCGACGCGACGGGCGATCTCAGCCATCCACTTCGGAACATCGGGCGGCGGATAGGGATAGAGATCAACGCCGAATCGGCGCAAGCCTCGTTTGGCCTGAGTCGCAAGGGTTCTTTTGAGACGATGGAGCATGCGATCACAGATATCGAAGATACCAGCCTTGCGTTCGACTGAGTGATTGACCGCGTCCGGCGTTCTCTGATGCGGCTAACGGAATGACGAGCGCGTCGGCGAGCTGCTGCTGATCCAGCCGGAAGGCCGTTTTTGCTTTCCGATAATGGCCCAGCGGGTCATTGCGAAATTCCACAGGAAAATGATCACGGTCGTTGCCGGAGCCGCAATCGCGACCGCAATACTCGCGACGTCGCAGAACAGGAACAGCAAGGCGATCGAGGCTGGCAGCGTGGCGGCCATGCCGAGCGCATAGCGACATAGCGATACCACGGAGAGCTCGCGGCCAAACGTGAAAATCGAATGCAACCCGTAGCCCCAAAGGACCACAATCACATAGGCGATCAGCAGGCTCGGAACGTAGTGAAAGCCCAACGCGTCGCCCGCGATGAGAATCGCATTGCACAAGACCGCGCATGTGATTCCAACCAAGAGATAGCGCGGCAAGGCGTTCTTCATCAGTCCACTCCGGCGGCCGGACGGGCCAGCATCAAGTAGACGCAGGCATTGTCGCGCTTGACCCATTCCGGGGTGATCGCGTCCTCGACCCATGCGCGCAAGTTCATGACGATCGCAACCGCTCCGGCAATCGCCGAACCGGCAAACGGGATTTTCCGCAGCGCGTAGCAGGCGCAGGTCAGCCTGATCATCGTCGTCCAGGCGAGCGGGCCGACGATCGCAATGCATTCGACGACGTCGAACCCATGAGAATTCATTTCGCCGATGAGGCCCGGGCGTGTCCAGCGGCGATGATCCTCGGGATGAGGGTGATAAAACCAAGTACCGTGTGTGGACAGCATCAGCCATCCGTCCGGCCGCAACACGCGCTTTGCTTCTGAGAAATACATGCCCAGATCGCGAACGTGCTCGAGCACCTGGAAGGACAGCACCAGATCGGCGCTGTTGTCGGGCGCATGCAGGTGTCCATTGCGATCGATGGAAATATCTCCGTTTTGATCGACATCGGCACCGATGTAACGCATGCCCGCGGAAGCAAAGATTGATTGATACGGTTTGGAGCCGCAGCCGAAATCCAATGCCGTAGCGCCGTTCTTGGCGATGCGCCGAGCTTCTGACGCGATCGCGGCGCCGAGATCCTTGAGGACCAGCCAGTCGGCATCGATGAGACGCGGATTTCGCCGTCTATGCTGCGCGGCACTTGTTTCCATCACCGGTCCACCTCCGGCTGCCGCGCGACGTCGCGCCATCTCATGACCACTTCCAGTCGGTTCGGGAACAGGCCGGCCATGATGCCGTCGCGATAGCGATCACAATCCTGCCAATCGATGCGGAAACCTGATTCGGCGGCAAGCGACTGCCAGTCCGCGGTTTCCAGATAGCTGGCGTCCACCATCCCGCCGAAAGGCACGTTGCCGATCACATCGAGAAGCATTAGCCGCAGGTGATCGAGCCGCGACTGCGCGATGTGATCCTTGATGTAGATCGTGCCACGGCGGGTGACCCGGCGGCATTCCCTCAGCAGGGCAACCCGCGCTTCTCTGGGCACGTGGTGCAGCACGTTGCACAACAGCACGCAATCGAAAGTGTCGTCGTCGAATGGCAGCGTGCGGCCGTCATAGGTTCGTGTTTCGATATCCAAACTATCGAGATAGCGGTTCTCGACGTCGATCGAAACGACGCGATCGACTTCGAACAGATCCTTGACGGATTGCGCAATGATGCCCGTTCCGCCGCCGACGTCGAGCACGGCCTTGTGGCTCGATCGCCAACCCCGCCGCAGACTTCTCAGTAACGCGGTTTGATACGTCGGTCGGCGCCAACGATATAAACGGATGCGCGCCGCCAGCGTGCTGGTGACCTCGGCCAAGGAGATGTCGATCGCCGCGCGAGGTTCCTGCTCGCCCATCGGACGGCTCTTCGTCGCAAGCGATCCGCTGCGATCGCTCAGCGGCTGGCAGCCGATGTCCGTCATCGTTCCATTCCCGGCCGCCACATGGCGGCAGCGCTTGCCGGCATCGCGATGGGCTGCGCCAGGATCGCGCTCATGAGATCGAGATAGAGCTGGCCTGCTCGCGACCAGCTGTACAGGCTTGCGTGCTCCGCCAGGCGCTCGCGCCCCTGCTCGGCGACGGCGGCGCCGACCGCCTGCACGACATCGGTCGCGGCCGCGTGCAGATCGCGACCCTCCACCGGTACGGGGTGAACGAGGCCGGCGAGCCTTTCGTCGGCGCCAGCAGTCTCGGCTCCGCACACCACCGGGAGAGCGCAGGCGAGCGCCTCCTGGATGACGAGCGGGAAACCCTCCCCGGTGCTCGGGAGGACGAATGCGTCGCTCGCCCGGTAGAGCCGGGCAAGCGACGGCCCGGCCAGTCCGGAGAAGACCCGCACGTTGGGAAGGCCCCACTCACGCGGGTCGAGCTTGCCCCAGCCTGCGAACACCCAATCCATGTCGCTGCCGATCCGGGCCGCCTGCTGCAGGATGTGAAGCCCCTTCTTCTCGACGAAGCGTCCCACGAACAGCGCGACGGGACGGTCCGGCGTCAGCCCGAAGTGGGCGCGCGCCGCGGCTCGCTCGCCCTCGCTCGTGGCAGCGTGAAAAATCTCCGCATCGATTCCATTGAAGATGAGACGCGGCGGCCGGCGGTAGCGCAGGTCGGCGAATGCGCGCGCCGTAATATTGCTGATGAAGACGACTTGATCGGCGCGTGCCAGCATCGGTCGGGTCACGAGGCGGGTCAGCAGCTTCATCGAAGCCCTCAGCAGCGGGCTGCGGTATGGGACATTGCCGATGTGCTGCGTGACGACGACCGGTTTCCCGAGCCAGCGCGCGGCCAGAAACGCCACAATGTTCGTCGGATAGAGACAGTCGTGCAGCATCACGACGTCGGCGCGCGCGACCTCCCTGCGGATGGCTCCGAACGCCATCGGCTGCGCGATCGGATAGGGAAGTCCAAGCGCGTCTTCCAGTCCATTGAACGCCGGCACCGGAACGCGCCGGATGCCCTCATCGCAAGAGCCGGCGGCATAGCCCGCATCGCTGGCAACCCACGTGACGGCGTGGCCGGTCCGCGAGAATTCCCGCGCCAGTCGGCCCGCGACGATCTCGATGCCGCCGCGATGACTATCGAAATAGGCCGAGACGATGAGAAGCCGCATGCTTGGCCGCGTCATGACGCTCGCTCGACCCGGATTGCGGAAGGTTCACGCTGTTCCGAAGTCGATTGCTGCGATGTGGACGGGTCCGACAATGGGACCGTGAGGAACGCGGCTTCGTTGCCGCTCACGATCGCGACAAGGAAGCCGCCAAGAATATTCTGGACACCGATCGCGATCGCGCAGGTGCCGAGGACCGCCGGCAGCACGTTCGCGATCGGCTCGAGGCTGTGCGCCGACCAATAGGCGACGACGCCGATCAGGATCGCCAAGCCGGCTGCCATCGTCCCAAACCCGGCGATCAGCATGGCTTCGAGCGTGAGCCACCGCTTCATTGCGCGGAGCAGGCGCGGCACCTTTCGGTAGCGCTCGCGAATGCCGTAGAGCTGCCCAGCGAGCGCGAGCACGAGTCCCATGTGGCTCAGGGTCAGGCTCGAGCCGGCCAGGATCGCCCAATAATTGCCGAAACGCGTCGCCTCGGCATGCGACAGCCAGGCCGCCGTCATCGTCGTCAAGATGGCGAGCGATGCGGCCCCGAGCACGCCCGCCGGCAAGGCGAACAGCCACGAGGGGCTCAGCATCAGGAGGTAGCGCAGATGCCGCCAGCCGTCGCGCCACGGCCGCAGATGCGGCGGGCGGCCGCGCCGATCGGGCCACAGCGTGACCGGCACCTCGGCGATGCGCTGACCGAGCAGCGCCGCCTTGATGACCATCTCGCTCGCGAGCTCCATGCCGGAGCCCTCGAGACGCAGCCGCTTGAAACAGCGCTTGGTGAGCGCGCGCAAGCCGCAATGCGCATCGCCGATGCCGCCGCGAAACAGAACGTTGAGTATGCCGGTGAGCACCGGGTTGCCGATATGGCGGTTCTTCCACGGCATGGCGCCCGGCTTGATCTCGCCCTTGAAGCGAGAGCCCATGCAGAGATCGGCGCCATTCATCAGGGCCTCAACCATCGGCACGGCCTCGACGAAGTCGTATGAACCGTCGGCGTCGCCCATCACCATGTAGCGTCCGCGCGCCGCTTCGAATCCGCCGCACACGGCGGCGCCATAACCTCGACGCGCCACGCTCACGACCCGCGCCCCGAGCCGGGTCGCGAGTTCCCGGCTGCCGTCCGTGCTGCCGTTGTCGGCCACCACGATCTCGCCCTCGAGCGCATGCCGCCCTTTGAGGATATCGAGCGCGCGCCGCGCGACCGCGATGCAATCGCCGAGCGTGCGGTGCTCGTCCAGGCACGGCATGATGATGCTGACGTCGACCACGCGATCGCTCCAGGCCACTCGGAACCCCGCCCGCATCCCGTCGGGCGGCGGCGCCATGATGCCTGGACATCGCTAAAGTCGGCTTAAGCAAGGAGCTAAAATGCCCGTCGCGGCAGCCTGCCCGGCCGTGCGATGGATGCGCGCTAGGAAATGCTTAACGCTATTTGGCTGCCCGCCCGCGCGCGTCACGACGTGGTGTGTTGAGCACGCGATACACCACGAACACCTCGTCGGGCCGGGCCGGCACCGGCTCGAGCCAGTCCGGAACGTTGCCGGCGTCCAGCTGCCCCCACAGGCCGGCGCGGCGCTCGTCCGCGCTCAAGCCCGGCGGCGCCTGCTTGCTGCAGGTGACCACATAATTCGCGCCGAGACGCTGCAGCACGGCGTGCGCCTGCGCGGGCGGCAGCGCAAAGGTATCATGCGCCGCGATGATGCCGTCCCTCAAGCGATGATAGGGCCCCGCGAGCACCGAGTGGGGGGTGAGCGCCAGCACGAAGGAGCCGAGATCGACCTCGGTCGCCACCAGGCCCGGCGGAAGCCGCGTGAGCTGCGCGTAATTGGCGCTCTTGAAGCAGCCGGCCGACACGCGCGCGTCACGCCCCTCGATCACCGAGGCGCCCGCAGTCTGGGCGGCCTCGAATACGATCACGGTCAGCACCGATGGGGTGAGCAGCATGGCCACAGCCGCACGGGTGACGATGCTTTCGAGCCTCAGACGCGCGAACAGCCCCGGCGCGAACGCGCCGACCAACGGCATGCCGAGCCACACCGCGTAGAAGTACGTCTTGGCGATCGACAGCATCAGCGCAGCGCCGATCGCGAGCTCGCACGCCACCAGCCAAAACGCGAAGTCGCGGCGCATCGCGGGATCGCGCCCGAGCACGAGCGCCGCCACGAGCGCGGCGGCGGGAAACACGATCATCGCCGCGCCGGTCGCCGGCTCCTCGCGCAACACCGCCGCGAGCGGCCGCATCTCCGACACATGCGAAAACCAGATCGCGCGCAGCTGCGGGTCCATCATCGCATAGGGCCCGCCGAGGCAGCGCGGCTCGATGGCGATGAACAATGCCGCGGCGACCGCCGCGATCGCACCCGCGGTCGCAAAGCGCACCGCCATGCGCTCGCTCGCCATCATGCGGCCGGCGAGCCCCATCATGAGCCCGGCGGCGACCACCGGCACGGCCCAGTTGACCGCCATCGTATCGCAGACCGCGTGGCCCCAATGGTCGGGCCCGACGCTGACGAAGAATGCGGCGGCGGCGCCCGCGGCGAGCGCCCAGCCGTAGCGGGCGAGCGCGGGAGCGGCGCCGCGATCGAACGCATAGCGCAGCGCGAAGGCGACGCCGCACAGAGCGACGAACATCAGATTCTCGAGTCCGATCGCGAGCGCAAGCCCGCTGAGCGCGCCGGCCGCAATCGCGGCGCCGCGCGAATGGTCGGACCAGACGGTCGCGGCCATGCACGCCAGCGCCAACGTGATCTGGATGTCATGATGATCGATGCGGCCGGGCAGGAACTGCTGGTAGGCCGGGAGCGCGACCACGCAGAGCAGCAGCGACACCACCGCACCCTCGCGGCCCGCGAGACGCCAGGTGATGGCGATCACGCTCAGGATCGCCGGCATGATCCACAACAGCGGCCACGTGGCTCGCATCAGCCGCTCGGCGAGCGCGCCGTCGACGAACTGGTAAAATACGAGAAACAGTCCCGCAAGCCCGGCATCGATCAGGCGCGACCAGTGCGAGTCGTATCCGGCTGGCGGTCCGAGCCGCGCCAGATGCATGTCGAACCAGCCCTGACCATGCAGGAAGTCGCGCATCTCGACGAGCCGCAGGGCGTCGTCGGTATCGGGAAAGGCCAATCCGGTGTTGGCCCACTGCCGCATCAAGAGGTCGGTCACGATCACGAGCCAACCGAGCCCCACCAGGACAGCAAAATTCGGTCCGGCAAAATTCGGCCCACGCGTCGCGTCCGCGCTCATCGAATGTCTCCGCGTCGTCAGCGGGCGACTCTTTGCCGCCGAGCATTGAGGTTCCATTAACGCTGCGCGCAGAGGTGGCGGCGGCGCGACGCGATTAAGCCCAGCGTTAATGAAGCTCTGCGATGGATGCTCCGGGAGGCACCCCCTCCGGCCGGTGCGCCGCCTCGTGGCACGCCGGCACGGCGGCAGCGGGACAGGCGCAAGCATGGCGATCCACGACATTGCGACCGGCGACAAGCTCGCTCAGCTCGCCGCGCATCTGCCGCGGCCGGTGCGGTTCGTCGTCGTGGGCGGTATCGGGCTCCTCACCGATCTGAGCGCCTTCACGGTGCTCCTGAGCTACGCGCCGCACCCGCTCGCGATGCGCCTCATCTCGCTCGCTCTCGCGACCCTGGTGACCTGGCGGCTCAACCGCGCGCTCACCTTTGCGCCGAGCGCGCGCGCGCAACACCACGAGGCGGTGCGTTACGCCATCGTCACCGCCGTCGCCCAGGGCACGAGCTACGCGGTCTTCGCCGCGCTGGTGCTCGCGCTGCCGACACGGCTGCCGCAGCTGGCGCTGCTCGCCGGCGCCGCCATCGGGGCGTTCGTCTCCTACCACGGTCACCGTCTGTTCGCGTTCGCGCCGGCGCGCTTGCGCACGCGCGCGCCCGAAGGAGTCCCACATCCATGAGCCGGCATGCCGACGTCTTCGTCATCGGAGCGGGGCCCGCCGGCCTCACCACGGCCTATTGCCTCACCAAGCAGACGCCTTCGGTCGTGGTGATCGAGAAGGATCCCGTCTATGTCGGCGGCATCAGCCGCACGGTCCGCTACAAGGATTTCCTGTTCGACATCGGCGGCCACCGCTTCTTCTCCAAATCGAAGGAAGTGGTCGACCTGTGGCGGGAGATCCTGCCCGACGACTTCATCGCGCGGCCGCGGCTGTCGCGGATCTATTACGGGGGCAAGTACTATTCCTATCCGCTGAGCGCGTTCGAGGCGCTGCGCAACCTCGGCGTCTTCACCAGCGCGGCCTGCATGCTGTCCTACGCGCTTGCCCGCCTCACCCCGATCGCGGCGCCGAAGAGCTTCCACGACTGGGTGCGCAACCAGTTCGGCGAGCGGCTGTTTCAGATCTTCTTCAAGACCTACACCGAGAAGGTGTGGGGCATGTCGTGCGACGAGATCTCGGCCGACTGGGCCGCCCAGCGCATCAAGGGGCTCGATCTGCGGGTCGCGGTCATGAATGCGCTCAAGCGTTCGCTCGGGCGGACCAAGGCGCCGGCGGAAGGCGCCGATGTGGTCAAGACGCTGATCGAGACGTTCCAGTATCCGCGCAAGGGGCCGGGCATGATGTGGGAGGCCGCGGCCGCCAAGGTGCGTGCGCGCGGCGGCGAGATCCTGATGGGCCGCGAGCTCGCCAGCCTGTCGTACGATCTGGATCGCAAGATATGGATCATCGCGGTCGCGAGCGAGTCCGGCTGCGAGACCTTCACGGCGCATCACGTGGTGAGCTCCGCGCCGGTGCGCGAGCTGGTCGCGAAGCTCAAGCCGGCGCCGATCTCGCTCCTGCATGCGCGCGCGCTGCGCTACCGCGACTTCCTCACCGTGGCGCTGATGGTCGACACGCCCGATCTGTTTCCCGACAACTGGATCTACATCCACGATCCGTCGGTGAAGGTCGGCCGGGTGCAGAACTTCCGCTCCTGGTCGCCCGAGATGGTGCCCAACGGGATGACCTGCCTGGGGCTCGAATATTTCTGCTTCGAGGGCGACGGCCTGTGGACGGCGCCGGACGCGGAGCTGATCGCGCTCGCCCGACGGGAGATCGCGAAGATCGGGCTGGTTGCCGAGGCGGACGTGGTCGACGGCTGCGTGGTGCGCCAACCCAAGGCCTACCCGGTCTACGACGAGGATTATCGCGAGCACGTGGCGACCATCCGGCGCGACCTCGAGCACAGCTATCCGAGCCTGCATCTGGTGGGCCGCAACGGCATGCATAAGTACAACAACCAGGATCATGCCATGATGACCGCAATGCTCACGGCGCGAAACATCCTGGCCGGCGAGCGCATCTACGACACATGGCAGGTCAACGAGGACGCGGAGTATCACGAGGCGGGAGCGGCGGGAGCCCGGGAGGCGCTCGCGAGCGAACGGCTGGTGCCGCGCAAGGCGGGCTCGCAGGCGGCCTGAAGCTCCGGCCCGGCTATCTCGATCGGCCCGCCCAGGAGGCGCTCGCCGCAGCGGTCGCCGGGATCATCGCCCAGGCGCCGCTGTTCACCCCGCGCATGCCCAAGAGCGGGACGCCGTTCAGCGTCCGCATGACCAATTGCGGGCCGCTGGGCTGGGTGTCGGACGAAACCGGCTATCGCTACCAGGCGAGCCATCCCCACACCGGGGAGCCATGGCCGCCGATGCCCGCGATGCTGCTCGCGGCCTGGCAGGACCTCGCCGGCTATCCGCACCCGCCCGAGGCCTGTCTCGTCAACGTCTATACGCCGGCGGCCCGCATGGGGCTGCACCAGGACTGCGACGAGCACGACTTTTCCGCCCCGGTGGTCTCGCTGTCGCTCGGCCAGACCTGCCTGTTTCGGATCGGCGGAGGCGCGCGGAACGCGCCGACCCGCTCGTTCCGGCTCGCTTCGGGCGACGCCCTGGTGCTGGCGGGCGAGGCCCGGCTGGCGTTCCATGGGGTCGATCGAATAATTCCCGGGAGTTCCACCCTGCTGCCCGATGGCAGCCGCATTAATCTGACATTGCGCCGGGTGAATGGGCCGCCGTGAGGGGATGGGCGCCCTCATCCTTTCCCGCCAGACCGAGGTAACCCGATGATGTTTCGACCGTTCATTGCCCGTGCCGCCGCGGCACTTGCCTTCGCGGTTGCCTGCGCGGCTGCCTGCTCGGTTTTGGCGGCAGGCGCGGCGCGCGCCGACGGCTTGGTCTACCCGGTGGCCTCGCATGTGGGTCTGGTGGCGGCGGGGGCGATGAAGCCGAGCGAGCGCTTTCGCGGCTTCGAGGATCCGGCGTCCGGCGCCTATGCGCTGATCCTGGAAGTCCCGGCGCAGGCCTTCGCCGAGGTCGAGCGGCAGATGACCGCGGAGGGGCTCAAGAAGCAGGGCATGATCGAGGAGAAGCGCGAGACCGTGACGCTCCCCTCGGGCAGCGGCCTGCTGATCGCGGGCGAGCAGACCGTCGACGCCAAGAAGCTGCGCAAATGGATTCTCCTCGCCTCCGGAAAGGAGTTCGGCGCGCTGATCGCCGTTCAGGTCCCGGAGGAAGCGAAGGCCAAGTATCCGGATGCCGATGTGCGGGCGATGCTGATGTCGATGAACGTGCGCGCCAGCGTGCCGATCGAGGAGCAGCTCCGGCTGTTGCCGATCACCTTCGACAATCTGTCCGGCATGCGCCCGTTCCGCATGCTCGGCAACGGCACCGTCTTCCTGACCGATGGCGCGAAAGATCCCCCCGAGGTCGCGGCGCAGCCCCTGCTCATCGTCTCGGTCGCGTCGGGCGGGCCGGAGCAGCCCGCCGACCGCGCCAATTTCGCCCGCAATCTTTTCACCGGGCTGAACGACTTCAAGGATTTGCGCATCGTCGGATCGGACATGCTGCGGCTCGAGAACATGCAGACATACGAGATCCAGGCCGAGGCAAACGACATCAAGAGCGGGGCGCCGATGAAGCTGGTGCAGTGGGTCCGCTTCGGCAACGGCGCCTTCATCCGCTTTGTCGGGATCGCGCGCACGGACGCGTGGAGCGGCGCATTCCCGCAATTCCGCGCCGTGCGCGACGGGGTGAAGCCGAAGGGTTAGGGTCGGTTCGGCGCGCTAGGAGCGCGGCGCCGTCGCATCGTCGTTCGCCGCGGCCTCGGCGGGACCGGCCTTCGGTCCGCCTTTCGACACGCCCACGAGCGCCGGCCGCAGCACGCGGTCGGCGATCATGTAGCCGGGCTGCATCACCTGCACGACCGTACCATCCGGCACGCTCGGGTCGGGCACCTGCATCATGGCCTGGTGCAGGTTGGGATCGAATTTCTGTCCCTGCGGATCGAACTTGCGGATGCCGTGCTTCTCCATCACCTTGATGAGCTCGCGCTCGGTGATCTCGACGCCTTCGATGTGCGATTTGATGACCGGATCGGCCTGATCGCGAAAATCAGCGCTCAACGTGCCGAGCGCCCGCTCCATGTTGTCGGCCACGCCGAGCAGGTCGCGGGCGAAGGTCGCGATGGCATATTGGCGCGAGTCGGCGACCTCGCGCTCGGTGCGCCGGCGCAGGTTCTCCATGTCGGCAAGGGTGCGCAGCAGCCGGTCCTTGAGCTCGGCCGCCTCCTTGACGGCGGCGGACTCGGCCGGCGCGCCGGTCTCGGCCGCAACATCCTGGGGATCGGGCGAATTGCCAGCCACGTTCATCGTGCTCCTCGTTCTCGCTCCTCGCGGGCGATCGCTCTGCCCCGGCATATCGAGATTCCGCGGGAAAAAATCAAGCGCCATCAATGGGCCCGAGCACGCCTCCTTATGGAGCGGTCGGCTTTAGCCCGACAACAGCCGGCTCACCACGCGGGCCGTGTAGTCGACCATCGGGATCACACGCGCGTAGTTGAGCCGGGTCGGGCCGATCACCCCGATCACCCCGACGATGCGGCCGGTGGCGTCGCGATAGGGGGAGATCACGGTCGAGGAGCCGGAGAGCGAAAACAGCTTGTTCTCCGAGCCGATGAAGATGCGCACGCCCTCGGCCTGCTCGGCGCGCCCGAGCAGGTCGGCGACTTCCCGCTTCGTCTCGAGATCGTCGAACAGATGGCGCACGCGCTCGAGGTCCTCGAGCGCCTTCAGGTCGTCGAGCAGGTTCGCGTGCCCGCGCACGATCAGCTTGCGCTCGGCGCTCTCCCCACCCGACCAGCTCGCCAGCCCGGCCGCGACGATCTTCTGGGTGAGCGCATCGAGCTCGGCGCGGCTCGCCTCCAGCGCCTTCTCGACCTCGCCCTTCGCCTCCGCGATGGTGCGGCCGCGGATGCGCGCATTGAGGAAGTTCGAGGCCTCGGTGAGGGCGGAGATCGGCAGGCCGAGCGGCAGGTTGACGACCCGGTTCTCGACCTGGCCGTCCTCCGCCACCAGCACCACCAGCGCGCGCTCCGGCTCGAGCCGCACGAACTCGATGTGCTTGAGCCGCATGTCGGTCTTGGCGGTGAGCACCACGCCGGCCGCATGGGTCAGCCCGGACAGAAGGCCCGTGGCCTGGCTGAGCACGTTCTCGACCGATTGGCCGGCGGCGGCGACCTGCCCCTCGATGGTGGCGCGGTCGCGGTCGGACAGATCGCCGACCTGCATCAGCGCATCGACGAAGAAGCGCAGCCCCTGCTCGGTCGGCAGCCGCCCGGCCGAGGTGTGCGGGGCATAGATGAGGCCGAGCTCCTCCAGGTCCTGCATGACGTTGCGCACGGAGGCGGGCGACAGCGGCATGGCGATGAGCCGCGAGATCTGGCGCGAGCCCATCGGCTCGCCGGTCGCCAGATAGCTGTCGATGATCTGGCGAAAAATCTCGCGCGAGCGCTCGTTGAGGGCCACGAGGCTCGGCTGGCTCGACCCGATCGGAACGTCCTGCGCCACGGCGGTACTCGGTTGAACACGATGACGAGCGAAAGAATTGTCCATTCGGACCGGCGAGTTCAAGCGCGACCACGTGCTTTTCCCCGGGCCGCCCTTCTCGCGCTGCGGCCGTCTCCGGCCGGCCGGAGACGCGCCGCGGCATGTTCCGCGGCGCGGAATGGAGCCAGGCGCGCGATTCACGATGAGTGCATGTCATCCGCGGCGGACCGGTGGCGGCTGCGGCGAAAGATGCGCTACAAGCAGGCCCGCCGGCATTCCGCCGCCCGAACTGACGTGGAGACTTCATCGATGCGCCCGAGCCGCCGACAGTCCGACGAGCTGCGTGCCGTCACGCTCGAGCGCGGCGTGGTGAAATATGCCGAGGGTTCGTGCTTCGTGAAATTCGGCGACACCCATGTGCTGGTGACCGCGACGCTGGAAGATCGCCTGCCGCCCTGGCTCAAGGGCCAGGCGCGCGGCTGGATCACGGCCGAATACTGCATGCTGCCGCGCGCCACCCTGGAGCGGACCCGGCGCGAAGCCTCGGCCGGCAAGCAGGGCGGCCGCACGATCGAGATCCAGCGCCTGATCGGCCGCAGCCTGCGCGCGGTGGTCGACCTCGCGGCGCTGGGCGAGCGGCAGATCACCATCGACTGCGACGTCATTCAGGCGGACGGCGGCACCCGGACCGCAGCGATCACCGGCGGCTGGGTGGCGCTGCACGACTGCATCCGCTGGATGAAGGCGCGCAAGATGGTGATGGGGGAGCCGCTGCGCGACCACGTGGCGGCGATCTCGTGCGGCATCTGCAATGGCGCGCCGGTGCTCGACCTCGACTACGCGGAAGACTCGGAAGCGGAGACCGATGCCAATTTCGTCATGACCGGCGCCGGCAACATCGTCGAGGTGCAGGGGACGGCCGAGAAGACGGCGTTCAGCGAGGAGCAGCTCCTGGCGCTGCTGGCGCTCGCCCGCAAGGGCGTCGGCAAGCTCGTCGATCTGCAGAAGATGGCGGTGGCGTGAGCGCACCTGCGACCCCATCGGCGGGACGGCCCGCGCCCGAGCACCGGCCGATCACCGGCCGGCTCGTCATCGCGACCCATAATCCCGGCAAGCTCGCCGAGATGCGCGAGCTTCTCGCCGCCTACGGGGTCACGGCGACATCGGCCGGCGAGCTCGGCCTGCCGGAGCCGGACGAGACCGGCGCGAGCTTCGCCGAGAACGCCCGCATCAAGGCGCAGGCGGCCGCGCAGGCCGCGGGCGTTGCCGCCTTCGCGGACGACTCCGGGCTCGCCGTCGACGCGCTGGACGGCGCGCCGGGCATCCGCTCGGCGCGCTGGGCCGGACCGGACAAGGATTTTGCCGGCGCCATGGCGCGCATCGACGCGCTGCTGCGCGAGCGCGGCGCCACCACGCCGGCGCAGCGCCGGGCGCACTTCGTCTCGGCGCTCGCCGTCGCCTGGCCGGACGGGCATGTCGAGGCGTTCGAGGCCAGGGTCGACGGCACGCTGGTGTGGCCGCCGCGCGGCGACAAGGGATTCGGCTACGACCCGATGTTCCTGCCCGACGGCTTCTCGCAGACCTTCGGCGAGATGACGAGCGAGGAGAAGCACGGCCTGCCGCCGAAGGGCAGAGGCGTCTCGCACCGCGCCCGCGCCTTCCTCAAGCTCGCGGAGGCATGCCTTGGCCGCCGCTGATCCCGCGACGCCGTTCGGCGTCTATGTGCACTGGCCGTTCTGCCTGTCGAAGTGTCCCTATTGCGACTTCAACAGCCATGTGCGCCAGGCTGCGATCGACCAGCCGCGTTTCGTCGCCGCCTTCGCGGCGGAGATCGCGGCGACCGCGGCGCGCGTGCCCGGCCGCACGGTCTCGAGCATCTTCTTCGGCGGCGGCACGCCGTCGCTGATGCAGCCCGAAACGGTCGGCGCGATCCTCGAGGCGATTGCGCGGCATTGGACGGTCGCGCCGGACGTGGAAGTCACGCTGGAGGCCAATCCGACCAGCGTCGAGGCGACGCGCTTCCGCGGCTATCGGGCGGCCGGCGTCAACCGGGTCTCGCTCGGCGTGCAGTCGCTCGACGATGCGGTGCTGCGCCAGCTCGGCCGGCTGCATACGGCGCGCGAGGCGCTCGACGCGGTCGCGGTCGCGCGCGCGAATTTCGCACGCTATTCGTTCGATCTCATCTATGCGCGCCCCGGCCAGACGGTCGCCGCGTGGCGCGCCGAGCTGGCGCGCGCGCTCAACGAGGCCGCAGAGCATCTCTCGCTCTATGCGCTCACCATCGAGCCCGAGACGCCGTTCGCGGCGCTGCATGCGGCCGGCAAGCTGAAGCTCCCCGACGACGAGCTCGGACGCGAGCTCTACGACGCGACGCTCGATCAGTGCGCGGCCGCGGGGCTGCCGGCCTACGAGGTGTCGAACCACGCGCGGCCGGGCGCCGAGTGCCGCCACAACCTCGTCTACTGGCGCTACGGCGAATATGCCGGCATCGGCCCGGGCGCGCATGGCCGTCTGGTCGTCGAGGGCACGCGGCGCGCGACCGCGACCGAGAAGCGCCCGGAAGCCTGGCTGATGCGCGTCGAGGCGCTCGGCCATGGCGTCACCGTCGACGATGCGCTCACCCGCGACGAGCAGGCGGACGAGTTCCTGCTGATGGGCCTGCGTCTCGCCGAGGGGATCGATCCGGCGCGCTATGCCGCCCTCGCCGGCCGGCCGCTCGACGCGGCACGCATCGCCGCGCTCGCCGGTCACGGCTTCGTCGAGACCACATCCGAGGGCCGGCTGCGCGTCACCCGCTCGGGATTCCCCGTGCTCGACGCGGTCGTGGCCGATCTCGCGGCGTAACGCCGCCCGCTTCTTAGGAATTTATTCTCTATCCGGACATCCTTTGCAGAGGTGACTTGCCACAGAAACTCAGGCGACATATTATTTCTGTGGAAAGGAGGATGCTGCAATGCGCCGCGCAACCCGCCCAACCCCCCAACGTTCGGATTCTGCCTCGGATTCCGTCATCGTGGCGAAGGCCATGGTCCGCGCCGCCGACCGGCTCGAGGTGCAGAACAGGCTCCTCGCACGGATCATCGGCCTCTCCGAGGCGACCATCTCACGCCTGCGCAAGGGGGACTACGTGCTCGACGGCAAGGCTCTCGAGCTCGCGATCATGTTCATCCGTCTCTATCGATCGCTCGACGCGGTCGTCGGCGGTGACGATGCGGTCGCAAAAGCATGGCTGAAAAACCGGAATTCGGCGCTGAAGGATACCCCGCTCGCGCTGATTCAAACCGTGTCCGGCCTGACCGATGTCCTCCACTATCTGGACGCCCGCCGCGCTGTCGTCTGACCGGCGCGCCGCATCCGGGCGCTGCTGGCGACTGGTGGAAGCCCAGCATCATGTTTCGACCGCCAAGCTGACCGACAGCCGTCAGGAGCAGGAACGGCTCGAAGCCTTGCTCGAAGACAGCAAGCCCTCGATCCCGGAGGAATGCCGGGAGCTGAACTATCTCCTGTTCACGCCCTTCCGGTACGGGGCTTCCTATCCGCGCGGCTCGCGCTTTCGTGGCGCCGGCGCGACACCGGGCGTGTTCTATGCGGCCGAGTTGCCGCGCACGGCCGCGACCGAGCTCGCTTTCCATCGCCTCCTGTTCTTTGCCGAATCCCCCGATACGCCCTGGCCATCCAATCCCGGGGAGTACACCGCGTTCGCGGCGGCCTATTCGGCCGACGCCGTCGATCTCACAGCGCCGCCTTTCAACAAGCACGAGACGATGTGGACGCACAGGACGGATTACAGCGCGTGCCAAGCCCTCGCGGACGATTGCCGCGCGACCGATATCGACGTGATCAAGTACCGGTCGGCGCGCGCTCCGGATCCGGCAACGAACATCGCGATCCTGCGCTGCCGGGCGTTTGCTCAAGCCGATATCCTGGACCGGCAGACCTGGAGAATCCATTTGAGCGAGACGGGCGCCAGGGCGATCTGTGAATTCCCCAAGGAGGTGCTGAATTTCGATCGTGCGGCTTTCGCTGCGGATCCGCGGATCAGCGCGATGCGGTGGTCTCGCTAGTGCTTCGGCCGTGCGATCCTCACGTCGCCGGTCCAAACGTGCGCGGCGCGGGCGCGATCACCTGCCCGCCCGAAGGCGTCGCCTTGAGCACCGCCAGGCCGCGCTGGTTGGTCCCGTCGGCGCGGAAGCGGAAGACGCCGTCGATGCCGGCGAAGCCCGACGCATTGGTGAGCGTGTCGAGCGCGAAGCGCTTCTCGCCTTGCGTCTTCACCAGCGCCGCCACCAGCGCGACCGCGTCATAGGCCAGCGTCGCGGTGCGCACCGGATCCTGGCCGTAGCGGGCGCGATAGCGCTCCGAGAAGCCGCGGAAGCCGGCCGCGTCGGGGGCCGGGTACCAGCCGCCGGCGAGCGCCGGATCGGAGAAGATGCGCGGATCGTCCCACAGCCCGGTCCCGATCACCTGCAGGCGCCGCAGATCGAGGCCGCTCGCGGCGAGCGCCTGGGCGGCCGCCACCGCGCCGTCGCCTCCGTCGGGGAGGAACAGCACGTCGGCGCGCGCCGCCGCCTGCGCGATCGAGCGGGCGTGCTCCGCCATGTTGCCGCCGTCGGCGGCGTATCGCTCGAGCGCGACGACGCGGCCGCCCTTGCGCGCCACCACCTGCTTGAATTCGGCCTCGACAACCGTCCCGTAGGCATTGTCGGGCAACAGCGCCACGAAGGCGCGCTTGCCCTGGGCGATCGTGTACTCGACGATGCGGTCGACGTCGGATTCGGGCAGGAAGCTCAGCAGAAACACGCCGCGCGCGGCGACGTTCGAATCGGTCGAGAACCCGATCACCGGAACGCCGCGCGTGCGCGCCACCTGGGCGGCCTGGGTCACCGAATGGGCGAACAGGGGCCCAAGAATGATCCCGGCGCCCTCCTGCAGCACCTGCTGGGCGGCGCCGAGCGCGCCCTGGGCGCTTCCGCCGTCGTCCTTGACGAGGAGCTGGATGTTCGGATCGTGGAACTCGGCGAGCGCGAGCTCGGCCGCGTTGCGCATCGACTGCCCCGCAAGGCCCGCATTGCCGGGCGCCGACAAGGGCAGCAGCAGGCCGACCTTGATCTGCCCGGTCCCGATGGCGGCGGTCTCCGCCGCGGCCGCGGGGGCGGCGGGTGGCGGCGAAGACCTGAAGTCTTCGGTCCCGGACAGGCCCGAGCACGCCGCGAGCAGCGCCGCGAGCGCGACGCCCAACGCAGCGCGCCAGCCGCGCCAACTGCGCCAACTGCGACTTGGCCGCGCCGACAGCGTGGGCTGCGCAATCGGACACATCGACGTGTTGGACCCTCTCCTCGGGCGCGCCTGCGCCCACGCACTTGATGTCCCCAATCAGGCATATTGTCGACCAATGATTAACCAATTGGAAACCATGTCGACGATTGGGCCCGCCTTTGAGCTCCGCTCGGAGCCCGGCATGACGCCGCATGGTGCGGGCGCTACACTCGCCGCATGGCCGAGCGCGCCGAAGACAAAACCCGAGACGACACCGGCAAGCCGGATCAGGGCGCGCGCGCATCGCGCAGCTTTCACCTCGACGGCCGCGAACAGCCGGTGGCACCGCTCCACCCGGGCCTCCATCTGGTGGCGACCCCGATCGGCAATCTCGGCGACGTGACCCTGCGGGCCTTGGCGACGCTCGCCGGCGCCGACCTCATCGCCTGCGAGGATACCCGGGTCACCAAGAAGCTGCTCGACCGCTACGGCATCCGCACCCCGCTCACGCCCTATCACGATCACAATGCGGCGTCGGCGCGGCCGAAAATCCTCGCCCGGCTGCGCGAGGGCGCCGCGGTCGCGCTGGTGAGCGACGCCGGCACGCCGCTCGTATCCGATCCAGGCTATCGACTGGTGCGCGCCGCGCACGACCTGTCCGTCGCGGTGAGCGCAGTCCCGGGCGCGTCGGCGGTGCTCGCCGCGCTCGCGGTTGCGGGGCTGCCGACCGACCGCTTCTTCTTCGAGGGCTTCCTGCCCCCGAAGGATGCGGCGCGGCGCGCCCGCATCGCCGAGCTCAAGCGCGTTCCCGCGACCCTGGTGCTGTTCGAGACCGGTCCGCGCGTCGCCGCGGCGCTCGACGCGCTCGCCGCCGGGCTCGGCGACCGGCCGGCCGCGGTGTGCCGCGAGCTCACCAAGATGCACGAGGAGGTGCGGCGCGACGGGCTCGCGGCGCTCGCCCGGCACTACGCGGACGGCGGGGAGACGCGCGGCGAGTTCGTGCTCGTGGTGGCGCCGCCGGCCGAAGGGCCGCCCGCCGCCGAGGACGTCGACGCCCTGCTGCGCGAGGCGCTGCGCACGCAGACGCTCAAGGATGCGGTCGGCGCCGTTGCGGCCGCGACCGGCGAGCCGCGCGCCGCGGTCTATCGCCGCGCGCTCGCGCTCGCCAAGGAGCCGCAATGAGCGACGAGGGCGTGCCGTCCGGCGGAGCACCGCCCGCGGCGAGCCTCGCCCGGCAGGTCGCCTTCCGCACCGGCGTCACGGCGGAGAGCCGCGCCGCCGCCTATCTCACCGGGCACGGCTACGCGATCGCGGCGCGGCGCTTCCGGAGCGCGGTCGGCGAGATCGACATCGTGGCCCGGCGCGGCGCCGAGCTCCTGTTCGTCGAGGTGAAAGCGCGGGCGCGGCTCGACGATGCGGCGCTCTCGCTCACGCCGCGCCAACAGAAGCGCATCGTCGCGGCCGCCGAGGCGTGGCTCGCCGCCCATCCGGAGGACGGCGCCCGCGACATCCGTTTCGACGTGATCCTGGTCGGACGGAACGGCCGCGCGCGGCATATCGCGGCCGCCTTCGATGCCTCGTCCTGATTGCGCCCGATGATGGATGCGGCGGCCGACGCGGCGCGGGCGGTCCTCAAGCCGAGCGTCGGCTGGCGGGCTCTTGCCCGATGTCCGAGCGCAGCCTCTCGAAGAACCGCGTCACCGCCTGGGTCAGCTTGTCGGCCTCGCCGGCGAGCTGCCCCGAGGCGGTCAGGACCGTTCCGGCCGAGTCGCGCGTCGCCCCGATCGCGCTGTTGACCGAGGCGATGTTCGCGGCGAGGCTCTCGTTCACCTGCGCCGCCATCTGGGCGTTCGACGAGATCTCCTTGGTGGCGAGCCCCTGCTCCTCGATCGCGGCGGCAATGGCCGATGTGACCTCGTTGATGCCGCTCATCGACTGGCCGATCTCGCGCACCGCCGCGACGGCGCTCTTGGTCGAGCCCTGGATGGCCGCGATCTGCTCGGCGATCTCGCCGGTGGCCTTGGCGGTCTGACCGGCCAGCGTCTTGACCTCCTGGGCGACGACCGCGAAGCCGCGCCCGGCCTCGCCCGCCCGCGCCGCCTCGATGGTGGCGTTGAGGGCCAGCAGATTGGTCTGCGCCGCGATCGCCTGAATGAGGCTGAGAACAGCGCCGATGCGTTCGCTCGCTGCCGCGAGACCATCGATCTCGGTGACCGAGCGCGCGGTCTTGGCGTCGGCATCGCGGACCACGTTCGAAGCCTGGGTCACCTGCCGGCCGGTCTCCGCGAGCGCCGCGGCGAGCTCTTCGGCCGCGCCGGCCACGGCCGCGACGTTGCTCGACGCCTGGCGCGACGCGCCGGACGCGGCGTCCGCCTGGCTCGAGGCGTCCCCGGCCACGCCGGTGATCGATTGCCCGACCTTGCGCATCGCGGCGGAGTTGTCGGCCAGCGACCTGAGCACCTCGTCGACCGAGACGCGGAAATCCTCGACCAGCGATTCGACATGCCGGGCGCGCGCGGCGCGCGCCTCCGCCTCATCGGCGGCCTTGCGGCTGAGCTCCTGATTGTGCCGCATCGCGCGCTGAAAGACTTCGATCGCGCGCGCGAGCGCGCCGACCTCGTCGTGCCGCTCGGTGCAGGGGACAGCCAGATCGGAGTCGCCGGCCGCGACCCGCTCGGTCGTGCGGGTGATCGCCGACAGGGGGCGCGTGATGGCGCGCCAGATCACGATCACGCCCATGGCGACCAGAATGAAGGCGGCGGCCGCAAGCCCGGTCACGGTCCACGAGGTGAGGCGCGCATCGGCGGTGAGCGCGCCCAGCCGGCGGGTGCGTTCGGCATAGATCTTGGCGAAGGCCTCGAGGTCCTTGTTGAGCGCGGTGCGCACGCTGCGGTTGGCGTCGTTGTCGCCCCATTCGCGGCCCGCCTCGGGCCTGATCTCGATCGCGCGGCGCACCAGCTCCTTGCGGAATTCGCGGAACTGCTCGATCCGCTTGGCGAAGGCGGCGAACTGCTCGGCATCGTCGGCGCGCACGATCGTCTGCCAATCGGCCACCACCTTGGCGATCCGGTCGTTGAAGACGAGCAGCCCATCGCCGTATTTCTTGACGGTCGGCAGGTCGCTCGACATGTAGACGCCGCGCGACTCCATGACCACGGCGTAGATCAGGCCGTTGACGCGCTCGATGTTCTCGGCCGCGCGGGCCGTGATGGCGACCTCCTCGCCGAGGTGCGCCTGCTGGTGGGTGCTGATATTGGAGATGATGCCAAGCAGGGCGGAGACGACCGCAAACAGCGCGAAAATGGAGTAGAGCTTGGCCGCGATCGACAATTTCGGCAGTTTCAGCATTCCCACTCCCCCCGGACCGGACGCTGCACGTGGCTGGCATGCCGCCCCCCAATCTGGGCATAAATCGTTAACCCGGAATTAGCAGAATCCATCATGGACAAAGACAAATCGCGCCTTTCCGTCGCAGTGCAGATGGACCCGATCGAGCGGATCAACGTCCGCGGCGATTCGAGCTTCGCGCTCCTGCTGGAGGCGCAGGCGCGCGGCCATCGCCTCGCCTATTACACGCCCGACCGGCTGGCCCAGCGCGGCCGCGACCTGTTCGCCACGGTGCAGCCGCTGACCGTGCGCGACGCCGAGGGCGATCATTTTACCCTCGGTGAGCCGCGGCGCATCGCGCTCAGCTCCTGCGACGTGATCCTGATGCGGCAGGACCCGCCGTTCGATCTCGCCTACATCGCGGCGACCCACATGCTGGAATGCGTCCAGCCCGGCACCCTGGTGATCAACGACCCCGCGCAGGTGCGCAACGCGCCCGAGAAGGTATTCGTCACCGAATTCCCCGACCTGATGCCGCCGACCCTGCTCACCCGCGACCGCGCCGAGATCAAGGCGTTTCGCGCCGAGCATGGCGACATCGTGATGAAGCCGCTGTTCGGGCACGGCGGCGGCGCGGTGTTCCGCGTCACCGCCGACGATCTCAATTTCGGCTCGCTGTACGACATGTTCGCCGTCACCTTCCGCGAGCCCTGGGTGGTGCAGAAGTGGCTGCCCGCCGTGTCGCAGGGGGACAAGCGCATCATCCTGGTCGACGGGGAATTCGCCGGGGCGGTGAACCGCGTGCCGC
>DASTZX010000084.1:0-5000 GCA_035764045.1 Xanthobacteraceae bacterium | reverse complement strand
AGGCCCGACTAGGCCGCATAGGCCTTGATCGCGGCCGGATCCGCATAGAGCCAGTCGAGCGTCTCGAGGAAGCCTTGCATGTAGCGCAGCAGCGCCGGCTTCTTCTGGGCGAGGATCGCGGTGTTGGCGATGATGAGCCGGCTGGTCATGCGCCGCAGCTCCGGCACGTCACGGCCCATGGCGATGATGCGGATCTTGCCCGCCTCGACCGCGTCGAGATTGAAAGGCGCCTGCGAGAAGCCGATGTCGACCTGCTTGGTGAGCGTCTGCGTCAGGGTCGCCGCATAGGCGCCGGTCGGCTGCGGCTTGAGATTGACGCCGTAGTGCTTGGCGAGCGCCAGGGCGAAAATGTTCGAAGCCGAGCCGGTGGTCGAGATCGCGATTGTCTTGCCGTCCGCCTCCTTCATGGCGCGGACGGCTGAATCCGCGGGCACGTAATAGAACTGGTCGTCGGCGCTGGTGAAGGACGAGCCGACCGCGCGCACGGGCGCACCCTTGCCATAGGCGCCGAGCAGCGAATGGGTGCCGGCCCCGATGCCGAGATCGACGCTTGCCGAGATCACCGACTGCAGCGTCTCGCCGCTGCCCTGGGTGTAGAGCACCTCGAGGGCGAGGCCATGCTTCTTGAAGAAGCCTGCGTTCTGGCCGAGCTCGGAGACGCATTGCTCCCAGCCGCCGCGCTGGCCGACCGCGATCTTGAGCGTGTCGTCGGCGCGGACCGTGGCCGGAAGCGTCAGCAGCACGGCGATCGCCAGCGCCCGCCAGATCCCGACTGGAGGCATCGCGCCCTCCCGGTTTTCGTTATCGCCGGTCCGCGATGTTAATCTCGCGGCCGCCGGGCCGCCAGCGCAGCAGGCACGCCCGATCGACCTTGACGGATCGCGACCATGCCGAAGCGCAGCGCCGGCCTCCTGATGTATCGCCGCTCCGGCGGCGATCTCGCCCTCTTGCTCGTGCATCCGGGCGGCCCGTTCTGGGCCAGAAAGGACCTCGGCGCGTGGTCGATCCCCAAGGGCGAATATGCGGCCGGGGAGGAAGCGCTCGCGGTGGCGCGCCGCGAGTTCGAGGAGGAGACCGGTGCGCGCCCGGAGGGCGAGTTCTGCGCCCTGGGAGACGCGATGCAGGCCGGCGGCAAGCGCGTGAGCGCCTGGGCGGTCGAAGGCGATTTCGATCCGGCAACGCTCGTCTCCAACGTGGTCGAGCTCGAATGGCCGCCGCGCAGCGGGCGCCGGACCCGCTTCCCCGAGGTCGACCGCGCCCAATGGTTCTCGCCCGACGAGGCACGGCAAAAGATCAATGCGGCTCAACGCGTGTTCATCGACCGGCTGACGCAGATGCTGGAGAAAAGCGCGTAGGCCTCACCCGCCAAGCGCACCAATTGTGGCGGCTCTCTCGTCCCGCCGGAGCGGGGCGGAGCGGCGCCGCAAGGGCAAAAAACGACAGCAAAAATTGTGAGCTCTTGCGGGGTCCTGCGGCTTCCCATCCCGGCTTCCGATTGCTAGATACCCCGCTGTGCGCTACAGCGCGCGACCGGTTTCCGCGGGATGGAGCAGCCCGGTAGCTCGTCAGGCTCATAACCTGAAGGTCGGTGGTTCAAATCCACCTCCCGCAACCAAAAAAGCCCGTCGGATCAGTGTGTGGAACCTGATCCGACGGGCTTTTTGCCTGTCCGGGGCCTGATCGCTGCCCCCGGCGCTGCCGCGCCGATCAAGTCAGGAGCGTCCCAAGGAGCGTCTGATGTGCCGGAGCATCCGTACCCTGTTCAACTTCGAGCCGCCGGCGACGGATGAGGAAATCCGCGCCGCCTCATTGCAGTTCGTGCGCAAGCTGAGCGGGTTTGCGCATCCCTCGAAGGCGAACGAAGCCGCATTCAACCACGCGGTCGACGAGGTCGCGGACGCCGCGCGCCGCCTGCTCGGTGCGCTCGAGACCGCGAGCGCGCCACGCAATCGCGAAATCGAAGCCATCAAGGCGCGGGAACGGGCGCGGCAACGTTTCGGCTAGCAGCGGCTCGCTCGCGGCCGCGGCAGATCTCATGTCGCCCGGAGCTTCGCTCATTTCGCCCAGAGCTTCGCCTGCGCCTCGCGCGCCGCCTCTTCCATGGTCATGAACACGGCGCCCTCGTCGAGGAGCTTTCCCACCAGCTCTTCCAGCGCGAGCATGCGGTAGCCGCGGCCGATGACGTAAGGATGCATCGTGTAGGTCAGGATGCCCCAGTCGACGCTCTTTCGCATGTAGCGGAATTCGTCGTGCCAGTTCTCCATCACGGCGCGGGCGGACTGCAGGCCGGGCATGATTCCTTGCGGGCTGCGCATGTATTCGAAATGCGGGTGGTCGTCGAGCGACCAGCTGATCGGCAGCTCGATGAGCCGCGTCTCCTCGCCGAAACGGAACGGGCTGCCGAGCGCGGCGACGTCGCTCCGCCGCGGCCGATAGGGCCAGTAGTCGGCTCCCATCAGGCTCGAGTCGTAGCGGAAGCCGTGCGCCTCGAGCAGATCCAGCGTGTGCTCGCTCAGGTCCCACGAGGGGGACCGATAACCGCGCGCCTTGGCGCCGGTGAGCTTCTCGATCGCGGCGTTGGCGCGCACGAGATCCGCTTCCTCTTCGGCGCGGGTCTGTGTCGCGGGCGGAATGTGCGCCCAGCTGTGATGGCCGATCTCATGCCCGGCCGCGACCACCTCCTCGCACAGGCCCGGATGGCTCTCGATCGTGAAGCCGGGCGTGAACCAGGTGCTGCGCAGGCCGTGCGACTTGAGAAATGCCAGGATCCGGCGCGCGCCCACGAGCCCGAACTCGCCACGGGAAAGCGCGGTCGGGGTCGTCATGCCGCGCGCGATGAAGCCCGACTGGGTATCGAAATCGAAAGTCAGGCAGACGATGTGGCGGGGCACGGCGGGACCTCGTGGGGGATGGTGCGCGATGATATCCGGTTTCGCGCATCGGCGCGGCTTCGATCGGCCAAGCTGTCGGCGCTTCTCTTGCGTGCATGAGAGTCATCGCGCGCTTTGCGCGAGCATGCGTTTGCAATTCGCTAAGCACGCGGATTAACGGCACCGCCATTCATTTGTGTCAAAGTCATCGTGATGGCCGGGCGCATGTGCTCGTCGTCGAGTGGGGGAAGCGTCCATGATACGGGCAATCGGAATCGAAGGCTGGAATCTGGCCGGCTGGAACGTCGTCATTTACGTCGGGGTGTGCATTCTCACGCTTACGATCGGCGGCTCCGACACGCTGCTGATCGGCTGATTGCGTCGAGCGACATCCAAGACACGTCACAGTTCGGAGAGCGATGCCGCCTTACGGTGGCGGCGCGGAAATTTTCTCTCGCAACTTGAAGTGTTTTCCCAAAATCAACCATACTTTGCATCGGCGGCGATCGGTCCGGCGACGGGTTAACCGCCGGCGCGCATGACCGCTGGCCCGAGACGGCCTCCATTGGCGCGCGACGCTTGGCCGCGTTATTGCAGCGCACATTGCGCTGGCTGCTTTGATCCTGCTGCGGAATTCTGGCTACGCGAATTCGAATCGGCGGCGGACTCATCCTCCGATTGGGGGAGCTCAGGCTTCCAACCTCCATCCATGTTGGTCTAGGTATAACGTACACCAGCCTCGGACTGCGGCGCGCAGGGCTGACTGAGGCACAACAAAGAAGCGAACATCTAAAGGGAAGGGACCATGGCGACACTCGTAGGAGCAACCGCGACGCGCGGGGCGGCGTCCGAAGCGACGCGCTGGGGCCAGCTCATCTTCGGCATCATCTGCATGGTGATGACGGCCAACCTGCAATACGGCTGGACGCTGTTCGTCGGCCCCATCGATCAGAAATATCATTGGGGCCGCGCCGCCATTCAGGTGGCATTCTCGATCTTCGTGTTGACCGAGACCTGGCTGGTGCCGATCGAAGGCTACCTGATCGACAAATTCGGCCCGCGCATCATGATCAGCCTCAGCGGCCTGCTCATCGCGGTCGCCTGGATCATCAACTCCGTCGCGGATTCTCTTGCCTTGCTCTACGTCGGCGCGGCAATCGGCGGCATCGGCGCCGGCGTGATCTATGGCGGGTGCGTCGGCAATGCCCTCAAGTGGTTTCCTGACCGGCGCGGCCTTGCGGCGGGTTTGACCGCAGCAGGCTTCGGCGCAGGGTCGGCGCTGACCATCGTGCCCATCGCCAACGTGATCCAGACCAGCGGGTACCAATCGGCATTCCTGTGGTTCGGGATCGGGCAGGGCATCGTGGTCATCTTTGTGGCGCTGTTGCTGCGTGCCCCACAGGCGGGCGAAGTTTCGGCGCCTGCGTCCGCCGCCGTGCAGCAGAGCCGGCGCGATTACGCCCCCATCGAAGTGCTGCGGACCGTTCCGTTCTGGGTCATGTACGCGATGTTCGTCATGGTCGGCGCGGGCGGCCTGATGGCGGTCGCGCAGCTCGCGCCGATCGCGAACGACTTCCAGATCGCGAAGGTCCCGGTCTCTCTCATCGGGCTGACGCTGCCGGCGCTGACCTTCGCGTTGACCATCGACCGGGTGCTCAATGGCCTCTGCCGCCCGTTCTTCGGCTGGGTCTCCGACATGATCGGCCGAGAGAACACGATGTTCATCGCGTTCCTGGCCGAAGGCATCGGTATCTTCGCGCTGCTCCACTTCGGCACCAACCCGGTCATGTTCGTGATCCTGTCGGGCGTCGTGTTCTTCGCCTGGGGTGAGATCTATTCGCTCTTCCCGGCGACCTGCACCGATATCTACGGCAGGACCTATGCCACGACCAACTACGGCATGCTCTACACCGCGAAGGGGACGGCATCGCTGCTGGTCCCGCTCGCCAACGTGCTGACGGCGGCGACCGGTAGCTGGCATGCGGTGTTCTATGTGGCGGCGATCCTCAACATCGTCGCGGCGCTCATGGCTCTCGCGGTGTTGCGGCCGATCCGGCGGAAGTTCATCGCCTCCGCCTGAGGATTGCCCCGAGCGCGTCGGCGCGCCGCTGCGGCGGCGCGCTACGCTCT
>DASTZX010000083.1:0-5043 GCA_035764045.1 Xanthobacteraceae bacterium | reverse complement strand
AGATGGAGCCGCCTGCCACCGCTACTTCCAGCATTAGCGAGACGAATGGGACGAGCACACGTGCATCAAGCACTGCTTCGAAAAGGCGGACACCGGTCAGCACCAATTCCGTAGCCATCGCGCTCATCAGCGCAAGAGCGACGGCGGCGTTCAGCTTGATACAAACGCCGATCTCCCAGCCGAACGTCGCATGGAAGCCAGCCGGTGCGCGGCGCATGATGACATAAGCCAGGGCACTCAGCGCGAACGCTGCGGCCAGCGCGAAGGCGAAGCGATCGACGGGATGGCCGATCGCGTTCGCCGCCCGGACATGGTCGCTGACCGGCCAATTCACCCATCCGTACCAGGCAGCACGGGCCTCCATCGCGCCGAACATGCCGACCACCGCGAGCGCCGTCACGGCCGCCGCGCGGCGCGCGAGTGACAGCAGTGCGGTGGCGAGGAATTGCCGGGCGAAAGCCCGGGGGTCGCCGAATGCGCACATCACCTCCGCCAGCCCGTTCTCGCCGTGCCGATCGGCGCGGTCGGCGACCACATCGTGCAAATGGTCCTCGACCTCCGCGCGAAGGCGGTGCGCAAGCCTCGGGTCGAAGCTCAATTCGCGCGCAACCGCGCTGCCGAAATCAGCTATGGGTTCGTGCGGGCGCACGGGCTTTTTCTCCAAACAGGCCGCCGATGGCATCGGCAAATCTCTGCCAGAGCGCGCGATGATCCGACAGCGCGCGTTCGCCGCGCCGTGTCATCTTGTAGACGCGGCGCTTGCGCCCCGACTCGGCCGTGGTCCAGTGGCTCGCGAGGTAGCCTGCCTTCTCAAGGCGATGCAGGGTCGGATAGATCGTACCCTCGGGCAGATCGAAGGCGCCTCCGCTCCGTCGCTTGATCTGCTGGATGATGCCGTAGCCATGCGCCGGCCCTCCCACGAGCGCAGCGAGCACGATCATGTCCAGATGCCCCTTCAGCATGTCTCCTTCCATAGCCTCATTATGCCTCGCTAAGCGATGCTTTGGGTAAAAACCGCGTGATCGGACCGCCTGGCCGTACTTATGCGCTTCCAATCTATGTGTTGCTATGCCTAGTCTCACTAGGTATACACGACTGCGAACTTGGAGGTTCTTATGCGAAGCCTGGTCTTGACGGGATGTGTTATGGCCGCCGCACTGTCGCCAGCGCGCGCCACCGACGTCGAAGCGAACAAGGCGCTTTATCGTCACTACATCGAGGACTTATGGAACAAGAAAGATCCGGCGGCGCCAGACCGGTATCTGGCGCCCGACTATGTCGAGCACAACACCAATCTGCCGCCCGGCCTCGGTGGGCGCAAACGGTTCGTCGCCACCGTGCTTACGGCATTTCCAGATTACCATGCAGAGATTCTTGAGGTGGTCGCCGAGGGCGATAGGGTCGTGGCGCGGGTGCAGTTTACCGGCACCAATGATGGCCCCTATGAGGGGCGGCCGCCCACGCATAACAAGCTCAGCTTCTCCACGGCCGATTTCTTCCGCATTGCCGCTGGCAAGATCGCCGAGCATTGGGACGTGGTCAATGTGCTCCCACGCATGATTGCGCTTGGCCAGATCCAGCCGCCGGCGTCCGCGCCGAAGCCGCCGGAGGATCCGGCGGCAAAGCCGCGCTAAAGGGCAATGACTTTAGTTCGAATCGCCATCGAGCTTTAGTTTATTGTTTGCGCATGATCTTTTCGGAAAACCGCTGCACACTTTTCCGGATGATCCGCTAGCTTATCGCGAAACAAAAAGCGGCCGGGTCAGTTCAGACCCGGCCGCCACGAATCCGATTCTTCCAACTTGCGCGACCAGACGCGGGAGATTGGAGATAAGGAGCGATTTGCAGAGCTGGTCGATGAACGGGCCGATGAGTGCTGGCATACGGCCAAGCTTACACACTCTCTTACACACTTCTGCCCTTGAGTGAGAAATTCACCGCTGCGACAGGCACTTATGGTAGTACATATCTGACTCAAAATCAGGTGGCCGCAAGGTCGTGCTGGTTCGAGTCCGGCCAGGGGCACCAACCGACGCGGCGTCACAGCTGCGAGGCCACGCATGCCGCTCTTTCAGATCGGCTTCGTCCTGTTTCCCGACCTGACCCGGCTCGACCTCACCGGCCCATTGCAGGTGCTGGCGCGGCTCCCGGACTCGACCGTGCATATCGCCGCCAAGTCGGACGCGCCGGTGCCGAGCGACTGCGGGCTGAGCCTGGTCCCGACGCAAACGTTTGCCTCTTAGCCACGATGTACTCGCTTTATTGTTGGATCACTCGGGATAGCTCTCATCGCCGTCCGGCGGCGTCCTGTGGAAAAGAATGAATGCCAGGGGGTTGCCGGGCTCGGACATCGCGTCGCTACGCAGGCCCGTTATCTCTCCGGCCACGCTGCTTCTATATTCCGCAACCACTTCGCCGAAACTGTTCCGCTGGACGGCCACCTTCTGCCCCGGTTCGACCTTGTCATTGAGCTTGACCAGATACTCGACGAGCCCTCCTTGGGTCGCAAGGATCGGGAGCGCACTGTTGCCAATGAAGACACTCACGTCCTTGCCAGTGCGCCCCATTGGCCCGGCCAGGATGCCGTGACGCTTGAGGACGTTCATCGTGCCTTCCACGAACAGCGAGATCATCTCGAGGTTCAGGACGCGCGCAGCGCCAACCTCCGGCGTAAAGGCCGGGATGCCCACGTCCAGGAATGCGTTATGCAGGACGCCGGGATACACATGGTTGTCGAAAATCTGGCCGACGGGGTAGAGCTCCACCATCGCCTTTACCTCGGGCACATCCATGCCCCCAACATTGAATGCAGTGACTTCGAATCCGGTTGTCCCGGTGTGGAAGTCGATCGCGAAGTCGGCGTTCGGCCGCAGCAGCCGGTTGAACAGGAGCACCGCGTGCCGGCTGGGCGCACTGGCGCCATTCTCGTTCCCGGGCCATTGCCGGTTCATGTCGATCAGATCAACGCCTCTGCCCGAATTGGGCCATCTACGCTGCATGCCTTGCAGGGCCGGACCAGAGACGTCCGTGACCGCCATTACCGTGCCCGACATCTCCCGCGGATCGAGCTGGTTCATCACGGTTTGGACTGTATGCACCGAACTCATTTCGTCGCCGTGCACACCACTGACCAGAATGATGCGCTTGCCCGGCTTTGCCCCCTTCGCCACCGTCACCGAAACGTACCAGTGCTGCCCGGTGGGCATCTGCACGCCCTGAAAATACAAAAGATGCTTCTTGCCGGGTTCCAGGTCATTGACGTCGAGCGCACTGACGACCTTTTTCCCCTCGATCGTATCGCCCGTATAGACGGTTGCTGATCGCGCAGCCGATGCAGGGCTGACGGAGGACGTCGCTGAGTCCTGGGCGTTCGCAGAACCAGCGTTGGCCGCGAGAGCAGCCGATGCGCCGACCGTTGCGATTGATGCGATCATGAAGTCCCGGCGATCGAGGCGCTCTTCCGACCTGTTTGACATGACGGAGCTCCTTAACGCGTGAACCTTGGCGAGACGCTCGCACGGAACGGGGATCGTGGCTAGTCGCGACAAGTCGCGCGTTGTCGCGGCGTGCCGAGCGTTTCGCGAGGGATCGTTACCGGCTGGCCGAAACGCCGATCCCGCGCGCGGGATCTCAGCGGCTCGGTGAGCGCGCGCGAGTAGAGCCCGGCCTACGGGGCGCGCCCAAGCGTTTACAAACGAGCCTCGACCGGCCAAAATCCGGTTTGGAAATAACCTGTGCGCAGCTTCGGTTGGCAGGCCATTCCGGGCTCCCTGGTTCGAAGCAGCGTCGCCGCCGCAACGTCCGTGAAGGCGGGCGCTCGCCCCGATCACTCATCCATGCCCCTGCCCTGGCGCGAACGCCTTGCGATGCTGCTGCCGCCGCCGTGGTTCTACCGGCGGCGGATCGCCGAGGAGGCGCGCGCGGGCGAGCCCGAGCTTCTCATGCTCGATCGGTTCATGCGGCGTGGCGGCACCGCGGTCGATATCGGCGCCAACCAGGGAGTGTTCGCGTTCGCGCTGTCACGGGTCGTCGACCGCGTGGTGTGCTTCGAGCCCAATCCGGATTACGCCCGCTTCGCGCGCTGGATGCTGCGCGGCCGGGCCGAGGTGCACACGCTCGCGCTCTCCGACAAGCCCGGCCGCGGCACCTTCTACGTGCCGCATGCGGACGACGGCATGGTGCTGCACCTCGCCGGCAGCCTCAAGCGCACCCATACCCAGTTCAAGACCATGGCGAGCTACGAGGTCGAGATCGGCACGCTCGATGCCTTTGGCCTGACCGATCTGCGCTTCATCAAGGCGGACGTGGAAGGCAGCGAGCGCGAGGTGCTGGAGGGCGCGCGCGCGACGATTGCGCGCGAGCGTCCCGCGATCCTGCTCGAGCTCCTGTCCGGCACCCACTCCGATCCGGGCGCGCTCACCGCCGAGATCTGCGCCAGCTTCGGCTACGACGCGTTCATCGTGCAGCACGGGGAGAAGATCGCGGCGTTGCCGGCGATCGTGGCGCTCGGCAAGAACACGAGCTGGGGGACGGAGATCGAGTCGCGGAATGTGTTGTTTATGCCGCATGAGGCGGATCGTAGATCGTAGGGCGGGCAAAGCGAAGCGTGCCCACCGCGTGGGCACGGCGCGTTCCGCGCCTTTGCCCTCCCTACGTGTCACTACAAGTCACACTACCTGCACCCTTCCAGCCTGCTCCCCTTGTTCGCCACCACGAACGGGCCGAATTCCTTGGCGGCCGCGGCGGCGTAGCGCGGATCGACCAGGCGCTCGGGCGGCGCGGTCTTGTCGATGATGCCGTCGCGCTTGAAGAAATCCTGGATGTCGGTGAGGCTCGCCATGTTGAAGGCGCCGTCGGGAGTGCGCGCCTGCCAGTCCATCCGATCGAGCAGCGCGCGATCGGTGGCAATGCGGTGCTTCATCAGCACGTCGAGCATCTCGGCGCGGTTCGGGCCGTGATGATAGGCCTGGCAGTAATCGCGGCCGCCGCGCGCGAGCGCGAGCATGAGCTTGCGCGCGGCCTCGGGATTGCGGCCCGCCCAAT
>DASTZX010000082.1:0-2671 GCA_035764045.1 Xanthobacteraceae bacterium | reverse complement strand
CACCGCACTGCCCGATCTGTGGCGCCTGACCGCAAGCGAGATCGCCGCGCTGGGGCGCGGGCGCAAGATCTCGGCGCAGGCGGTCACGCGCGACGCGCTCGACCGTCTCGCGCGAGTCAATCCGGCGATCAACGCGGTCGTGGACGAATTCCCCGACGAGGCGCTCGCCGCCGCACAGGCGAGCGACGCCGCGCTCGCGCGCGGCGACGCCGTCGGCCCGCTCGCCGGCGTGCCGGTGACCGTCAAGGTCAATGTCGACCAGGCCGGCCACGCCACCACCAACGGGCTGCGGCTGCAGCGCGACCTCGTCGCCAAGACGGACAGCCCCGTGGTCGCCAACCTGAGAAAAGCCGGCGCCGTCATCATCGGGCGCACCAACACGCCGGCGTTCTCGCTCCGCCATTTCACCCGCAACAGCCTGCATGGCGCGACCCGCAACCCATGGGACCCGGCGATCACGCCGGGCGGCTCGTCGGGCGGCGCGGCGGCGGGCCTCGCGGCCGGCATCGGCGCGATCGCGCACGGCACCGACATCGCGGGCTCGATCCGCTTTCCGGCCTATGCGTGCGGCATCCATGGGCTGCGCCCGTCGTTCGGCCGCGTGCCGGCGATCAACTTCACCGCCAGGGACCGGCTGATCGGGGCGCAGCTCATGGCGGTGTCGGGCCCGCTCGCGCGCTCGATCGCCGATTTGCGCCTCGCCCTCGCCGCGATGGCGCAGGGCGACGCGCGCGACCCGTGGTGGACGCCGGCGCCGCTCGAGGGCGGCAGCTTTCACAAGCGCGCCGCGCTGACCATCGCGCCCGACGGGCTCGCCATCGCGCCCGAGGTCGCCGATGCGCTGCGCGATGCGGCCTCCCGGCTGCGCGCCGCCGGCTGGGAGGTGACCGAGACGCCGTGCCCGCCGCTGCGCCGCGCGGTCGGCATCCAGCTCACGCTGTGGCTCGCCGAATTCCGCCGCACCGGCGCAAAAGTGATCGCCGAGGAGGGCGACCCTGACGCGACGTTCGTCTACCAGCAGCTCGCGGCGCTCGCGCCCGCGCCCGATCTCGACGGCGTGCTCGACGCCCTGCAGGCGCGCATGGAATGCGCGCGCGAGTGGGCGCTGTTCCTGGAAGATTGTCCCGTCCTCATCTGCCCGGTCTCGGCCGAGCTGCCGTTTCCGGACCAGCTCGACGTGCAATCCCCCGCCGCCTTCCGCCGCTGCTTCGACGCGCTGCTCACCCAGTACGGCCTGCCGGTGATGGGCGTGCCGGCGCTCACGGTGAGCACGGGCCTCGCCGGCAGCCGCCCGGTCGGCGTCATGCTGGTGGCGGGCCGCTTCCGCGAGGACATCCTGCTGCAGGCCGGCGAGGCGATCGAACGCGGCGGCGTACCAAAGATGCCGATCGATCCAAGGTGAGCGGGTCGCAGCTACAGAGCGTAGGGTGGGCAAAGGCGCGGGACGCGCCGTGCCCACGCGGGATAGTTATTCGCTCACGGCGCAGATGGTGGGCACGCTTCGCTTTGCCCACCCTACGGGCCTACGCGCTACGGGCCCCAGCTCCTTGACCGAATGTAAACCGACGCGCCGAGGCGCGTGAACACGCCGCGAACCCGGAGGTAATTCGGCGGGACCCATACCGTCCGCCGCCGCCCGTGGAAAAGCGGCGCTTGCGGCGCTCGCGCGTGGGAACGTATGCGAACTCCCCGGTTCGTTCTCCGGCGCGATTCCGCGGTATTCGTGTCGCTAATTTTTGCTTGCCGGCGCCGCACACGCCCGGGAACCGGGGGGCGCGCGGCCTTCGAGCACGGCGCCTGCGCTCCCTCTCCCCGCTTTTGCGGGGAGAGGGTCGGGGTGAGGGGCGCTGAGGTTCAGCAAACAATCCGCGAAGTATCGACTCGCGGCAACGCCCCCTCACCCGACCGCGCTTCGCGCGGTCGACCTCTCCCCGCCTGCGGAGAGAGGTGAAGCGACCGGCATTTCGCGGAGCCTGTCCTCGGGCTCGCCGAAGGCGAGACCCGGGGGCTCAATGCGGGCCACCAGATACAGGCCGATGGGCCTTCGCCGAGACGGCGCCGTAGGTGCACACCGCATACGGCACCACATAGGTGAGGATGAGCTTGAGCCAGCTCACCGGTGCGGCGCCGAACAGCGCGTCGCCCTGGTTGATCAGGTTCAGGATCGTGCCGACCACCACCGCCACATAGAAGCACCGGCGCGGAACGCCGCCCGCGACGGCGTGCGCGAGCATCGCCCGCCACGGCGGCATGGCGGTGCCGTCAGGCGCCATGCTTGCCCGCCGACCAGCCGTGCGACGCGAGATATTTCTCGCCGATCGCGATCGGCTCATCCTCGAGCGGCGTCGCGAGCGTGTCGTTCCAGCGGTTGAGAAAGCCGAACATCGCGATCACGCCGACGATCTCGACGATCTGCTCCTCGCTCCAGTGCTGGCGCAATGCGACGAACATGGCGTCGGTCGCGGCATTCGGCACCGCGGCGCCGGCGACCGCGAGATCGAGCGCGGCGCGCTCCGCGGCGCTGAACAGGGGGCTCGCCTGGTAGTCCCACACGGCGGCGAGCTTCTGGTCGTCGACGCCGAAATGCAGCGCGCCGCCGGCGGTATGCGCCATGCAGTACTGGCATCCGGCGGTCCGGCTCGCGACATGGGCGATCAGCCGCTTGAAGCCG
>DASTZX010000081.1:0-21607 GCA_035764045.1 Xanthobacteraceae bacterium | reverse complement strand
CGCGTGCGGCGCGCTTCGCCGGCCTCGACTCGTCGGCGCTGGAGCACGCCTTGCTGATCGAATACGGACCGGGCGCGGCGATCGGCTGGCACCGGGACCGGCCGCAGTTCGGCGACGTGATCGGCATCTCGCTGCTCTCGCCCTGCACCTTCCGGCTGCGGCGCCGGGGCGGTGCCAAGTGGGAGCGGCGCTCGATCGCCGCCGAGCCGCGCTCGGCCTATCTGCTGCGTGGCCCCTCGCGCACCGAGTGGGAGCACAGCATCCCGCCGCTCGAGACGCTGCGCTATTCGATCACTTTCCGCACCCTCGTGCGGCGCGGCACGCCATCCGCAGGGCCCGGCTGACACGCCGGCCCCCGCCGCGGAGGTGCGTCCCCACGCCGGACGCACCGGGCGGACACGCAGAGCGCGGTAGCCGCCCGGTTGCTCGCGCGCATTGGCTACGATTATGCTTTGCCGGAAGGTCCCGAGCTGGCTGTGAACGGGCGGAGCAGTCGCATGATGTCGGAGAAGTCTGTCGGCGTGGCGCCGGTTCTATGGAGCAGGGCCGACGTCCTGAAAGCCGCGCTCGGAATCGGTGCGACGGCCGTGATCGGTTCCGCGCGGGCGGCGGAAGGGCCGGTGGTGCGGATCGCGGCATCACGCGGGGTGGTGTCCGCGCCGATCTGGAACGTCTCCAACCACGCCTCACGCTACGGCTTCAGCGTGCAGATGTCGGTGCTCTTCACTTACGCCGACCAGCAGCGGGCGGCGCAGAGCAGCCAAAGCGAGCTCGCCACCACCGGCATCAACAATCCGGCCATCATTGCCGATCAGGGCATCACCAACCTGCGCTACGTCGCCGGTCAGCAGTTCGGGGGCCAGAACCTGATCCTGCGCAAGGGCGTCACGGCTGAGAGCTGGAAGGCGCTCGAAGGCAAGACGATCGGCGTGGTGCCCGGGACCTACGCACGAGCGCTCTTCCTGGTGGCGGCGCAGGAGGGAGGCGCCGATCTCGACAAGATCAAGATCGTCAATGTCTCGGTCGGCGCGACGGCCCTCGAGGCGTTGCGCAAGGGAGACCTCGACGGATTCGTGCTGTTCGCGCCGATGACCGACCAGGTCGTGGTGGAAGGGATCGGATACTATCCGCCCAAGCTGGACATCGGCGCGTGTTCCTTGGGGCCGGCCAATGGCGGCATCCTCGCGAACACGGATTTCCTCGGCAACAAGGCCTTGACGCTCAACTTCATGAAAGCCTACGTCGACAGCATCCACGAGATGCAGAACGAAGCGGCGTTCGTGAAGGTGGCGATCCAATTGGCCGGCATCAATGCGGCGGTCGCGCAGGAATCGTTCCGCAATCTCTACTTCAGCGAAGCGATCGATGTGACCGCGATCGCGGCGGCCGCAAAATTGGGGCCGCGCTTCGGCTACACGAAATCGGACGTCTCGGACAAGGTGGCCGGCCTCGTCGATTTCGGCCCGCTGATGTCCGCGACCGGAAAGACCCGGGACCAATTGACCGGCACTCCGCCGGCTGCCCAGAAGCTGGTTCGCCGCTGAGCGAGATGACGCAGAGCTCGTTGTCGGAGCCCGTGCCGATCGCGGCAGCGGGGCCGAAGATGAAGCGGCTCGACGATGGCGCGCCGAGCAGGGCCGGGCGCCTGGCGCGCCGGGTGGCGCTGCCCGCGGCGATCCTGATCGCCTGGGAATTCGTCACCGCCGCGGGGCTCGTCTCGAGCGCCTCGCTGCCTTCGCCGCTGACGGTGGCGACGGCCTGGTGGGAATGGATCTTCGGTCCACGCCAGGCGCTCTCATGGTACTCGGGCACATGGGGCGTCTACGTGCTCATGAGCTTGCAGCGGGTCGCTGCCGGATTCGCCATCGCGTCCGTGACCGGCATCGCGCTCGGCGTGCTCATCGGCTGGTACCGCGCGGTCGAGGATTTCTGCGACGGGACGATCAATTTCCTGCGCGCCGTGCCGATGACCGCATGGGTGCCGTTTGCGGTGTTCATCTTCGGCATCCACGAGTCGGCGGCGATCTTCCTGATCGCGTTCGGGTCGTTCTTTCCCATCGTCGTGAACGCCGCGGCGGGCGCGCGCCAGACCCCGCGCATCCTCATTCGCGCGGCGCGCATGCTCGGCACCCCGCCGCGCAAGCTGCTCGTCCGCGTGGTGGTCCCCGCCGCGCTTCCGGCGATCTTCACCGGCCTGCGGGTCGGACTCGGTCTGGCGTGGGTGCTCGTGATCGTGGCCGAGATGCTGGCCGTTCAGGGCGGCCTCGGATACGCCCTGTGGTCCGCCTATCAGTTCAGCCGGCTCGATCTGATCCTCGCCGCCATTGCGAGCGTCGGCGGGCTCGGGCTCGCCTCGGACCGGCTCATCTCCTTGCTGGCGCACAGGGTGCTGCGTTGGCAGCACGGGAGCACGGGGCAATGACCACGCAGCCCTTCATCTCCTTTCACAAGGTGCACAAGACTTTCCGCGACACGCGCGAAGGGCGCGTCGTTCGCGCCATCGAGGACGTTTCGCTCGACATCGCGCGCGGCGAATTCGTGACGGTCATCGGGCCCAGCGGGTGCGGCAAGACCACGCTGCTCAACATGCTGGCCGGGTTCGAGCGGCCGAGCGGCGGGCGCGTGCTGCTCGAGGGTCGGCTCATCGACGGGCCCGGAGCCGACCGCGGGGTGGTCTTCCAGGAATACGCGCTGTTTCCCTGGCTCACGCTGCGCCAGAACGTGGAGTATGGTCCGCGCGAGCGGGGCACGCCGGCGGCGCTCGTTCGGGAGCTTGCCGATCGCGCCCTGGCCACGGTGCGGCTCGCGGGCGCCGAGACCCGGTACCCTCATGAGCTTTCCGGCGGGATGCGTCAGCGCGCGGCCATCGCCCGCGTCCTGGTCAACGACCCGAAGATCCTGCTCATGGATGAGCCGTTTGCGGCGCTCGATGCGCAGACGCGTGCGCGCCTGCAGCAGGAGGTCGCCCGCCTGTGGCTCGAGACCCGCAAGACGGTGTTCTTCGTCACCCACAGCGTCGAGGAATCGGTGTTGCTGGCGGACCGGGTCATCGCCATGACGGCAAATCCCGGGCGGTTGAAGGCCGACGTGCGGATCGACCTGCCTCGCCCGCGCGACGCGACCTCGGCGCCGTTCAATGAATATCGCCGCGCCCTGGAAAGGCTTCTCACCGACGAAATCGCTGCCGACCCGATGGCGGCCGCGAGCGTCTGAGCACATCGGCACCATCACGGATCTGCGGAGACACGTCAGATGTCAGCGAAGGACGACAGCCACGACGACAACACCCGGACGCTCTACCGGGACCAGGGCATGGGGTTGCGGATTCCGCCGGGCGAGCGGCCCGCGGTCATGATCATCGACATGCAACACGACTTCTGCGATCCCGATGCCGCGACCACGCTCTGGCCCTCGATCGGCCGCACCTACGAGCCGATCAAACGGCTCTCCGCGGCGGCGCGCGAGCGCGACATTCCGGTCATCTATACCCAGGGCCTCGTGGCGGCCGACGGCTCCTCGGCCGGACTGTGGCGCTTCAAGCAGCGTTTCCACGCCGAGATGCGGGTGCAGGTCGAGGGCAGCCGCGGCGCCGAGATCATCCGTGAGCTTGCGCCACAGCCCGGCGACCGGGTCATCCGCAAATGGCGACCGAGCGCCTTCTTCCGCACCGACCTCGAGGTCTTTCTCGGCGCCCAGGGCATCGACACGCTGCTCCTGTGCGGAACGAGCGTGAGCGGCTGCGTCCGCGCGACCGCAACCGACGCGTTCATGCGCGACATCCGCTGCATGCTGGTCCGCGAGTGCGTGGCGGATCGAACGCCCGCCGTCCTGGAGGCGAACCTGTTCGACCTCCAGCAGAAATATGCCGAGGTCGTCTCCCTGTCCGAGGCCGTGGCGTACATCGCCGGCCTGTCGTCGGCGTCGCGTCAGGAGGATCCTCGCAAGCGCCAGTCCCTTGGATGATCCGCTGTTCAATTGCATCGTCAGGACACGAACCATGTTGAAGCTGCCCACTCATGGCCGATACCGATATTCCGCAATCGAGACCCGGCCGGACTACCAATGGCCCGGCGGAAAGCGGCTTGCCTTCTACATCGGGCTGAATGTCGAGCACTTCGCCTTCATGGCGGGGATCGGGAGCGATCCGTTCCAGCGTGCGGCCGCCCGTCAGACGCAGCGCAATTTCGCGTGGCGCGACTACGGCCTGCGGGTCGGCATCTGGCGCGTCTTTCGGATGTTCGACGAGCTGAAGCTGCCCGCCACCATCCTGTTGAACAGCCTCGTGTGCGAGAATTATCCGGAGGTGATCGACCGCATGAAGGGCCGCGGCGACGACATCTGCGCGCACGGGCGGACGAATTCCGAGAGCCCGGGCAGCCTCTGGGAGCACGACGAGGCGCGCCTGATCGACGAGACCACCGAGGTCATCACCCGTCACTTCGGCGCGCGGCCGCTGGGCTGGATGGGTCCCGCTGCGGCGGAGACGCGGGTGACGCCCGATCTGCTCGTGGAAGCGGGCTACAAGTACAGCCTGGGCTGGCCGGTCGACGATCAGCCGATCTGGATGCGCACCCGCGCCGGGCCGCTGCTGATCGTGCCTTACCCGATGGAGCTCAACGACATCGGCGCCAACATTCACCGTGATCACAATGGGCACGAGTTCGCCGACATGATCGTCGATCAATTCGACGAGATGCTCGAGCAGAGCGAGCACCAGCCCCTGGTCATGTCGGTGGCCCTGCATCCGTTCATTTGCGGCCAGCCGTTCCGGCTGCGGCCGCTCCGCCAGGCGCTCAAGCACTGCCTCGGACACGAGCAGAAGGACAAGGTCTGGTTCACCTGCGCCGGGAATATCGCGCAGCACTGCCTGACGCTTCCCCGATACACGGAATGCAAGGACAAGACATCGCTGTAGGGCGTCTCTGTGGCGCTCAGGCCGGTCGCAGGAAACGGGTCTCGATCGCCGCGGCAGTCGCTGGGCCTTTTAAGAACTCGATGAAGTCTATGGCCGCGGCCGCCTCTGCCGATTCCGCCCCCACGCCCGCCACGAACACGATGCTGCGCCGGAACTCCTCGGGGTAGGGGAGGAAGACCGCGCCTGTCACCGCCCGGATCTCATGCTCCGCCTGCACGGCGAGATCGGCCTCGCCGCTGACGACGCGCTCGGCATGAGAGCCGTGGCCACGGTTCGGCACCAGCCTTGGTTTCATCGTCTCGGCGATCCCGAGCCTCTCCAGCACCTCCATGAGATGCACGCCGCTGATCCCGCCGGTCGCCGGATCGGTGATCAGCACCGCCTTGGCCGCCAGGAACGTGCGCTTGAGGGCCTCCGCGGTGCGGGTGTCGGGAATTTCGCCGCCGGCGCGGACCGCGAGGCCGAGATCGACCCGGATCAGCGGCACCGCGCCGGGCGCCATCTTGCCCTTGCTCTCGAGCTCGTCCGCCGTCTTGCGCGGCACGATGATGACGTCGAACGGTTCGCCCGCCAGCGCGCGCCGCCGGATCTCGCCGGTCTCCACGATCGTCACATCGAGCCGATGACCCGACTGCGCCTCGAAAGCGGCCCTGAGATCGGCAATGACCTCGCGCATCGCATTGGCCGACACGACCTTGATGGCGCGCTGACGGGGAGGAACTTCCGGCATGTCTCACGTCTCGGCCGCCGCGGTTGCTTCCGCGCGCCCGCGGTCCGCCGCAATGGGTGCGACTTTACGCCAAGGTGTCCTGCCCGCAATGCCGTGCCTTCGCCTTGAAAAGCCCCAGTTTTTCCGTGAAGTAGTGCGCGAGCACATGTTTGGGAAAGCGGCCCTCACGCTGGGTCAGGTCAAGCCGACCGGGCGACTGACGGCACCTCGTAAGTCATGGAAACGACAATTGTAACGGAGGCGCATCGGCGCTGCGGCCCGATCGTATGGATCGCGCTCGCCGGTCTCGCGGTAGCGCTGTCCGGGTGCACCGATGCGGCCTCGCAGCAGCCGACGCAAGCGGCCGTGGCGAAGCCCTCCCTCACGGTCGGCGTCGCCGCGGTTGCCACCCGTCCGATGGCGCGGATCATTGTCGGCACCGGATCGGTGGCCGCATGGCAGCCGTTGATCATCGCGGCCGAGATCGCCGGATTGCGCCTCGTCGAGGTCGCGGTCGAGGAGGGCGATTCGGTCAAGCAGGGCCAGGTGCTGGCGCGGTTCGACGACAGCATCCTCAACGCGCAAGCGGCCCAGCTCGACGCCACGGCCCTTGAAGCGGAGGCGAACCTCGCCAACGCGCGCGACGACTTCCGCCGCGCTCAGGAGCTGAAGGCCAGCCGCAACATCCCGGAAGCAACCTATCAGCAGCGCGAGACCGCCGCCCGCGGCGCCGAAGCCAGGCTCGCGATGATCCGCGCCCAGTCCGCCGAGGTGAAGGCCAAGATCGCGCAGACCGTGATCCGCGCTCCGACCGCCGGGGTGATCAGCAAGCGCACCGCGCTTCTTGGCGCGGTGGGCAGCGTCGGCGGCGAGCTGTTTCGTCTGATCCGCGACGGCCGCATCGAGCTCCAGGCCCTCGTCCCCGAGCTCGACATCGACAAGCTCGCGCCCGGCCAGCAGGCCCGCGTCGTCCATGGCGACGTCGCCGTCACCGGCACCATCCGGCTGGTGAGCCCGGTGGTCGACGCGGCGACGCGGCTCGGCATGGCCTATGTGACGCTGCCCGCGGACAGCGGGCTCAAGCCCGGCATGTTCGCCAGCGCCGAGATCGCGGTCGGCGCGGTCGATGCGCTCTCCGTGCCGCAGGAAGCCCTCGTGTTTCCTGACGGGCGGCCCGCCGCATTCGCGGTCGGAAAGGACAATCGCGTGGCTTTGCGGCTGCTCGAGACGGGCGTGCGGCAGAACGGCTGGGTCGAGGTCCGCACCGGCCTCGACTCCTCCGATCGGATCGTCGTGGCCGGCGCCGGCTTCCTCAACGACGGCGACCTCGTCCGCGTCGAGAGCGCCGCCGCGCAGGGACCGAGCCTGACCGAATGAACCTGCCGGTTCGCATGCAGCCGCTCAGCCGCGGCAACATTTCCGGGTGGGCAATCCGTCATCCGGTCAGCACCGTGGTGCTCTTCATCGTGCTCACCATGGCGGGGCTCGTCGCGTACCCGCGCCTGCGCATCAACAACAACCCCGACATCGACCTGCCCTCGGTGACCGTGACGGTGCTGCAGCCCGGCGCCGCGCCGGCCGAGCTCGAGACGCAGGTCACGCGCCGGATCGAGGACGCGGTGGCCGGCCTCGGCGACATCAAGCACCTGACCTCGACCGTCACCGACGGCGCCTCGACCACCTTGATCGAGTTCAACATCGGCAAGAACGTCGACCGGGCCGTCAACGACGTGCGCGACAAGGTGATGCAGACGCGCGTGAACCTCCCGGCCGACATTCTCGAGCCGGTGGTCGCCCGGGTCGATATCTCGGGCGGAGCGATCGTCACCTATACGGTGCGCGCCCCGTCGATGACGGTGGAGCAGACGAGCCGGTTCATCGACGACACCGTTGCTCGGGCGCTGCTGTCGATTCCCGGCGTCAGCCAGGTCAACCGCGTCGGCGGCGTCGACCGCGAGATCCGCGTCGATCTCGATCCCGACCGCCTGATGGCGCTCGGCATCACCGCGGCCGACGTGCAGAACCAGTTGCGCACGCTCAACCTCAACAGCCCGGGCGGCCGCGGAACCCTGGGACGCAGCGAGCAGTCGATCCGCACGGTCGGCAGCGCCGCGACCGTCGACGAGCTGCGCGCGCGCCGGATCACCTTGCCGGGCGGCCGTCAGGCCCGGCTGTCGGAGCTGGGCACCGTGGAGGACGGGACCGCCGAGCAGCGCCAGGCGGCGCGGCTCGACAACCAGCCGGTGGTCGCGTTCGAGGTCCTGCGCACGGTGGGCTCGAGCGAGGTGCATGTGGCCCGCAAGGTCGCCAGCCGGCTCAAGGCCCTGCAGCGCGAGACGCCCGGGGTCGAGATCAAGCGCGTCTCCTCCACCGTCCGCTTCGTCGAAGAGTCCTACCGCGGCGCGATCGAATCGCTGCTCGTCGGCGCCGCGCTCGCCGTCCTGGTGGTCTGGCTCTTTCTGCGCGATCTGCGCGCGACCTGGATTTCCGCGCTCGCGATGCCGTTGTCCCTGATCCCGACGTTCGGCGTGATGGAGGCGTTCAACTTCGCGCTCAGCGGGGTGACGCTGCTCGCCCTCTCGCTCGTCATCGGCATCCTGGTCGACGACGCGATCGTCGAGATCGAGAACATCGTCCGCCACATGCGCAATGGCAAGAAGCCGTACCGGGCCGCGCTCGAAGCCGCGGACGAGATCGGCCTCGCCGTGGTGGCGACCACGCTCACCATCGTGGCCGTGTTCGTGCCGGTGTCGGTCATGCCCGGCATTCCGGGCCAGTTCTTCTTCCCGTTCGGCGTGACGGTCGCAGTGTCGGTGCTGTTCTCGCTCGTCGTTGCGCGCATGCTTACGCCCTTGCTCGGCGCCTATTTTCTCAAGCAGCGCGACGACGTGCGCGATCGCGACAGCCTGCTCATGCGGACCTATCTGCGCTTCCTGCGCGGCACGATCCGCTTCCGCTGGCTCACTGTGATCGGGGCGGTTGCCTTCTTCATCGGCTCGATCTGGCTCATTCCGCTGATTCCCTCCGAGCTGATGGGGGCGCGCGACACCGGCCGTTCGGCGCTCGGGGTCGAGCTGCCGCCCGGCGCGACCCTAGCCCAGACCGAAGCGGTCGTGCGCCGGGTCACCGACATCGCAAAGACGAGGGCCGAGGTCGCCAGCGTCTTCGCCTCGGTCGGCACGTCCTCGGCGGGGCAGGGGCCGGGCGCCGCCTCGACCGGGGGCGATCCGCGCAACGCCACCGTCTACATCAATTACGTGCCGCGCGAGGATCGCAAGCTCACCCAGCAGCAGCTAGAGGCCGAGCTGCGCCCGCGCTTTACCGAGGTCGCCGGGGCGCGCTTCCGCTTCGGCGCCGACGGCATGGGCGGCAGCAAGCTCACCGTCACCTTGGTGAGCGACAACGAGGCCGATCTCGACAAAGCCTCGCGCGAGCTCGAGCGCGAGATGCGCGCCATCCCCGCATTCTCGTCCGCGGCGTCGACCGCGAGCCTGCGCCGCCCGGAAATCGAGATCGTGCCGCTGCCGGAACGCGCGGCCGAGCTGGGCGTCTCGGTCGCCACCATCGCGTCTGCCGCCCGCATCGCCACGCTCGGCGACGTCGACCAGAACCTCGCCAAGTTCGACTTGTCGAACCGGCAGATCCCCATTCGGGTGCAGCTCACGCCGGCCGCCCGCTCGCGCCTGCAGACGGTGGAGAACCTCCGCGTCGCGACTGCGAGCGGGGCGAGCGTGCCGCTGAGCGCGGTCGCCGAATTTCGGCTCTCGAGCGGCCCCGCCACGATCACGCGGCTCGACCGGATCCGCAAGGCGTCGATCGACGCCGAGCTCAACGGCATGCCGCTCGGCGAGGCGCTCGCGCGCATTCACGCCCTGCCGGCGATGAAGAATCTGCCCGCAACCGTGCGCGAGCAGCAGACCGGGGACGCCGAGATCATGAATGAGCTGTTCGTGAGCTTCGCGATTGCGCTCGGGTCGGGCGTGCTCCTCGTCTACACCGTGATGGTCGTGCTGTTCGGCGGGTTCCTGCAGCCTCTCACCATCATGATGGCGCTCCCGCTGTCGCTCGGCGGCGCGATGATCTTCCTCTTGGTGTCCGGCCACGCCTTGTCGATCTCGGCGGTGATCGGCGTGATGATGCTGATGGGCATCGTCGCCAAGAATTCGATCCTGCTGGTCGAATACGCCATCGAGGCGGTGCGCGCCGGCGTGCCGCGCACCGAGGCGCTCATCGACGCCGCCCACAAGCGTGCGCGTCCGATCGTCATGACCACCATCGCGATGACCGCCGGCATGGCGCCGATCGCGCTCGGGCTCGGGGCCGATGCCGGCTTCCGCGCCCCGATGGCGATCGCAGTGGTCGGCGGGCTTCTGACCTCGACCTTGCTGAGCCTCGTCGTCGTTCCGAGCGTGTTCACCCTGATGGACGACGTGGAGCGCTGGGCCGGACGGCGCCTGTCGCGCCTTCTGACGTCCGGGCCGCACGACGCGGTGGAGCCCGCCTCGCCCCATCCGCAGCCGGCGGAGTGAGCGGCGGCGCCCAACCCACCTGTCCCGCTATTGTCCAGGCCGCACGCCCCGGATTAGCATCCTGCTGCGCCGGGCGACCGCCAGCTGTTGCGGGACAGGGAGGGGCCTGTGAAGCGGCAACTGCATCTCAACCTGTTCATCCATGGCCGCGGCCACCACGAGGCGGCGTGGCGGCATCCGGCCTCTTCGCCGCTCGCGCTCACCGACATCCGCTACTTTCAGGATCTCGCCCGGCGCGCTGAAGCGGCGTCATTCGATTCCATCTTCCTCGCCGACCAGCTCGCGCTCGGCAACGACGTGGCGCAGGCCCCTCGCAACTGGCTCGAGCCGGTGACCATCCTCGCTGCCGTGGCGGTGGCGACCAGCCGGATCGGGCTGATCGCCACCTGCTCGACCACCTACACCGAACCATTCAACCTGGCGCGCCAGTTCGGGTCGCTCGATCACATCAGCAACGGCCGCGTCGGCTGGAACATCGTCACCTCCTGGCTCGCCACTGCGGCGGACAATTTCGGCGGAGGGGGCCAGCTCAGCCATGCCGATCGCTATGCCCGCGCAGAAGAGTACGTGGCTGTGGTCAAGGCCCTCTGGGACAGTTGGGCCGAAGACGCGGTGATCGACGATCGCGCCGGCGGGCGATACGCAAAGCCCGAGCGCATTCGGCCCATCGACTACAAGGGCGAGCACTATCAGGTCGCCGGCCCGCTGAACCTGCCGCGAACGCCACAAGGCCGCCCGGTGTTCGTCCAGGCCGGCTCATCCGACACAGGCCGTCGCTTCGCCGCCCGACATGCCGAGGCGGTCTTCACGGCGCATCTGGAGAAGGCGGCCGCGCAGGCGTTCTATGCCGATCTCAAGGCGCTGACCGCCGTCGAAGGCCGCTCGCCGGAGCAGGTTCTGATCCTTCCCGGGTTGAGCCCGATGATCGGCTCGACCGAAGCCGAAGCGCAGCGTCTGGCGCGCGATACCGACGATCTTTCCGATCCGGAGGTGGGCCGCAAGAGGCTGTCGGGCCGATTTGGCGGTCATGATTTCTCTCATCTGCCGCTGGACCGTCCGCTCAGACCCGAGGATTTCCCCGAGCCCTCGTCGGTCGAGGCCGCGCGCAGCCGAACCGAGGTGATCTTGAGCCTGGTGCGCCGGGAGCAGCCGACGCTGCGCCAGTTGTTGGGGACGCTGGCCGGCGCGCGTGGCCATTTCACGTTCGCCGGAACGCCCGAACAGGTGGCGGACCTGATCGAGGATTGGTTCGCGGATGGCGCCGCCGATGGCTTCAACATCATGCCCCCGCTGCTCCCATCGATGCTCGACGTTTTCAGCGCCGAGGTGATCCCGCTGCTGCAACGGCGCGGACTCTTTCGTACCGGATACGCCGGGACGACATTGCGCGAGCACTACGGACTGCCGTGGCCCGAGAGCGCGTTTTCGGCGCCGGCGCTCGAGAAGGTCTAGGCCGCCGCATTGACCGCAGTGCCGGCCTGTGCTGGAACCGTCCGCCCTCCGATGCGAAGTCGCGCCCGCGCCGAATTGGTCGGCGTCGATGCAAGCAAGCTCATGTCAAGCGAGCTCATGTGATGTCTGATGTGGACCAGCCGGCCGCCCCCGCTGCCGCTGCCGGCAAGAGGCCGACCTTCGATCCTGCGGCGGAAGGCTGGGAGCTTTACCGCGACGAGGGCTTCATCGGCCTCGTCGGTCCGTTCTGGACGCGCCGCTTGGGCGAAACCCACTGCTATGCGTTCGTCGCCGAGCCGAAGCACCACAACCGCCGCGGCGTGGTCCAGGGCGGGATGCTGATGACCTTCGCGGACCGCGCGATGGGCATGACGTGCTGGTATGCGAACGAACGCCAGCCGCAGGCGACCGTGCAGCTCGACATGCATTTCATCGACGCTGTTCAGATCGGCGACTTCGTCGAGGCCAAGTGCAGGGTGGTGCGCCGCACCCGCGCGCTCGTCTTCATGAGCGGCGAGCTCGTGGTCGGATCGCGCGTCGTGGCGACCGCCAACGGCGTGTGGAAAACGCTGGGAAAAAGGTGACGGACGCGGCACTGCCTGCCGGGTTGAGGTTTTCTTAACCTCCGGGACTCGGGCGTGTTCCAGCCTCGAAGTCTCGGCAGAACGTTAAGACCCTCGCGCTCGCCCTGCCTCCCAAGTCGCGATGCGCGCACGGGAATCGCCCAAAATCCCTGATTTTGCGGCCGAAATCGGGGGCGGCGCCGTTACAATTTTACGCACTTTCACGGCTTCGATTTCATCCGATCTAGAGCAACTTGCCGTACACCGATGCCACGGGTGCCGGTCCGAGACGCGACGGCACGCGATCGAGTGGCACGACAATGCATCCGATCCCGCGCGAGCACGACGGTGGAGCGCTTCCGGAAAGGCCGGCCCCGAGGATGGCAGGGCGTCTTCGTGGCGCCGTGCTTTCGCTCGGACGCTTCGCCCGCGACGAATCCGGCAGCTATGCGATATTGGTCGCCCTGCTGATGCCGGTCCTCATCGGAGGGGCGGCGCTCGGCACCGAAGTCGGCCTGTGGCTCTATGACCGGGACAGCCTGCAGGGCGCCGCGGATTCGAGCGCGATCAGCGGCGCCGTTGCCTACTACGGTGGGGAGAGCGACAGTGCGATCCAGACGGAGACCGCGGGCATCGCGGCCACCTACGGCATTGTCGCCAATGCGTCTCAGGGCATCACGATCACGGTCAATCGGCCGCCGAAATCGGGCAATTACACGACCACCGGCGGCGCCGTCGAAGTGATCATTCAACGGCCCCAGTCGCGGTTCTTCACCGCCTACTGGTTCTCCGGCTCGTTCAACATCGCGGCGCGTGCGGTCGCGCTCGCCAACGGCGGCGCCGGCTGCACGCTGTCGCTCGATAAGAACGCCGCGGCCGCGACCAAGGTGCAAGGCAACGCCAAGATCAACCTCATCGGCTGCGATCTGTACGACAATTCCAGCGATCCGACCGCATTGAGCGTCAACGGGTCCGCGAGTGTCTCGGCTCAGGCGGTGGATGTGGTGGGCGGCAGCCTGAATGGGACCACCGGGATCACCACCCAGCAGGGCCTTTACACCGGCGCGCCTCCCGCGACCGATCCCTATGCCAACGTCACCGTGCCGAAGTTTTCCGGCTGCACTCAGACCAATTACTCGGCGAACAGCAAGAACCCCATCACGCTCAGTCCCGGCGTCTATTGCGGCGGCATAAATCTGAATGCGAGCGCAAACGTGACGCTCAATCCGGGGATCTATTACCTCGACCAGGGCAGCCTGAGCGTGAACGGCAATGCCACGCTCACCGGCACCGGGGTGACGCTCGTATTCACCTCGAGCACGGGCAGCAATTATGCGACCGCGACGATCAACGGCGGCGCCACCGTCAATCTGACCCCGCCGCTGTCCGGGCCGACCCAGGGCATCGTGATGTACGGCGACCCCAACATGCCGGTCGGCACGTCGTTCAAGTTCAACGGTGGCGCCTCACAGACTTTGACCGGCGCGATCTACATCCCGAAGGGCGCCATCGACTTTGCCGGCGGCGCCAACACGGCCACCGGCTGCACGCAGATCATCGGCGACACGCTGAACTTCACGGGCAATACCAACCTGGCCATCAACTGCAGCGCCTTCAAGACGAAGCCGCTCGGCACCGCGGCCGCGAAGCTGGTCGAATGAATCGAGTGATCCCATGCGCAATCTCGCAATGAGAGAACTGGCGTCGCGTCTCGCCCAGACGGCGCTCGATTTCGCGCGCGGCCGCAACCGTGGCGTCCATGGAAGCGCCCTTGTCGAGTTCGCCGTCACCGGTCCGGCCCTCGTGCTGATGATGGTCTGCGCCGGCGATCTCGGCCTCGGCATCTATCGCCACATGCAGGTCCAGAACGCGGCGCAGCTGGGGGCGCAGTTCGCCGTCGCACACGGATTCGATGCGACCGCCATCTCGTCGGCCGTGTCGGCCGCCAGCAGTTTTCCGTTGACCGTCTCGCCGGCCCCGACCCAGTACTGCGGATGTCCCTCGACCAGCGGGATCGCGAGCGCGACTTGCGGCTCGACGTGCGCATCCGGGGTATCGGCCGGGACCTATGTGACGGTCTCGACCCAGGCGACGTACACGCCGGTTGTGAGTTATCCGCTGCTCCCGAGCAGCTTCAGCTTCTCCAACCAGGCCACAGTCCGAATCCAATGAGGTCGGTTCGCTTTCTCGATGATTCGCGCGGCGCGACGGCCGTCGAGTTCGGCCTGTCGGCGCCGGCATTCCTGCTCCTCGTCTTCGGCATCATCGAGGGCGGCTTCATGCTGTGGACGCAGTTCAGTCTCCAGCACGGCGTCGAAATGGGCGCGCGTTGCGGCAGCGTGAATACGACCTTGTGCCCCGGCAATACTGCGATTCAATCCTATGCGGCCGCGAACGCCTACGGCCTCAATCCGCCGGTGTCGACCTTCACGGTCTCGACGCCATCCTGCGGCACGCAGGTCTCGGCGAGCTATGCGTTCCCCATGGTGACCGGCCTGTTCGGCTCGATGACGCTCACGGCGCAGTCCTGCTTCCCGAAGTGAGAACGCGGATCGCGCTGCGCAGCCGCACCGGATCCGCCCATCGGGCTGCGGGGTCCTTCCGTCGCACCGTGCGATTCCTGTAGGCTCATCGTCGAGTTGCCGAGCCGGACGCACCGTGCCTCTGCTCAACGCACCTTTCCGCCGCCGGCGGACGCCCTCATCGCACGCATGGAGACACGCATGTCCGCCACTCGCCGCCCGTCCGACCTTGTCATGATGGACGCGGTCGGGCTCGCCGGCGCGATTCGCTCTCGGCAGGTGTCGTGCGTCGAGGTGATGACGGCCTATCTCGATCATATCGAGACGCTCAATCCCAAGGTCAACGCGATCGTCGCACTGCAGGACCGAAAAAGCCTGCTGGCGCAATCGCGCGAGCGCGACGCGCAGCTCGCGCGCGGCGAGGTGATGGGGCCGCTGCACGGTCTTCCGCAAGCCGTGAAGGACCTCGCGGCCGTGAAGGGCATGCCGATGACGATGGGCTCGCCCATTCTGAAGGATTTCGTCCCCGATGCCGACAGCATCATGGTGGAGCGGATGCGCAAGGCCGGCGCGATCCTCATCGGCAAGACCAATACGCCCGAATTCGGGCTCGGCTCGAACACCTACAACCCGGTCTACGGCATCACCCGCAATGCCTACGACCAGTCCCGCTCGGCGGGCGGCAGCAGCGGCGGCGCCGCGGTGGCTCTCGCGCTTCGCATGTTGCCGGTTGCGGACGGCAGCGACTACGGCGGCAGCCTGCGCAACCCGGCCGGCTGGAACAACGTCTTCGGCTTCCGCACGAGCTACGGGCTCGTGCCGCCGGATGCGCGCGACGCCTGGCTGCCCTCCATGAGCGCTCTCGGGCCGATGGCGCGCAATGTCGCCGATCTCGCCATGCTGCTGAGCGTGCAGGCAGGTCATGACGCGCGTGCGCCATTGTCGATGCCCGGGGAGGGGAGCCGCTTTCAGTGCCGCCTGGAGCGGGATTTCAAGGGCACGCGCATTGCCTGGGCGGGAGATTGCCAAGGCGAGCTGCCGTTCGAGCCCGGGGTGCTGGACGTCTGCAAGGGCGCGCTCGAGACATTCGAGGCGATGGGCTGCATCGTCGAGGAGGCGCAGCCGGATTATCCGATCGATGCCATGTGGCGCGCCTTTCTCACCCTTCGCGCCTGGCAGAGCGGCAGCGCGCTCCTCGCCTACTACAACGATCCGGCAAAGCGCGCCCTGATGAAGCCGGAAGCGATCTTCGAAATCGAGAGCGGCCTCGAGCTCTCGGCGTTCGACATCACGGCCGCCTCCGTGGTGCGGACCGAATGGTATCAGTCGGTGCGGCGGTTCTTCGAGACCTACGACTATTTCATTCTTCCGACCGCCCAGCTGTTTGCCTTCGATGCCGCCGTGCAGTGGCCGAAGGAGATCGCCGGCCGGACGATGCAGACCTACCACGAGTGGATGAAGTGCGTGCTGCCGGTCACCATGTCGGGCTGCCCGGCGCTGGCGGCGCCCGCCGGCTTCAACGACGCGGGCCTGCCGATCGGCATCCAGATCGTCGGACCCAATCAGGCCGATCTCGCCTGCCTCCAGCTCGCCTCGGCCTATGATGCGGCGACCGGCTGGGCCGCGCGCCGGCCGCCGCCGCTGCTCGGGTAAGGACGCAGAACGCAGCGGAAAGCCTCCGCCAACAGCAGCGGACCGGCGCAAGCCGGAAGCGCCCGCCGACTCGCAAAAAGCACAGCACGCACTCAGCTGAGTCTGCGAATACCCAACCCCGCGTCCCGTGCGAGTGCCACCGCCTGGGCACGGCTCGTCACGCCGAGCTTGCTGAAAATCACGGAGACGTGGTTGCGCGCCGTCTTCTCGCTCATCTTGAGCCGTGCCGCGATCGCATGGTTATCCGCACCGAGGGCCAGAACGTCGAGCACCTCGCGCTCGCGCGGCGTGAGCTGATCGAGCAGCGGCGTGGCCGGCATCGCGCTAGAACCGGCGAGAAAGTCCTCCAGGGCGCCGGCGAATTGTGGCCAAGCGGGTTCGGTCGCGAGCAGCAGGTGATTGCGGCTGTCGAGCGGCACGAACCGTGCGTCCGGAATCAGCGTCGCGACCTTCCGGCCTTCGTCGAACGGGATCACCGAATCGTAGCGCGAATGCAGCACGAGCGTTGGGCAGCGGACCTGAGGCACGATGTCGGACACGTCGGCTTCCCAGAACGTCTTGAGGAGACCGACGCCGTTGTTCGGCGAGGTCACCTGGCGCAAAAGGTCGTTGTAGGCCTGCACGTACGCCGCGCTCGCGTCAGGCACGTGCAGCGCGGTGAAGAACTGCCCATAGGCAGGCGTCTCGTTCGGCCACCCGAGCTCGATCACCTTCAGTCGCGCCTGCGCTTCGAGCACGCGCTCGGGCGCCGGGTCGCCGGCCAGCCGCCCGCGGGTATGAGCCTCCTGGACGACGAGCCGCGCGACACGATCGGGATGCCGGACCGCAAAGGTCATGGCTATCCCGGCGCCGGCCCCCGCCATGCCGAACAACGCGAATCGCTCGATCGCCGCCGCCGCCGCCACGGCCTCGAGGTCGGCGACGTAATTCTCGAACGTGAATGCGATGCCGTCGCGGTCGGACAGGCCGCAGCCACGCCAGTCGAAACGGATCAGCGTGTGGTGACGGCTGAGCAGCGCGAGCCATGGGTGCCAGATCGGGCTCTCCGCATCGAGCTCGAGATGGTGGACCCAATGCTGGACCCAGACGAGCGGCGGCCCGGATCCGCTGATCGCATAGGCGATGCGCGTGCCATCCCGGCTCTTGCAGAAGCGGATTTGCTGCCCGGCCCGTTGCATGGACACCCGCGCCGCCGAAAACCCGGCATTCGGGTGCGCCCACGGGCCGGAGCCCGCCTGATCACCCGTATGAGCGGACTATCCGCAGCGGACACAGCACCGTCAACCCGCCGCACGGCGGTTCATGGGACACGCGCCTTCACGGCATTCGCGCGGGCCGGATATACGATGCGGCCGTCCGGGCGGGGCGTCAGCTCGCCACATACGGCCTCCATCAGCCGGTTGCGCTGATCCTCTCCAAGCTGCGCGATCAGCTGCGTGGTCGGGCTGAAGCTCGGAGTCTGTTCAGTCCAGAATGCCGCGAGATCCGCGAAGATCACCTCGATATCGAGTGCCGTCGTCTCGACGTCGACCAACCCGGCACCGGCGAACAGGATGTGCAGCGCGGCGCGGTCGCAGTCATCGCCGCCCGGCGGTGAGGGGGCATCGATACCGACTCGATGAAGCGCCCGCACGAGCGGCGCGTGCGGCGTCCGTCCGGCGGCGAAATCCCATACATACCCGGCAATCGTCCCCCCGGCGCGCGACACGCGCCGCATCTCGCGCAACGCGGCGGGGCGGCCCGCCATGAAATTGAGGGCGAGTGCCGACACGACCACATCCTGGCTCGCATCGCTGGACGGCAGCGCCTCGGCGGGCGCGACGTGAAACGCCGCGGCACCCCTGGCCAGCCGGCGGCGCGCATAGGCGAGCTGCGCTCGCGCTGGGTCGACGGCGACGATCGCGGCCGGTCGGCACCGCTCGTGAATCAATTGCGTGAATGCGCCGGTGCCGCAGCCGACCTCCAGCCAGCGTGCCTGCGGGTGTGGAGCGAGCCAGTCGAGAAACAGCACGCCGGCGGCGCGGCTCCAGCGCCCCATGAATCGTTCGTAGGCATCCCCGTCATCGAAACGGATCGCCCTGTCGCAGGGCGCACACGTCACTCCGGCTTGATCCCGACTGTCGTGACGACGACGCGCCAGCGCGCTGTTTCCTCGGCCATGAACTTGGTCATTTGGCCCGGCGAGCTGCCGACCGGAGTGAACGACATGGCATGGAGCTTCTCAACCACATCCGGCATGTGCAGCACTTGCGCGATCGCGGTGGAGAGTCGGTTGGCGATCGCCGACGGCGTCCGGGGTGGCGCGACCACGCCGAACCAACTGGTGGAGTGGACGGTCGGAAAGGTCGCGGCGATCGGCGGCACCCCGGGAAGCTCGGGGATGCGTGCATCGTCGGCGATGCCGAGCGCCTTGAGCCGGCCCTCGCGGATGTAGGCGATCGAGTTGCCGAGATTGTCGAACATCACATCAACGCGTCCGGCCAGGAGATCGGCGAGGGCGGGGGCGAGCCCCTTGTAGGGAACGTGCGTGGTCTCGATTTTTGCTGCCGCCTTGAGCATTTCGCCGGTGAGATGCGGCGGCGTCCCGAGCCCGGGTGAGGCATAGGTGAGTTTGCCGGGTGTGGCTTTGGCGCGCGCCACAAGGTCCGCGAGGCTCGCAATGTTCAGTGTGGGGCTTGTGACCAGCACGAGATGTCCGGAGGTCAGCACCGTGACCGGCACGAAAGCCCCGGGATCGTAGCCAAGATGAGAGAACAGGAGCGGGCTGATGACGAGCGACGCCGGCGGCGCCGCGAGCAGGGTGTAGCCGTCGGGCTCCGCCTTGGCGACGAACTCGGCGCCGATCCGTTCGCCCCCGCCGGGTCGATCTTCGACGATGACGGGCTGGCCGAGCTTCGGCCCCAGCTTGTCCGCGACCAGGCGGGCAACGACATCCGGGGCGCCGCCCGGCGCCACTGGCACGACGATCTTGATCGGTCGGGTCGGGAAAACATCGTTGGCGCGGGCCGGCTGGCCCGTCGCGGCGAGGGCCGCAATCGCGAGACTGGCCAACCCGCGGGCCGCGCTCCTTACTCTGATCATTCAATCGCTCCCGGACTTTGGTGCTGGATGGGAGCTTTGCCGTTTGGTCAGAGCAGGGTCATGATGCGCCAGTCCTGGGCGGGGTAAAAAAATCCACCGCACTGTCCCGGATTCCGGGCCGTGTGCGGGATGCTCGTTCGGGTCAGGCGCAGGCTGCGGGCGACCCGCGATCCAGGTTTGAGGCGAGCGACGTGCTCAACCGCAGACCCGCTGATGGATCGTCACCTCGGTGCCGAAGCGGTTCGTGGTGTGCACCTCGACGATGCGGCAGTTGTACCCGCGCGGATCCCAACCCGGATTCCAGGGGTACTGTCCGCGTAGGTTGTGCCAGCGATAATCGTTCATGTCCTGCGCGGAAATCGGTCCGGACACGCTGAACAGCGCGATCACCCCCAATATCGCTGTGATTGCGAGTTTCATGGCATCCTCCTCTGCTCGTACGAACGCGGCGGAGAAGGGCGCGGTTCCCGGTCGCCCGGAGTTCCCCGGGACGTGCCGCCGCGCAAGCGGGCCGAGGGGGTATGCGAACTTCGCGTTCGCGGCGCTAGCGCATCAACTGCCCGATCTTGTCGAGGAGGTCGCGCGGCAGCCGCAGGGTTTCGCCCACGATCGCGTCCATCTCTTCGCCGCTCGCGCCGTCGACCATCAGCTTGCGCGTCTCGCAGGCCGCGAGGAAATCCGGATCCGCCAGCATCTCGCGGAATGCGGATCGCAGCGCCCGCAGCCGCTCCGGCGGGATCCCGGGCGTCGTGATGACGGAGCGGCCGACATCGCCCGTGCTCGCGGCCGCGCGCAGCACGGCGCGGCCCTCGTCGGAGAGCGCGAGCTCCGGCAGCGCCGGCACGTTCGCCAGCAGCCGATGCCGCTTGAGCGAGGTCTGATAGAGGAACACGGCCGTGCCGCGCTCGACCCAGTCGGAATGGCTCACCAGGATCCCGGGCAGCCCGTAGGCGCCCATGATGTCCACCTCGCCGCGTTCGACTGCGAGCAGGATTTCGCTCGTGCCGCTGTAGCCGCGCACGAGCTTGAACTTCGCTCCCGCATAGGCGTTCAGCGCGGCCGGAAACAGCACCGTGTTGGAGCCGCCCCCGGAGGCGCCGACGGTGTACTGCTTCGCCCGCACATCGTCGAACGACTTGATGCCGCTCTTCGGCAGCGTCACGCCGAGATCGATGTTCGTGACGACGCGGCCCACATAGGGCATGTCGGCGACGTTGATCTTCACGCTCGGGTTGGTCAGGCTGTCGAGCGCGAGCGTCTGCGCCAGGCTCCCGAACACCGTGCCGTCCCGCGGCGCGGCGTTGTGGATGTAATTCGCCGCCTGGAGGCTGCCGGCGCCCGGCATGTTCTGCGCCACGATGGTCGGGCGGCCGGGAAGATGGCGCGGCAGAAACTCGGCGACGATCCGGCCGTACAGGTCGTAGCCGCCGCCCGGCCCATACCCGATGAGCATGCGCAAGGTCTTGCCGCGATAGAAATCCTCGATCGGGTCGGCGCGCGTTGGCGGCGCGCTGCCGAGGATTGCGGCGGCAAGCGCCAGTCCCGCGCCGATCGCCAGCGCCCTGCTCATTGTCGGAGTAGCGGCGTCAGCCCGCCGCGGCACGCAGCTTGTGACACTCATCCCGGAACACGTTGTTGAGACACCACTCGGCGAGCTCGATGCCGGTCGGGAACCAGAGATCGCCGCCGGACACCTTGCGCATGTGATCGATGATGCCGCGCAACGCGAGTGTCCGTCCCGGCCGCCCGATGATGTAGGGATGCATGGTGAAGGGGATGTATTTCGGGCGCTCGGCGCTGCTCTCGGAATAGAGCTCGTCGAAATAGGCCTGCCAGGTCTCGAGCCCATGATGGGGATTGCCGTACTCGCCGTGGCGATGCCCGAACAAGGTGCCGTCGCCGAACGGCTGGCGCGGCAGCTCGACCAGGAGCTTGCCGTCATTCTCCCACAGGAACGGCAGCTCCTCGTGGAAGCAGTTCGTGTTGAAGACGAAGCCGTGCTCGATCAGGAGCTCGATGGTGTTGGTGCTCTGGGTGCACGAGCGCCAGCCGTAGGGACGCCGGCCGGTGCGCTGCTGGATCATGGCGATCGCCTTGCGCATGACCTCGTGCTCCTGGTCGCGCGGCAGGTAGCGGGCGATCTCGTGATTGTAGCCGTGGCCCTCGACCACATGGCCGTGCTC
>DASTZX010000080.1:0-8798 GCA_035764045.1 Xanthobacteraceae bacterium | reverse complement strand
GAGCTCGAGGACGATCGAAAGGCCGAGGCCGGAGCCCGGCTTGGTCTCGTCGAGCCGCTGGCCGCGCCGCGCCACCTTCTCGCGCTCGGCCGGCGAAAGCCCGGGGCCGTCGTCGTCGACCGCGATGCGGATGACGGGTTGCGCCGCATCGGTCGCCACAGCGGCGTCCGCCTGCCCCGACGTGACTTCGATGCTCACGCGTGCCTGCGCCCATTTGCACGCATTGTCGACCAGGTTGCCCAGCATCTCCTCGAGATCCTGGCGCTCCCCGCGAAAACGCACCCCCTCGGGCGCACTGAGGTCGATCGCTATGCCGCGCGGATGGTAGATCTTCTCCATCGTGCGGGTGAGGCTCGTCACCACCGGCCCGACATCCGTCACGGTGCCGACCACCGTGGCGCGCGCGGCGATCCGGGCGCGTTCGAGATGGCGCGCCACCTGGTCGCGCATGATCCCGGTCTGCTCCCGCACCTTGACGGCGAGCGGATCGTCCGCGCGCGCCGCGGCTTCGTTGACCATGACGGAGAGCGGCGTCTTGAGCGCGTGCGCGAGATTGCCGACATGGGTGCGGGCGCGCTCGACGATCTCGCGGTTCGCCTCGATGAGCGCATTGATCTCGCGTGCCAGCGGCTCGATCTCGACTGGAAAATGGCCGGCGAGGCGTTCGGCAATCCCGGCTCGGATCGCGGCGAGGCCTTCGGAGATGCGCTTGAGCGGCGCAAGTCCGAAGCGCACCTGGAACATGGTCGTCAGCAGCAAAACGGCGGCGAGAATGACGAAGGTAACGACGATCGCCCGATCGAAGGCGCGCATCTCGTCGTCGATCTCCTGCGAGTCGCCTGCGACCGCCACGAGGTAGCGCCCGTCCTCGCCGAGATCGACGGTGCGCTCGATCAGCCGCAGGCGCTGGTCCTCCGGCCCCTGCACATAGGCGCGGCGCGTGCCGTCGTCGCTTGTGGGCACGTTCTGGTCCGAGAGGTGCGGCAGCCCGGAGTCCCACAACGAACGAGACGAGCGCACCTCCGGCTTGTCGCTGTTGAGGCGCGTGAGCTGCCAGTACCAGCCCGACAGCGGCAGATCGAATTCCGGCTCGCCCAGCGCCTGGGTCGGCCGCTCCGGGCTGTCGTCGGGAGCCGCCACTTCGGCGACCAGGGTGCGCAGGAACACGTTGAGCCGGCGGTCGAAGGAGCGCTCGACCGCGTCGCGATACAGCGACGCCAGCACGAAGCCCGTGACCAGCAGGATGATGACCGTCCAGGCGGTCGCCGAGACGAACAGCCGGAGCGCGAGTGAGTTAGCGCGCATCGCTCGGCGGCGTGAGCAGGTATCCCAGCCCACGCACCGTCTGGATCACGTCGACGCCGAGCTTCTTGCGGATGCGCCCGACGAAGACCTCGATCGTGTTCGAGTCGCGGTCGAAATCCTGGTCATAGAGATGCTCGACCAGCTCGGTGCGGGAGACCACCCGGCCGGCGTGGTGCATGAGATAGGCCAACAGCCGGTACTCATGCGACGTGAGCTTGACCGGGGTGCCGTCGACGGTGACCCGGCCAGTGCGCGAATCGAGGCGGACCGGACCACACAGGAATTCGCTCTTGGCGTGCCCGACCGACCGACGCAGCAGCGCGCGGATGCGCGCCAGCACCTCCTCGAGATGGAACGGTTTTGCAACGTAGTCGTCGGCGCCGGCATCGAAGCCCTGCACCTTGTCGCTCCAGCGGTCGCGCGCCGTGAGCATCAGCACCGGCATGGCCCGTCCGGCGCGGCGCCAGGATTCCAGCACCGAAATCCCGTCCATCTTCGGCAGACCGATGTCGAGGATGACGGCGTCATAGGGCTCGGTCTCGCCCAAGTAGCGGCCCTCCTCACCGTCGAAGGCACGGTCGACCACGTAACCGGCATCAGTCAGCGCGGTCGCGAGCTGACGGTTGAGATCCGGGTCGTCCTCGATGACGAGCAGGCGCATGTCGCTTCCTCCCCGGCGATCCTATTTTGCCGGCTCGCGCAGGCCGGCCACCGCACCATTGGCCGCGTCGATCACTGCCCGCGCCACTTTCCCATCGTGCTCGAGCACGGTGAGCAGATAGACCAGCCGGCCGTCATGCTCGCACAGCCGGGCCCGGATGATCTCGCCCTGCGGACGAACGGCCCGCATGGCCCTCGAGAGCGGGATCACCGCGTGCGTTGCCGCCTTCACCTTCTGCTCGTTGCGAGTCAGGCAGCGGTCGGCGGCGTCCGCCCCGGCCGTCGCGCCGAGCACGAGCAGGCTCACCAGTATGGTTCGCATTAGAAACATCGGCCCCCGGCCGGCTGCAAGGGTTACCGGTCCACTTGGTCAACACTGCGGCATAGCGTGTTCGGAAGGTGTGCGAAAGATGGACCGCAAGCCGTTGACAAAGCTCATACGCTGCGGCTCAAGCGGCGCATGCGCCAGTCCGCCCTCGCCCTCACCACACTTGCCCTCCTTCTCCAACCCGGCCGACCCGCACAGGCCATGGTGGGCGGGGCGGCACCGGCCGATGCGGCGACCGCCCGTCACGTCGTGCTGATCGTCGGATCAGGGGCCACATTCTGCACCGGTGTTGCGATCGCCCGCGATCTCGTGCTCACTGCCGCCCACTGCACAGTGCCGGGCGCAGACTACAAGCTGATGGAGTTCGATGCCGCCCACCAGCCGCTGTTCCGGGACGTTGCCGCGATCGCGCGCCATCCGCAGTTCGATCTGAAAAGCCTGCTCGCCCATCGGGCCACCGCGGACGTGTCGCTCCTCAAGCTTGCTGCGCCGCTCGGCACGAGCTTCGCGCCCGCCCCGCTCGCTGCGCCGACGCGTGCCGTCGCGGTCGGCGATGCGTTCACGGTGGCGGGCTTCGGCGTCACGGTCCGGGGTGACGGAAAGACCGGAGGCGCGCTGCGCGTCGCCGTGCTGACCGCCACCGGCCAACCCGGCACCCTGCAGATCCGTCTCGTGGATAGCGCAACCAATGGCGAGCGTGCTGGGCTCGGCGCCTGCACCGGCGATTCCGGCGCACCGGCCTTCATCGCCGAGGGCGAGAGGCTCGCGGTCGCCGGCGTGGTGAGCTGGTCGACGGGGCCCAAGCTCGCGGCCGGCTGCGGCGGCCTGACCGGCCTCACGCCGCTTGCGCGCTACCGCGACTGGATCATCGAGACGGCGCACCAGCTGGGAGCCGTGCTGGCGCCGTGACGAACCGACGGCACCATCTCATCCCATTTCGTCATTGCGAGCCCGGCCGGAAAGAGGGATTCTGCCGTCGAACCCATCACGCCGACGGGAGAACGCCATGAGCAGAATCGCCCTCGCGCTTGCCGCCACCACAGCCATCTCGATCGCCGCGCCGGCCGCCGCCCAGCAATCGGACCAGCAGGGCGACCGGCAACTCGGCAACGTGCATTTCGCCACGTCCTGCAACGATGTGGCGCAGCGCCGCTTCGACCGTGCCATGCGCTACCAGCATTCGTTCTGGTATCGACAATCGAAAGAGCTGTTCGAATCCGTTCTTGCCGCCGATCAGGACTGCGGCATCGCCTATTGGGGCATCGCGCTCAGCCTGTGGAACAATCCGCACAACCCGCCGCCCGCCCCGAATCTTGCGCCGGCACTTGCGGCGATCGAGAAGGGCAAGGCGGTCGGCGCCAAGAGCGAGCGCGAGCGTGACTACATCAATGCGCTCGCCGTGCTTTATACCGGCTACGACAAGATCGACTACAACACGCGGGTGCAGGCGTATCTCAAGGCGATGGAGGCGCTGGCCACCAAATATCCCGACGACGACGAGGCGCAGATCGCCTACGCGATCACGCTCAACGTGTCCGCCTCGCCCGCCGACAAGACTTACGCCCAACAGCTCAAGGGCGCCGCAATCCTCGAACCGATCTTCAAGCGCCTGCCCCAGCATCCCGGCGTCGCCCACTACCTGATTCATCTGTACGACTATCCGGCGATCGCCAATAAAGGTCTCGACGCGGCGAAACGCTATGCCGCGATCGCGCCGGCGGCACCGCACGCCCAGCACATGCCCTCCCACATCTTCACCCGCGTGGGCTACTGGAAGGAGTCGGTCGCCTCGAATCTCGCCTCCGTGAAAGCGGCCAAAGCCGACAAGGAAGGAAGTGACGCGCTGCACGCGGACGATTATCTGGTCTACGCCTATCTGCAGCTCGCACACGACAAGGAGGCGGCCGCCGTCGTTGACGACATGGCGCAAGCCGCTGCTCTCAACCCCGATGCCTTTGGGGGCTGGTTCGCGCTCGCCGCCTCGCCGGCGCGCTACGTCGTGGAGCGCGGCGACTGGCAGGGCGCTGCGCGGCTCACGGTGCGTCCGAACAAGTTCGCCCATGTGGAGGCGATCAGCCATTTCGCCCGCGCCCTCGGCGCGGCGCGGTCGGGCGATCAGCAGGCCGCGCAAACCGAGATCGCCAAGCTCGCCGAGCTTCGCGACAAGCTGCGCGAAGCCAAGAACGCCTATTGGGCGCAGCAGGTCGACATCCAGCACCAGGTGGCAACCGCCTGGCTCCTCAACGCCCAAGGCAAGTCCGCCGAAGCGCTCGCCGCGCTGCGCGCCGCGGCCGACACCGAGGACAAGACCGAGAAGTCGCCGGTCACCCCCGGCCCGCTCGCGCCCGCGCGCGAGCTGCTCGGCGCCATGCTGCTCGAGCGCGGCGCGCCCACCGAGGCGCTTGCCGCCTTCGAGGCGACGCTCAAGAAGGAGCCGCACCGGTTCAACGCCACGGCGGGCGCCGCGCTGGCCGCCGACAAGCTCGGCGACAAGCCGAAGGCCGCGGCGTATTACGAGCAGCTCGTCGCGCTCGCACAGGGCTCCGACTCGGACCGGCCGGCGCTCGCAGCGGCCAAGCAGTACCTGGCGAAGAACTGAACATCTCGAGGCCGCCCCCCGTATCGCCATGACCAAGCGCCTCGCCCTCGCCGCCGGTCTCTGTGCCCTCGCCATCGGGGCCGGCGCGGCGGTCGTCGCCTCGCAATCGGCGGCGCCGCGCTCGCCCACGCCCGCCTTCGCCGAGACCGCCTGGCCGTTCCCGATGGATCAATGGGGCCTCGGCCGCGCCTACCGCTGCGGGCCGCGGGATTGCGGCAGCGAGGTCACGCTGTTTCTCCGCGCCAAGATCGGTTTCTGCAATTGCGCGACCGGCGTCTCGGACGACGCCGAGCTCGAGCGGGTTGCCGATCTCGAGCTCCTCAACGACAAATTTTCCGCGCCCGGCGCCGGGCACGAGATCGCGGTCGCCTGGATGAAGGGCCGAAGCCGCGCCTATGACGTGCCGGGCCGCGCGCCCGGGTCGACGCTTGCACTCGCGTTCAACGACCATTGCGACGTGATCGTCGCGACCGCCGTGGTGCCGGACGGGCCGGCCTCGCGCATCGAGCCGAGCGTGCTCGCATTTCTCAACAGCGAGACGATCATTCACTGGGCAGAGAAGGTGCTGGGGTTGTGAGTGGAAATGGCGAGTGGCGATGCCCGCGCCGTCTGCCGCGGGCCGCAAGGATCAATCGATCTTGAGGTCGATAGCCTTGATGACGCCGGCCCATCTGACGATTTCCGATTTGAGCAGCTTTTCCAGTTCCTCGGGCGAAGACCCTCCGGCCACGTAGCCCGACTTGGCCAGCTTTTCACGCACCGCGGGATCGGCGAGAGCCGTATTGGTATCGGCGCTGATCTTGCGCACGATCGCCGGAGGCGTTCTGGCGGGAACGAACAGCGCCTGCCAGGCCGTCACGTCGTAGCCCGCAATTCCTTCCTCCGCGATCGTCGGCACGTCCGGAGCTGCCGCATCCCTTTGCGCTCCGCTGCTGGCAAGGACGCGGACCTGCCCCGATCGCGAGTAGGAAAGCAACGTGCCGCTGCCGAAATAGCAGTCAAGGCGACCCGGGATGAGGTCCGCGAAGGCCGGCGCAGCGCCGCGATATGGAACGTGCGTCATGCGAATACCGGCCATCTGCAGGAATAGCATCTCTGTCAGAAACGGCGCGCTGCCAGTGCCGGGCGAGCCGATCGTGAGCTTGCCAGGATGCGATTTGGCATACTCGATGAGCTCATTGATCGAATGAGCCGGCGACGAGTTCGGCACAAATACGAAATAGGCAAGCCGAGTGACGAGGGAGACGGGTGCAAAATCCGCGATCGGATCATAGTTCAGCGAACGATAGAGGCTGGTATTCACCGCCAGCGAGGCGGTGCCGAACAGCACGGTGTATCCATCGGGCTCGGAGCGCGCGGCGTACTCGTTGCCGATATTTGTGCCAGCGCCCCCCTTGTTCTCGATGAAAACCTCCTGACCCCACATCCTGGAAAGCTTTTCGGCCAGCATGCGCGCAACGATGTCCGTCGGTCCGCCCGCGGCGACGGGTACGATGACGCGTACGGGCTTCTTCGGAAAGCCCGTCGCCGACGTCTGTGCGCGAGCCTCGTGACCGAGAAGGCTAGGTGCAAGGACCTGGGCGACCGACAGGGCAATCAAACGGCGACGGGTGAACATGGCGGCACCCCCGTTGTCTCGCTGTTGACATTCTAACCCCTCGCCCCCTCCTGCCATCTTTGACGAAAGGTCGCGCCCAACGGCATCAAACCGGCCTCTGACAGAGACGTGCAGAGACATGTTGTCGTCGGCGAGCGCGGCGCGCTACGCTCGGCCGCGAGCAATGTTCGGGAGCAAGGAAGAATGAGCCGTAAGATTGCCATCGTCGGCGCGGGCGCGGTCGGCGGATATGCCGGCGCTCACATGGTGAAGGCCGGCGAGGACGTCACCTTCATCGATCCGTGGCCCGCCCACGTCGAGCACATGCGCAAGAACGGCCTGCGGGTGACGCACGCGATGCAGGAGCCGGAATTCTGCGTACCGGTGCGCGCCCTTCACGTCACCGATGCGCAGCAGCTCGCCAAGGAGAAGCCGGTCGACATCGCCTTCGTGTGCATGAAGTCGTACGACACGGCCTGGGCGACGATGCTGATCCGGCAATACCTCGCGCCCGACGGCTATGTGGTGTCGCTGCAGAATTGCATGAACGAGGAGACGATTGCCGGGATCGTCGGCTGGGGCAAGACGGTCGGCTGCATCGCCTCCAGCATCACGGTCAACCTGCCGGAGCCGGGCCTCGTGCACCGCGGCGCCGCCAAGCATGGGGCCGCGCACACGGTGTTTCGCGCCGGCGAGCCGCACGGTCGCATCACGCAGCGCGCGCAGGAAGTCTGCCGGCTGGTCGGCCACGCCGACAGCGCCAAGGTGACGCCCAATCTGTGGGGTGAGCGCTGGTCGAAGCTGGTGGCCAATGCGATGCAAAACGGCATCTCCGCCTGCACCGGCCTCGGCGGCAGAGACATGCTCAAGAACGACCCGATCCGCCGCTTCTCGACCCGCGTCGGCAGCGAGGCGATCCGGGTCGGTCAGGCGCTGGGCTTTCAGCTCGAGGAGATCCTGCACCTCCCGCCCGAGACGATCGCGTGCGCCGGCGAAGGCGACGAAGCTGCGATGCGCACCTGTGACGAGCAGCGCTTCAAGGATGCGAGCCGCACCGCAGCCGGACAGCGGCCCTCGATGGGTCAGGACATGCAGAAGGGCCGGCGCACCGAAATCGAGTTCCTCAATGGACTGGTCGTTCGTGAGGGCGAGAAGCTTGGTCTGCCCTGCCGCGCCAACGCGGTCTTGACCGATCTCGTCAAGCGGGTCGAACGGGGCGAGCTCAAGCCTGACCCGCGTCACGTCGCCGAGCTGCGCTTGAATTGAGCCGGCTTGGAGGGCGTTTCACGCCCATTGACCAAGACTACCGCTCGACCGGCGGCTCCTGCTCGTCATCCTCGACCGCCAGCAACGTGACGATCTCGCCGGACACCCCCTTCAACACCTGGCCGTCCGTCTGGTCGAGATCGCGGTCGCCGGCTACCCACTGCGCTGCCTTTTCCAGGTCGGCGAGGGTCGGCTGAAGACTCAGGATTTCGCTCACCACCTGGTCGCTGGTGTCGCCGAAGAGCCGCTTGATGTCCGCGGTGGTTGCGCGAACGTCCGTGTTCGAGCCGGCGCTACTCTCGTTCGCCATTCTTCGCTCCTGTGGGCTGCTTCGAGAGCCCAGGGTTAAGAGGTCAACCGCGGACACTGGAGCCCGGTTCACCGCCGCAGAGGCTAAAACCCGACGGTTCCCCTGCAAGATGCTACCGTCCGGGGGCTGTTTTGCCGGCAATGCCTTGTTTCTTCACGCGATTGACCCTTGCGGGCGGAACCATGTGCCCGGCTAGCGCTTAAACCCGCTGAGTGCCAAACGGCACAAACGACGATGGGGGGTTGGCGGTCATGAGCAAAGCGCAGGAATACCGCAGAAACGCCGCCGACCTCATGCGGCTGGCCCAGCGCGCCTCGACCGCGGAGCACAAGAGCAGACTGATGAGAATTGCCGAAGCCTGGCTGGATTTGGCCGACAGCATCCTAAACGGCGCGCGACGGCCCACCCGGAGGGGCTCGCATTCACCACCGCGCGTCACGTCGGATCAGCACCCCGACGAGCCTTAATGCCCTTCTACCGCCGAGGCCCGGGAACGCACTTGGGCGCGCGTGCGTTGCAGTACGAACTGGTCGGGTTGGGAGGCCTTTCCGCGTTGCCGAGGTCCGAAGAGTATCGGCGGTTCGCCCAGGAATGCCTGGAGATGTCGCGAACCACCGAAGACGAGCGATCGCGCGCAGTACTCATCCAAATGGCGCAGGTCTGGCTGCGGCTCGCGCAGGCGCACGAGGCGAACGCAGGGACGTCCGACTAGCTCCGCGCACTCTCACCTATG
>DASTZX010000079.1:0-8203 GCA_035764045.1 Xanthobacteraceae bacterium | reverse complement strand
GCGAATTCGCCACAGCAGCCGCAACGGCACGGGCGGAAGCCGGCAGCGCGAACCCGGCCGGCTCAGCGAAGCCGTTTGGCAGAACAAAGCCAACGGAGAAAAGCCAATGATTTCAGTCGAGCGCGCTCAACCCGCCGTCGCAGTCTCACCGTCCGACACTGCGCTCAGACTGCGTCGCGAGAGCAGCGGACGGAGAGGTTTTGGCAGAACAAAGCCAAACGGGAAAACCGAGTGATGTCAGCCCCTCACGCCACGCGCGCGATCGCCCGCGTCACCGCCGCGATGAAATGCGCCCGCGCGTCGGGCAGGCGGCCGCCATGCGGCTCATAGAGGTGGCGCTGGAGGAAGAACCCGGTGAGCGCGAAGCCGGCCGCGAGATCCTCCGCTGATGGATGCGGCGCGCCGTCCTCGGCAAAGAACGCCGGCAGCGCCAGCAGGCGATCGCGCCACGGCTCGCCCGCCGCGCGCGAGACGGCGCGGCCCGATTTTGGCGACACATAGGTCAGGTCGGCCGTCGTGCCGGTCGCCGCGCAGGCCGACAGATCGAGACCGAAGCCGAGGTCGGCCAGGAGCTGCAGCTCGAAGCGTGCGACCAGGACCGCGACCGCGAACGGATCGTCGAAGTGGCCGAGCGCCGCATCGAGCGCCTCGAACACGCTCTCGTGCGGGTCGCGCTCGGGCAGGAGGCGGCAGAGCGCCGCGAGATGGGTGGCGCCATGCACCGCATGGGCGTCCGCCAGATACGCCGCCGCGCGCAGGTCGATTCCCTCGACGGTGAAATAGCCGAGATGCTCGTCGAGCCGCGCCCGCCAGGTCGCCTCGACCGTATTGCCGGGCTGCAGCACCGGCTTGAGCCGCGAGCCGGCGCCGCCGCGCACCAGGCCGAGATGGCGGCCGTGCGCGCGCGTCATCACCTCGAGGATGGCATTCGCCTCCCCGTGCCTGCGCGTGCCGAGCACGATGGCGGTGTCGGTCCATTCCATGGCTGCTGCGCCGGCGAGTAGCGAGTGGCGAATAGCGAATGGAACTATCGCGCGATTTTTCCCTATTCGCTACTCACTACTCGCTATTCGCTACTCTATTCGCCACTCGCCATTCGCTACTCGCGATCTCTTCGCTGCTATTCCTCGTCCCGCGGAAACTCCAGCCCCATCTCGCGGAAGCGCTCGGGATCGTCGCCCCAGCCCTCGCGCACCTTCACAAAAAGGAACAGATGCACCGGCTGCTCGATCAGCCGCGCGATCTCGGCGCGCGCGGCGGCGCCGATCGCCTTGATCGAGGCGCCGCCTTTGCCGAGCACGATCTTGCGCTGGCTCTCGCGCTCCACATAGATGGTCTGCTCGATGCGCACCCCGCCGTCGCGCAGCTCCTTCCATACCTCGGTCTCGACCGTCGAGCGGTAGGGCAGCTCCTGGTGCAGGCGGTTGAACACCTGCTCGCGGGTGATCTCGGCCGCGAGGCTGCGCAGCGGCGCATCCGAGATCTGGTCCTCCGGATAATGCCACGGCCCCTCCGGCGCGTTGGCCGCGAGCCAGGCCTTGAGGTCGCCGACGCCGTCGCCGTTGAGCGCCGAGATCATGAAGGTCGCGGAGAATTGCGCGCGCGCATTGGCGGCCTCGGTGAGCGCGAGCAGCGCCGGCTTCGCCACCAGATCAACCTTGTTGAGGATCAGCACCTTCGGCCGCCCGATGTCCTGGAGCTTGTCGAGGATCGCCTCGCTCTCGTCGATCCCGCGCTTGGCATCGACCATGAGGGCGGCCATGTCGGCGTCGTGCGCCCCGGTCCAGGCCGAGGTCACCATCGCGCGGTCGAGCCGGCGGCGCGGCGCAAAGATGCCGGGCGTGTCGACGAACACGAGCTGCGCCGCGCCTTCGATCGCGATGCCGCGCACCAGCGTGCGTGTGGTCTGCACCTTGGGGCTCACGATCGTCACCTTGGTGCCGACGAGCGCGTTGACCAGGGTCGACTTGCCGACATTCGGCGCGCCGATCAGGGCGACGAAGGCGGAGCGGGTTGGGGGCGTGTCCATTGCACTCGTAATGTGAGAACGCGGAAATCGCGAGTGGCTACTCGCCGCTCGCCGCCGCAGCGGCCGCGGCCATCGCGGTCGGCTCGACGCCGGCGCGCGCCAACAGCGCCGCGGCCGCCGCCTGCTCGGCGGCGCGCTTGGAGCGGCCGACCCCTTCGGCGGGGCCGAGATCCGGCAGCGCGACGGAGACGCGGAATTCGGGATCGTGGTGCGGGCCGGTGCGCTCGACCTCGCGATAGAGCGGCGTCGGCAGCCCGCGCGCCTGTGCCCATTCCTGCAGCACGGTCTTCGGGTCGCGCAACGGCCGCGCCGGAGCGCGCATGCGCTCGCCCCACAGCCGCTCGATCAGACCGGCCGCCGCCGCGTAGCCGCCGTCGATGAACACCGCCCCGATCAGCGCCTCGCACACGTCGGCGAGAATGGCGAGCCGCCGGCGCCCGCCGGCGTTCGCCTCCGAGGGTCCGAGCTTGATCGCGTCGCCGAGCTCGATGGCGCGGGCGACCTCGGCGCAGGCTTCGCGGCGCACGAGGTCGGCGAGGCGGCGCGAGAGCTCGCCTTCGTTCGCGCCCGGGAAAGCGCGATAGAGCATGTCGGAGACGACGAGGCCGAGGACGTGGTCGCCCAAAAATTCCAGGCGCTGGTAGCTGCCGGCCCGGCTCTTGCCGGAGAGGGCGGAAATATGGGTGAGCGCGCTGTCGAGCAGCGACTTGTCGGCAAAGCTGTGGCCGATCCGCGTTTCGAGTTCCTTGCGACCCTTCGTCCTGCGGCTCATCGCACGATCGTAAACAGCCGGCTCCAGCGCACCGACCACGGCCAGTTCCAGAAGTGCCAGGCCGGCTCGCCGTCGCCGACCGAGAAGAAGATGATCTGGGCGCGGCCGACGATGTTCTCGAACGGCACGTAGCCGACCTGGCTCAGCACGCGGCTGTCGGTCGAGTTGTCGCGGTTGTCGCCCATCATGAAGAAATGCCCGGGCGGCACGGTGTAGACCGGCGTGTTGTCGAGGAAGCCGTTGTCCTGCAGGTCGAGCGTGTTGTAGCTCACGCCGTTCGGCAGCGTCTCGCGCCAGCGCTTGACCCGCATGATGCGGCCGTTCTCTTCGTCGACATAGTCGTCGATGCGCTCGTGCTTGACGGGCTGGCCGTTGATCTGGAGCTGGCCGTCGATCATCTGGATGCGGTCGCCCGGCAGGCCGATGACGCGCTTGATGTAGTCGATCGAGTCGTCCTTGGGCAGGCGGAAGACCACGACGTCGCCGCGCTTCGGCTCGGAGCCGAAGAAGCGGCCGGAGAACAGCGGCGGCGAGAACGGCAGCGAATAGTGGCTGTATCCGTAGGAATACTTGGACACGAACAGGTAGTCGCCGATCAGGAGCGTCGCTTCCATCGATCCGGACGGGATGTTGAACGGCTGAAACAGGAATGTGCGGATCACGAAGGCGATGATCAGGGCGTGGAAGACGACCCGCGCGGTCTCGGCGATCCCGCCTTCCTTGCGCTTCTCCCGCCGATGGGTCTGCTGCTTGTCCTGGCTGGTCACGCTCATTGGCCTCTCGTGGTCTCGGCGCCCGCCCGCAGCACCGGATGTCGCGACATCGCCGCCCGGCGGCTGCCGGACGTCGTCGCCCCCTCACGCTCCTCTCGGCGGGTCTTGCCGGCAGCGCGGGATCTCAATCAAAGCCCCTTGAAATCAGTCACTTAGGTCCGTCGCCGCCCTTTCCGGAGGCCGAAGCGAGTCCGGAATGGCAGTTTTGTAGCGGCTTGCGGCGCGCCGCGCAATCAAGCCGAGGGGCCGCACATTTTCGCGAGCAAGCGCCCGGCCGGCTAACGCGACCGGCCCGCCGTCTCGGTGCCCGGAAGCTCCTCCCGCACGGCGGAAATCACCACGAACGCCTGCGCCAGCGGGTACTCGTCGGTGATCGCGAGATCGATCTGGGCGGAAAATCCGGCCGGCGTCATCGCCTCCAGCCGTTCGAGCGCCCCGCCGGTCAGCTGCAGGGTCGGCTTGCCCGACGGCAGGTTCACGACCCCCATGTCGCGGAAGAAGACGCCGCGCCGGAACCCGGTGCCGAGGGCTTTTGCGCAGGCCTCCTTGGCGGCGAAGCGTTTCGCATAGGTGGCGATCCGGTCGGCGCGGCGCTCGGCGCGCGCGCGCTCGGTCTCGGTATAGATGCGGTCGATGAAGCGCTCGCCATGCCGCGCGAGCGTCTGCTCGATGCGGCGGATGTCGACGAGGTCGCTGCCGATGCCGAGAATCATGGCGCGGGCGTCATCGGGACCGCGCCTCCTGCCCGCGCGCCATGGCGGCGCGCATCCTCTCCACCGCCATCCCGAGCCCTTCGAAAACGGCGTCGCCGATCAGGAAATGGCCGATGTTGAGCTCGACGATCTCCGGGATGGCGCAGATCGCCTCGGCGGTCACGTAGTCGAGGCCGTGGCCGGCATGCACCTCGAGGCCGAGCCGCGCCGCCTGCGCGGCGCCGGTTCTGATGCGCTCGAATTCGGCTTTCGCCGCCCCTTGGTCGCCGTGCGCCACCGCCTCGCACCAGGCGCCGGTGTGGATCTCGATCACCGGCGCGCCGACCCGGGCCGCGGTGTCGATCTGGGCCGGATCGGCCGCGATGAACAGCGAGACCCGGATGCCGGCCTGCTTGAGCGCGCGTACCACCGGCATGATCTGATTGTGGCCGCCCACGACATCGAGTCCGCCCTCGGTGGTGCGCTCCTCGCGCCGCTCCGGCACCAGGCAGGCGGCATGCGGACGGGTGCGCACGGCGATCGCCGTCATCTCCTCGGTCGCCGCCATCTCGAGATTGAGCGGCTTGGGAAGGCGCGTCTTGAGCCGCGCGATATCGTCGTCCCGAATATGGCGGCGGTCCTCCCGCAGATGCGCCGTGATGCCGTTCGCGCCGGCCGCAATCGCGAGCTCGGCCGCGTGCAGCGGATCGGGATGGCGCCCGCCGCGCGCATTGCGCAGTGTCGCGACATGATCGACGTTGACGCCGAGGCGGACCGGGGTCACGGGCCCGCTCCGCGCAAGGGATCGCGGTCAGGCAGATCGCGCTCAGACATGTTGCGATCACACATGTTGCGATCACACATGGCGATGAAACATGCGCTCCCGGCCGGCGGCGTGGGCGCCGTCCGGCTCGGACGGGATCATCACCACCCGGCCATGGCGCACGCCCCGCTCGGCGATGATGTGATCGGCGAAATGCTGCACCTCGCGCGCGCGCCCCTTCAGCACGGTCACCTCCATGCAGCTGTCATTGTCGAGATGAACGTGCAGGGTCGCAAGGGACATCTGGTGATGGCCGTGGAAATTCTGCACCAGCCGTTTCGACAGCTCGCGCGCCGCATGGTCGTAGACGTAGACCAGTGCCGCGACGCACTCGCCCGTGGCGCCGGTCTCCTGCGCCGCCTCGCGGATGCCGGCGCGCGCGAGATCGCGGATCGCCTCCGAGCGATTCTGGTAGCCGCGCGCCGCAATGATGCGGTCGAGATCGGCCATGAGCTCGTCGTCGAGCGTGATGGTGACGCGTTGCATGGACTTTTCCTCGCCAATCCCGCGGACGCATGGCTGCCGCCGGAGCGATCATACATGATGCCGGGGCCACATTGACGCCCCCGGACCGGGATGCAAACTGGAGCCAGGACGCTCCCGCTCACGCCGTGCCCCCCGAAATGCCACGCCCACCCTGCCCCAGGACGGCGGTCACTGCGGTCGCGACCGGCGTGGCGATTCGACAGGGGCCGCATGACCGTCTGGCGGAGCGACATCGAGGCGCTGACATTCGAGCCGGCGGGGCACGCGAGCACCTGTGCGGTGCACCGCCTGGCATTCCGGACCTTGTTGGGCCGCATGCCGGCGCCGGCAGACTGCACGGCCTACTTCAAGGCCAACGAGCCTGCCTTTCACGCGGCGGCCCTCGCCAAGATCTCGCGCCGGGGCCTGGCCCCGGGCGCGAAATTCCACCTCACCAGCCGGGATGTGGCGCAAGCAATCAGGCGCAAGCAATCGGGGTCGCGCAGTGATCCGGATTTGGGTATAGTCGCGTCGCACCTGGGTGACCGTTACGGAGGCCGGATGGACATGTCGTACAGCAGGACACTACCGCTCGCGGCGGGAGATACACGCACGCTCTGGCAAGCCGCCCTCGCCATCGGGCTCGGGTTGTTCATCGTCGGCGTGGTGGGGTTCTCGCATATCGACGTGGTTCACAACGCCGCGCACGATGTGCGCCATTCGAACGCGTTCCCCTGCCACTAGGGCTATGTCTCTCTTTCGTCTGATCCTGTTCTCCGCCGTCATTGCCGGCGGCATTGTCGGCTTGGCCGTCACCGCAGTCCAACATCTCGGCACTGTGCCGCTGATCCTGAAGGCGGAGGTCTACGAGCGCGCGTCGGAAGCCTCCTCCGCCCAATCGCACCCCGCGGCCGAGCACGCCCAAGACCAGCATGCCCAGCACGATCACAGTGAGGACGCCTGGACGCCTCAGAATGGGCTCGAGCGGACCGCGTTCACCGCAGCGGCCAATATCCTGACTGCGATCGGGTTTGGCCTGGTGCTGTGCGGCATCTTCGCCGTGCGCGGACCGGGCGACTGGTATGAAGGGCTGTTGTGGGGACTGGCCGGATTCGTGGTGTTCACGGTCGCGCCGGGCCTTGGCCTGCCGCCGACCTTGCCGGGCGTTCCGGCCGCGGACCTGGAGGCGCGCCAACTCTGGTGGATTGTAACGGCCGCATCGACCGCAGCGGGTCTGGCGCTGCTGTTCTTCAAGCGGTCGCCCCTGACGGCGATCATCGCTCTCTGCCTGCTCGCGCTGCCGCACGTCATCGGGTCTCCGCAACCCGCGGACGCCCACACCGACGTTCCGCAGGCGCTCTCGCGCCAGTTCATTGCTGCGGTGACTTTCACCAGCCTGTTCTTCTGGTCGTTGCTGGGGAGCCTCACCAGCATTGCGTATCGGCGCCTGTCGACGGCTGAGTGAAACGGACCCCGTTTGTCCTCGCCCGGCGACATTCTGACGGTGTGGCGCGAAAGCCACCCATTGTCCGCTTCATGCATGGCGCGGCCCGCCGGCAATTGACGGTATCGGGACCGCGTGCAAGCCTGCCCGACGGTGGTTCCCGCAAGGGATCAAAAGGGAACGCGGTGCGGGCGCAGCCTCATAAAGAAAGGTGCGCTCAATGCCGCGGCTGCCCCCGCAACTGTAAGCGGCGAGTTTCTGCCCACTCCAATGCCACTGGGACCGCCATGGTCCCGGGAAGGTTGGGCGGACGCAACGACCCGCGAGCCAGGAGATCTGCCACCAGTCACGGGTCACGCGCGAGCGTGTCGGACGGGGTGTTCCGACGCGACGTGAAGGTCGGCGCACAGGCCGCCAGGGGCGATGGCGGAACGCGTACGGCGGTCGCGGGTGACGGGTGGGCGTTCGCCGTCGAGTCCTCGCGTGTCTCATCGCATTTGTTTTGGGCGTTTCGCGCCGCGTGCCCGCTTCGGCGCGGCCGGCTTTGTCGTGCTCTCACTAGTGGCAGCCGATCCGTGCACCGCGCAGACTGCGCCGGATCCACCTTCACGGCAACACGTTAAGCTCCCGCGCGTCACGATCGTCGCCGCACCGCACCGGCGCCATGCCAGGCGCGGCACGCCGTCCACCGCTCCCGCCGATCAGCGCGCGCCTGCGCCCGCTCCGCCCGCCGGGCCGGTCGAAGCGACGACGCCGCTCAACACCGGCACGGTCGCCAGCAGCGCGAGCCGGCTCGGCCTCACGGCGCGGGAAACGCCGGCGACCGTCGAGGTCGTCGATCAGCAGACCATGCGCGAGCAGGGCTATCGCACCACCGCCGAGACCGCGAACGGCGCCGTCGGCGTGCTGTCGGTCGATGCGGCCGGCGCCCCCGCCGGCTTCTCGATGCGCGGCTTCAGCTTCGGCGAGGTCAATGTCCTCTACAACGGCATTTCGACCGGGCCGCAAAGCATCACCTCGCGCACGCTCGACACCGCCAATCTGTCCCAGGTCGAATTCCTCAAGGGCCCCTCCTCGCTGATGACTGGTCTCAACGCCATCGGGGGATCCGTCAACTACGTCAGCCGCGAGCCGACCGGCGGGCCGATCAAGAGCGAGCTCGACCTCTCCGCCGACTCCCTCGGCACGGTCCGCTCGCATTACGG
>DASTZX010000078.1:0-12714 GCA_035764045.1 Xanthobacteraceae bacterium | reverse complement strand
GCGCTGTCCGCGAAGCTTCACCGAATACAAAGGAGCGCGCGCGGAGCTCAAGCGGCTCAATCCACCTTGATGCCCGCCTGCTCGATCACCTTCTGCCACTTCGCCGTCTCGGCTTGCGAGAACGCCCAGAACTCCTCCGGGGTCTGGATCATCGGCGTGGTGCCGAGCTTGGCGAACTTGTCCTTCATCTCCGCTGACGCGAGACCGGCATTGATCTTGCGGTTGAGCCGCGCGACCACGCCCGGCGGCGTGCCGCCCGGCACCCCGACCCCGAACCAGATGATCGCCTCGTAGCCCGGCACGGTTTCGGCGATGGCCGGAAGATCGGGCAAGAGCGGCGAGCGCGCCTTGCTGGTGACGGCGAGCGCGCGCACGCGGCCGGCCTGGACGTGCGGCAGCACCGAGACCATCGAGTCGAACAGCACCTGCACGTGGCCGCCGATCAGGTCGGTCATCGCCGGCGCGGCGCCGCGATAGGGCACGTGCACGAGATCGACCCCCGCCATGGCCTTGAACAGCTCGGCCGCGAGGTGGCCGGTCGAGCCGACACCCGGCGAGCCGAAGTTGATCCGGCCCGGGTTGGCCTTGGCGTAGGCGATCAGCTCGGCGATGGTCTTGGCCGGGACCGACGGATTGATCACCAGCACGCTCGGTCCCTGCGACATCCCGGAGACCGGGATGAGCTGCTTGAGATAGTCGAAGGTGAGCGTGTGCTTGTTGACGGTGGCGTTGATCGCGTTGGCGGAGGTCACCGATCCGATCGTATAGCCGTCCGGCGCCGCGTTGATCACCGCTTCGGTCGCGATGTTGCTCGCCGCGCCCGGCTTGTTCTCGACCACGACCGGCTGGCCGAGGTGCGTCTGCAGCCATTCGGCCATGATGCGCACCAGGATATCGGTCGGGCCGCCGGGCGGAAATCCGATGATCCAGCGGATCGGATGGGTCGGATAGGCCTGCGCCGACGCGGCGCCCATCGCGGCGAGCGATAAAACGAGCGCGAGGCAGATGACGCGTCTTGCGTCACGAATTTTTTCAATCATCGGTGGTCCGCTGTGGCGATGAGCCGGCACGCCATCGTTCCACGCGGCCCCCGATAGTCAAGCCCACGGCTTGACCGCGACGAAGATCCGGCCGGATAATTCCAGGATCAGGCGATGGAGACGCAATGATGCACGCCCCGGTCGAGAGCACGGAGCTTCGCGAGAGCAGGAAGCAGATGGTGAGCGGCACCTACCTGCGCAATGCGTGGTACGTGGCCGCCTGGTCCGACGATCTCGCCGAGGGTCAGCTGCTCGCCCGCACGATCATGAAGGAGCCCGTGGTGCTCTATCGCAAGGCGGACGGCAGCGTGGCGGCGTTGCACGACCGCTGCCCGCATCGCTTCGCGCCGCTCAGCATGGGGAAGATCGTCAAGGGCGACTGTGTGCAGTGCCCGTATCACGGGCTCGAGTTCGACGCCTCCGGGGCCTGCGTCCTCAATCCGCACGGCGCCAAGAACATTCCGTCACGCGCCCGCGTGCGCAGCTTTCCGGTGACCGAGAAGCACAAGGCGATCTGGATCTGGATGGGCGATCGCGAGCCCGATCAGGCCAAGGTGCCGGACTTCAGCGTGCTCGACAATGTGCCCGAGCTGCACACCACCAAGCGCGACAAGATGACGATCAAGGCCAATTACGAGCTGATCATCGACAACCTGCTCGACCTCAGCCACACGTGCTATCTGCACGACGGCATCCTGGGCAATTCGGAGACGGTCGAGTCCGACATCGCGGTCGATCTCGACGGCGACGACGTCCTGGTCAGCCGCTATGCGACCGGCGTCACGGCGCCGGGGCTGTTCGCCGCGCAGTGGCCGCAGCGGCCCGACCGCGTCGACAAGTTCACCCGCATGCGCTGGATGGCGCCGAGCACCATGCGGCTGCTCACCGGCATCTGCAATCCGGGCGCCGAGTGGGAGAGCGGCACCGGCTATCATGCGATCCACATGCTCACGCCGGAGACCGACCGCACCACGCATTACTTCTTCACCGCCGTGCGGTTCAACGTGAAGACGACCGAGGACGGCTTGAACCGGCAGATCCAGGACAAGATCTCGACCACCCGCCGCTTCGCCTTCGAGGAGCAGGACGCGCCGGTGATCGAGGCCCAGCAGCAGATCATCGATACGGCGACGATTCCCACCGATCCGGTGATCCTGGCGATCGACGTCGGTCCCGTGCGCTACAAGCGCATCTTGCAGAAGATGATCGCGGCCGAGGGCTGAAGCGCACCGATCACGGCTCGAAGCAGGCGGGCCCTGGCCCGCCGCCGGCGAGCGCGCATTCGACCGGGGGCTGCGTGGGGCCGCCCGCCTGCGGCTCGACCACATAGGTCTTGCCGTTCGAGCACAGCACGATCCATTGATGCTCGTTGCGCTGGATGTCGGCCTTGCCGTTGCATCCCTGGCCGACGATCGCGCCGAGCCGTCTGGCTTCGCCCGCGGCCGCCCGCGACGGTCGGAATTTCGTCCGCGCCCGCTTGGCCGGATGCGCCCGCGACCCGGGGGCGGCCCCTGAGGTGGCGGCCGGCGGCTGCGATGTGCCCGGGGCCGGCACGGCACCCGCTGCGACCGGCAACGCGATCAAGCCGCCGGCGATCAACGCCGATGTGAGAGCCGTCCGCATCGCATTCCTTTCATTCTCGGTGCCGCGTGCAACGGCGCTCATTCGGGCAACGTCTGCTCGAGCCACTTGACGATAACCGCCGCGATCTCGCGGTTGTTCCTCTCCAGCATCATGACGTGGCTGTTGCCACGGATGCCGAGGTCGGCAAGCTTGATGAAGCTCGGCTTGACCCCGGCCTGGCGCAGATAGTTCACGGTGCAGTGGTCATAGGGCGCGTGATAGGACGCTTCCGAGGTCAGCACCAGGATCGGCATCTTCTGCAGGTTGGGCAGCGCCCGCGCCGGCTCCTTCTGCATCCAGCAGCGTGCGAGGTCCGGTCCGTCCGGCTTCTCCTGCTCGACGATCGCCAGCTCGGACGCATCCTTCACCGGTGGCGCATAGGTGAGCGGCATCGACGTGATCCCGTAGGGGAGGGCGATCGGCCCTTCCTTGAACCAGTCGGGCGCGCCGACGAATTCGAGCCCATGGAATGGCGGGCCGTTCGGCTCGACCGCGAGGATCGCCTTGACGAGCTCGGGCTTGGCATCCGCCACCGGCCATGCGAACGCGCCGGCCTGGGAATGCACCAGCAGGATCGCGGGGCCGATGCGCTCGAGCAGCGCGAGCAGGGCGTCGCGATTGAGCGTCTGCTGCTCGGTGAAATCCGCGATGGCCGGCAGCTGGCTCTGCGCCAGCTGATCGGCGGATGGATCGTCTTGCTCGCCGGTCCCCGGCCATTGGGTGTGGAGATGCGCCTGCGGCCACAGCCGGTACTTCTCCTGTGCGACGAAGCGGCGGGGCGCGTTGTCGCGATCGACATTGCGCGTCGCCCCGTAGGCGGACGCGAGATAGCCGGAGCGGCCGCGCCCCGGCTGGTCCACCACGTAGACCGCGTAGCCCTGGCGCACGAAATACTGCGCCCAGCCTTCGCGTCCGTCCGGCGTGCCGGTGAAGTTCGTGCCCGACATGGTGCCGCCGTGCACCATGATGACCGGATAGCGCCGCGACCGCTGCGCCGGGATGCGAACCTCGACATACATCTGGTGCGACACGTAGGGGCGGCCGTCGACCATGGTGGTCTTGCCGCCGACATAGAAGTAGCCGTCGCGCGCGAGCGCCAGCGGCTCGTCCTCGGCCGCCGCGCCGCCCGCGAGCGCCAGCGCCAGAACGGCCGTCAGGGCGGCGATCGCGCCGCACCCGCGCGGCCTGTTGCTTCGCAACGGCATGTCCGGATCCTCCTGTTTGGCGCAGTCTAGGGCGGCCACCGGCGGGGTGCCAGCGGTTGCGCCGTGCCGAGGTCTCGGCTAGGCAGCGAACGGTTCCGAGAGTCCAGCGGGGCGCCCATGAGCCACGAGCACATCATCGTCGAGACCAAGGGCAAGGTCGGCATCGTCCGCCTCAACCGGCCGGCCGCGCTCAATGCGCTCAATGCGGGGCTGATGCGCGAGCTCGCGGCCGCGATCGACGCCTTCGAGACCGATCCCGACATCGCCTGCATCGTCATCGCCGGCTCCGACAAGGCCTTTGCGGCCGGCGCCGACATCAAGGAGATGGCGAGCCAATCCTTCATCGACGTGTTCAGGGCCGATTTCCCGGGCGCCTGGGATCGCGTCGCACGTGCGCGCAAGCCGGTGATCGCGGCGGTCGCCGGATTCGCCCTCGGTGGCGGCTGCGAGCTCGCCATGCAGTGCGATCTCATCATCGCGGCCGACACTGCGAAGTTCGGGCAGCCCGAGATCAAGCTCGGCGTTATTCCGGGCATTGGCGGCACCCAGCGCCTCACCCATGCGGTGGGCAAGGCGAAGGCCATGGACCTCTGCCTCACGGGCCGGATGATGGACGCCGTCGAGGCCGAGCGCGCCGGCCTCGTGGCGCGGGTCGTGCCGCTGGCGAGCCTGATGGACGAGGCGCTCAAGACCGCCGAGACGATCGCGTCGATGTCGCTGCCGGCCCTCATGCTCGCCAAGGAGGCGGTCAACCGCGCCTTCGAGACCACGCTCGCCGAAGGCGTGCGGTTCGAGCGCCGGGTGTTCCACTCCCTGTTCGCGACCGAGGACCAGCGCGAAGGCATGGCCGCCTTCGTCGAGAAGCGGCCGCCGAAGTTCAAGAATGAGTAGGCGAATGGTGAGTGGCGAACGGCGAATTGGGAAGAATCCGATGGTCCAGACCATTCGCTATTCGCAACTCGCCATTCGCGGCGAGCCATGCGGCTGACGGAATTGCAGGCATGCTCACCCCCGACGAGCTCGAACGTTATGCCCGCCACATCGTCATGCGCGAGGTCGGCGGCCCCGGCCAGGCGGCGCTGCAGCGCGCGCGCGTGCTGGTGATCGGCGCGGGCGGCCTCGGCGCCCCGGCGCTGCTCTACCTCGCGGCTGCCGGCGTCGGCACGCTGGGCGTGGTGGACGACGATGCCGTGTCGCTCTCCAACCTGCAGCGCCAGGTGATCCATGCGACGCCCGATCTCGGGCGGCCGAAGGTCGAGAGCGCCGCGGCGGCGATCGGCCGGCTCAATCCGCATGTCGCGGTCGAAACGCACGCGGTGCGGCTCGGCGGCGAGAACGCGCTCGATCTCGTCGGCCGCTACGATCTCGTCGCCGACGGCTCGGACAATTTCGCCACCCGCTATCTGGTGTCGGACGCCTGCTATCTCGCCAAGAAGCCGCTCGTCACCGCGGCGGTCGGCATCTTCGACGGCACGCTCACCACCATCCGCGCCCACGAGCGCGGACCCGACGGACGCCCGAACCCGACCTACCGCTGCCTGTTTCCCGAGCCGCCGCCGGCCGGCACCGTGCCGGCCTGCGCCGAAGCGGGCATTCTCGGCGCGCTCACCGGCATCGTCGGTTCGCTGGTCGCACTCGAGGTGATCCGCGAGATCGTCGGCTTCGGCGAGGGCCTGGTCGGCCGCCTCTTGATGATCGATGCCCGCGCGCTGCGGTTCGAGACGCTGCGCTATGAGTGGGACGCGAAGAATCCGCTCTCAGGCGAGCACGCGACGATCCGGGATTTGTCCGCGCACCGATGAACCGCGACGGCCGATCGCGGCTCACAGCATCGACGGCAGCACGCGGTCCGGTGGGCGGTGCCCGTCCATGAAGGCCTGGATGTTGATGATCACCTTGGTGCCCATGTCGATGCGGCCCTCGATGGTCGCCGAGCTCATGTGCGGCAGCAGCACCACCTTGCCGCCGCGCGCGAGCCGCGCGAGCTTGGGATTGACGGCCGGCTCGTGCTCGAACACGTCGAGGCCGGCGCCGGCGAGCTCGCCGGCTTCCAGCATGCGGATCAGCGCGTTCTCGTCGATCACCTCGCCGCGCGCCGTGTTCACGATGTAGGCATCGCGTCGCATCAGCTTGAGATGCCGCGCCGAGAGCAGGTGGAAGGTCGCCGGCGTGTGCGGGCAGTTGACGGAGATGATGTCCATGCGGGCGAGCATCTGGTCGAGGCTGTCCCAATAGGTCGCCTCGAGCATCTCCTCGACCTTCGGATTGACCCGCCGCCGGTTGTGATAGTGGATCTGCAGACCGAACGCGCGCGCGCGGGTCGCGACCGCCTGGCCGATCCGCCCCATGCCGACGATCCCGAGCCGCTTGCCCGACATGCGGTGGCCGAGCATCCAGGTCGGGCTCCAGCCGGCCCATTCCTTGGAGCCGGTGAGCACGCCCGAACCTTCGACCAGGCGGCGCGGCACCGCCAGGATCAGGGCCATGGTCATGTCGGCCGTGTCCTCAGTCAGCACGCCCGGCGTGTTGGTGACCGTGATGCCGCGCTGGAGCGCGCTCGCGACGTCGACGTTGTCGATGCCGTTGCCGAATTGGGCGATCAGCTTGAGCCGCTCGCCGGCGTGGCTGAGCAGATGGGAGTCGATCCGGTCGGTGACGGTCGGCACCAGCACGTCGGCGGCCTTCACGGCCTCGTTGAGCTCGCTCGCACTCAGCGGCCTGTCATTGATGTTGAGCCGCGCATCGAACAGCTCGCGCATGCGCGTCTCGACGCTGTCGGGCAGTTTGCGCGTGACGACGACGAGCGGTTTCTTGCGGTTCGGCATCTGCCTCTCTCGCCCCCGGCGGCTTGGGTGCCAACTTGGGTGCCATGCTGCCGCCCGGTCTTGCCGCCGCTGCCGCGCGGTGCGGCGGATCGGGCGAGCTTGGCCGGAACTGAGGCCAGTTCATCCCGCATTAACCCACTTCACCGACACTGGATTTGTCGACTTCGGGGCAGGCGCGGGCGGCGTTTTTCGGTCCCTCTCTACCAGATGGGCACCGGCAAGACAAAGTGCCCGATGCTTGCGCGGGAGCGTCGTCGACAGCGTTGGTGTCGCCAGAGGACACGCGGGCAGGCCCCGCGCGCGCCCCGCGCGTGCCGTATCTTGCAGTGTGGTGCGATGCCGACAGGTCGGTGGGTGATGGCGCAGGCGAGGCTGGTGCTGATCCTGGCGCTCGGGGCTTGGGCGATGGTGCTCGGTCCGGCTGCAGCGGCGCCGGCCGATGTCCCGAAGGGAGCGAGCGGCCTGCCGGTGCCGCGCTTCGTGAGCCTCAAGTCGGAGCGCGTCAACGTGCGCTCAGGGCCCACCAAAGACAACGACGTGAACTGGGTCTACACCCGGGTCGGCCTGCCGGTCGAGATCATCGCCGAGTACGACAACTGGCGGCGCATCCGCGACTGGGAAGGCGGCGAGGGCTGGGTGCTGCATTCGCTGTTGTCCGGCCGCCGCACTGCGCTGATCCTCGCGCCCGCCAAGGCGGCGGCCGACGATTACGTGCCGCTGCATGCCTCCGCGGACCGCACCAGCGCCGTGACGGCGCGGCTGCAGGCGGGCGTCCTTGCCGGCGTGAAGCACTGCGCCGACAGCTGGTGCCGCATCGCGGGCGAAGGCTTCGACGGCTGGATCGAGCAGGATCGCCTGTGGGGCGTCTATCCGGGCGAGAAGGTGGATTAGGCCGGCGCGACGGCGCGCGTCAAAATGGCGCGATGACCTTCGGGCCGCGGCTCAGCGCTTGCGCTTGAGCCGCACCACCACGTCGATGCGGGCGATCTCATAGCCCTCGGGCGCGGTCGGCATCGTGCCGACGATCGGCTCGGCATTCGGGATGTCGACGAGCGCGTTGTCGCCCTCGACGAAGAAGTGGTGATGATCGGAGACGTTGGTATCGAAATAAGTCTTCGAGCCGTCGACTGCGACCTGACGCAGCAGCCCGACCTCGGTGAACTGATGCAAGGTGTTGTAGACTGTCGCGAGCGAGACCGGGACCTTGGCCTTGGTGGCTTCCTCGTAGAGCATCTCCGCCGTGAGGTGGCGGTCGCCCTTGCCGAACAGCATCCAGCCGAGCGCCATGCGCTGACGCGTGGGCCGCAGCCCGACCTCGCGCAGCATCGCCTTCACGTCGTGCCAGGGGCAGCCGTTGAAATCGGGCCGTGCCGCGGTCCGCGCCGGCCCGGCCGACTCGGTGGACATGCCGATGGCAATCGGGACGCGCGGTTGCATGCTGGGACACACCTCGTTTGCCGCCTTTACCGCCTCAGGGACTTCGGCGACGGATAGATTGTTTCAAATGTAATCATATCTATCGGCCGGCCTGATTGCAACTCCGGCACGGCCCGCCGGGGCCGCGGGTCGGCCCGCGCCGGGTGCATGGCTTTCTGCACCGCATCCGCGATTCCGTGCCGGCTTTGCCCCCCGGGGCGCCGGTGTGATAGGGAATTCGTCCCACAATGAGCGAGGCGCTGCGCAGCAGCGAGGACGGAACGCGAATGACCGAGCGGCCTTCGAGCTTCGACTATGAGCAACTGTTGTCCTGCGGCCGCGGCGAGATGTTCCCCGAGGGGCCCCAGCTTCCGCTTCCGCCGATGCTGATGTTCGACCGCATCGCGGAGATCAGCGAGGGCGGCGGCGAGCACGGCAAGGGCATGGCGCGCGCCGAGCTCGACGTGAAGTCGGATCTCTGGTTCTTCGCCTGCCACTTCAAGGGCGATCCCGTGATGCCGGGCTGCCTCGGGCTCGACGCGCTCTGGCAGTTGCTCGGCTTCTTTCTCGGCTGGCTCGGCTCGACCGGCAGCGGCCGCGCCCTCGGCATGGGCGAGGTGAAGTTTTCCGGCCAGGTTCTTCCGAGCGTCAGCAAGGTCGTGTACGGCATCGACATCAAGCGGGTGATGCGCTCGAAGCTGGTGCTCGGCATTGCGGACGGCTGGCTCGCCGCCGACGGCTCGGTGATCTATCGCGCGCTCGACCTCAAGGTCGGGCTGTTTCGCAAGGGTGCCGCCATGGCGGGCGGCGCCTGAGCGGCCGCGCCGGCGATCGGCGGCGCAGAATCCCGTTGCCGAAAGACGCCATGAGGATGCGCAAGAGGCAGGCATGAAGCGGGTCGTCGTCACCGGGATGGGCATCGTGTCGTCCATCGGCAACAGCACGCAGGAGGTGCTGGCGAGCCTGCGCGAGGCGAAGCCCGGGGTCTCGCGCGCGGAGAAGTACGCCGAGCTCGGCTTCCGCAGCCAGGTGCATGGCGCGCCGACGCTCGACGCCGCCGAAGCGGTCGATCGCCGCGCCATGCGATTCCTCGGCGGCGGCGCCGCGTGGAACCACGTCGCCATGGAGCAGGCGATCCGCGACGCCGGCCTCGAGCCGACCGACGTCGTCAATCCGCGCACCGGCATCATCATGGGCTCGGGCGGGCCCTCGACGCGCGCGATCGTCGAAGCGGCCGACACCGCGCGGGCCAAAGGTCCCAAGCGCGTCGGCCCGTTCGCGGTGCCGAAGGCGATGTCGTCGACCGCCTCGGCGACGCTCGCGACCTGGTTCAAGATCAAGGGCGTCAACTATTCGATCTCCTCCGCCTGCGCGACCTCGAACCACTGCATCGGCAACGCATCGGAGATCATCGGCCTCGGCAAGCAGGACGTGATCTTCGCGGGTGGCTGCGAGGAGCTCGACTGGACGCTCTCCGTGCTGTTCGACGCCATGGGCGCGATGTCGTCGAAATACAACGACACGCCGGCGACGGCCTCGCGCGCCTATGATGCGGACCGGGACGGATTCGTGATCGCGGGCGGCGCCGGCGTGCTGGTGCTGGAGGAGCTCGAGCACGCCAAGGCGCGGGGCGCGAAGATCTATGCCGAGGTCGCCGGCTACGGCGCGACCTCCGACGGCGAGGACATGGTGGCGCCGTCGGGCGAGGGCGCGGTGCGCTGCATGCGCATGGCGCTCGAAGGCCTCAAGGCGCCGGTCGACTACATCAATCCGCACGCCACCTCGACGCCGATCGGCGACCTCAAGGAGATCGAGGCGATCCGCGAGGTGTTCGGCGCCAAGGTCCCGCCGATCTCGGCGACCAAGTCGCTCACCGGCCATTCGCTCGGCGCGGCCGGCGCGCAGGAGGCGATCTATTCGCTGCTGATGATGAACAACGGCTTCATCTGCGAGAGCGCGAACATACAGAACCTCGATCCCGCCTTCGCGGACGTGCCGATCGTGCGCGAGCGTCGCGACAATGTCGCGCTCGGCTGCGTACTGTCGAACTCGTTCGGCTTCGGCGGCACCAATGCATCGGTCGTCTTCAAGCGGCTCGACGCATGATCGAACATTGCGGAGGGGCGATGACACGAGACAAGCGGTGGTCGTCATGCAGGGTCTGATGCAAGGCAAGCGCGGGCTGGTGATGGGCGTCGCGAACGACCATTCGATCGCGTGGGGAATCTCCAAGACGCTGGCGGCGCACGGCGCCGAGCTTGCCTTCACGTATCAGGGCGAGGCGCTCGGCAAGCGGGTCAAGCCGCTCGCCGCCTCGGTCGGCGCCAAGCTGGTGCTGCCGTGCGACGTCGAGAACGTCGCCTCGGTCGACGATCTCTTCGCGGCGATCAAGCAGGAGTGGGGCGCGCTCGACTTCCTCGTTCATGCCATCGCGTTCTCGGACAAGAACGAGCTCAAGGGGCGCTACGCCGACACGACGCGCGAGAACTTCGTGCGTACCATGGTGATCTCCTGCTTCGCCTTCACCGAGGCGGCGAAGCGCGCCGCCGAGCTGATGCCGTCCGGCGGCTCGATGGTGACGCTGACCTACAACGGCGGCGCGCGCGCGATGCCGAATTACAACGTGATGGGCGTGGCGAAGGCCGCGCTCGAGGCCTCGGTGCGCTATCTCGCGGTCGACTTCGGCAGCCGCGGAATCCGGGTCAACGCGATCTCGGCCGGGCCGATCCGCACGCTCGCCGGCGCCGGCATCAACGACGCCCGCTTCATGTTCGCCTACCAGCAACAGCATTCGCCGCTCAAGCGCGGCGTCACGCTCGACGAGCTCGGCGGCGCCGGGCTCTATCTCCTGTCCGATCTCTCGACCGGCGTCACCGGCGAGATCCACTTCGTCGACTCCGGTTACAACGTCATCGCCATGCCGCAGCCCGACGAGCTGCGGGCGGACGATGCGGCGTCGAAGGACGCGGCGCAGTAGGGCGAGGCGGAGCTGAACCTATCCGGAACGCGGAGAGTGGCCGCGCGAAGCGCGGGCCGCGAAGGGCGACGGCCGATGCGCATCCGCGCGCGCCGACGAACGCCGCTTACAGAATCCGCGCGGCCTCTTTGAGAACCCGGTCGCGAATGCGCTGATGAACGCCAGTTCGCGTCACCACGTCGACGGCGGCTCCGAGGCGCTCCGACAAGCGGCGGCGGACCCGGGATAGATCGATGATGTTGAAGTCGGATGCGGGATCGTACTCGACGATCACATCGACGTCGCTGTTCGGGGTGGCTTCTCCGCGCGCAACCGAACCAAAGACGTACCGCGCCGTAACGCCACGGGCGCGCAACGACGTCCGCTCCGGTTCGACCAATCGGCGTAAATCGTCCGGTGTCATACGACCAATTATAACCCAATACGGGTATAGCCCAATACGGGCCGGGCCGACGTCTAATCTAGACTAGGCGCCCGCTCAGAGACTTCAGCCCGGCAAAAAAGGGCGGCCTTTCGGCCGCCCTTTGCATTCTCGCGATCCTCAAAGCCCCCGGGCTTACTCGGCGCCGCCGGCCGCCTCGCGCGGCTGGTCGCCGCCTTCGCGGCGCTTGCCCTCGAGGTCCTCGCCGGTCGCCTGGTCGACGACCTTCATCGACAGCCGCACCTTGCCGCGGTCGTCGAAGCCGAGCAGCTTCACCTTCACCTTGTCGCCTTCCTTGACGACGTCGGTGACCTTGTTCACCCGGCTCGGCGCGAGCTGGCTGATGTGGACGAGGCCGTCGCGCGAACCGAAGAAGTTCACGAACGCGCCGAAGTCCATCACCTTGACGACCGTGCCCTCGTAGATGTGACCGACCTCCGGATCGGAGGCGATCGACTTGATCCAGTTGATGGCGGCGCGGATCGACTCGCCGTTCGCCGACGCGACCTTGACGGTGCCGTCGTCCGAGATGTCGATCTTGGCGCCGGTCTTCTCCACGATCTCGCGGATCACCTTGCCGCCGGAGCCGATCACCTCGCGGATCTTGTCGGTCGGAATCTTGAACATCTCGATGCGCGGCGCGTGCTCACCAAGCTCGGCACGCGCTGCGGTGATCGCCTTCGCCATCTCGCCGAGGATGTGCATGCGGCCGTCCTTCGCCTGCGCGAGGGCAACCTTCATAATTTCCTCATTGATGCCGGCGATCTTGATGTCCATCTGCAGCGAAGTGATGCCGTCTTCGGTGCCCGCCACCTTGAAGTCCATGTCGCCGAGATGATCCTCGTCGCCAAGAATGTCGGAAAGGACGGCGTAGCGCTTGTCCTCGAGAATGAGGCCCATGGCAATTCCGGCGGTCGGCCGCCTAAGCGGCACGCCGGCATCCATCAGCGCGAGCGAGGAGCCGCACACCGTGGCCATCGACGACGATCCGTTTGACTCGGTGATCTCCGACACGAGCCGGATGGTGTAGGGGAACTCCGTCGCGGTCGGCAGCATTGGATGGATCGCACGCCAGGCGAGTTTGCCGTGGCCAATCTCGCGCCGGCCCGGTGCGCCCATGCGACCGGTTTCGCCCACCGAATAGGGCGGAAAGTTGTAGTGCAGCAGGAACGTCTCTTTATACGTTCCCGACAGCGCGTCGATGTAC
>DASTZX010000077.1:0-6686 GCA_035764045.1 Xanthobacteraceae bacterium | reverse complement strand
GGCGGCGCGCAACCGTCATTCGCAACGTCAGCTTGGCAGCCAAGCACCGCTTCCCTGGCATTGTCGCGGTGGCGCGCGTCAGCTGCCGCCGACGCGTCCACGGCAAGCGCAGCGAGGCGATCGTCCGCTATTTCCTGCTCTCGACCTACATGTCCGCCAAGCGCCTGTTGCAGGTCGCGCGCAGTCATTGGTCCATCGAGAATCAAATGCATTGGGTCCTCGATGTCGTCCTCGACGAAGACGGCTGTCGGGTCAGGAAAGACAACGGCCCGGAGAACCTTGCGATCCTGCGCGGCCTCGCGCTCAATATCCTGCGGTCCGACCCAAGCTCCGGGTCGGTGCGCCAGAAAATCAAGCGCGCAGGCTGGGACGACGCCTTCCTCATCGATATGCTCAGCCAAATGCGATAGCCCTGAGGGCGTGGGGGGGTGAAGATGATGATGATGATGAAGATGACGATCATCATGCTTCCCGCTTGGTCGGGCTGCGCGAACGCGACGGTCTGGCTCCCGAAACAGCTCCGCGCGATCGCGGCTCGAGCCTTGGGGCCGCCGCGCGCAGCTTCGGAATGCGCGGAACTCGATTGCAGCGGCCAAGTATCAGGCCAAGTATCAGGCCAAGTATCAGGCCAAGTATCAGAATGCGGAATGGATCGGGCGCCGCCGCCATAAGCAATTTGGACGCCCGCCGCACGACCCAGGACGATGGCGCCCCGGTTGCGGCCCGGTCCGGTCGACGACCTGACGTCCTTCGGCTCGGTTTCGAACCGAGGGACCGCGCCGATGGTTGAGACGCGGTCTTCAACAAGTTCGACGACGCGAATCTTGCATTCCGCTACCAGAATCGCACGGAGGCCTCTATCAGAATCGAAACGCAGGACAGGTCGGTGAGCCGGTTCCGCCAGGTAGCCGTCGCTCGCCGCGCGTCCTGCCGACCGACCCGGCTGCAGCCGGGCGGCACTGGCGGGTGAGGACCCGGCGGCGACCATTCGCGGGCTCGAGGCATCGCCTTGCGCTTTGGCCGCCGGGCCCTTTCCTCACTCGCGTGCACGGGAGGATCGATGCCGCGTTCGGATGGCGATCCCGGACGGCGGAACAGGCCGTCGGCGGGGTTGCTGCACAGCTTGCACCACGCCGTCCGGTTCGCATTTCCGCAGCGACATGCGATCGCCGCGATCATCGCTGTCACGCTGGGCGTCGCCGCCATCAATGCGCTCGAGCCGCTGGTCATCAAATCGATCTTCGATGAGCTCGCCGAATCCCGGCAATTGCAGCAGCTCGGCATGAGCCTGCTGATCCTCGCCCTGTTCGCGATGCTGCGCGAGCTCATGGGCGGGTGGGCCAATTGGCTCACATGGCGCACGCGGATCGGCCTGCAATACGCCCTGCTCGAGGCGACCGTGGGCAAGCTGCACAGCATGCCGCTTCGGCTGCAGCGGAGCGAAGGCGTCGGCGCCATCATGACGCGGCTGGATCGCAGCATCCAGGGCTTCGTCGGCGGGGTGAGCCTGATCCTGTTCAACGTCCTTCCGTCCGTCATCTTCCTGGTGCTCTCGGCCTGGATCATGCTCACGCTCGATTGGCGCCTCGCCGTCCTCACCTTCCTCCTCGCGCCCCTGCCGGCCTGGATCTCCTCGCGCGCCGGCCCCGAGCAGACCCATCGCGAAAGGGCGCTGCTCGACCGCTGGGCGCACATCTACTCGCGCTTCAACGAGGTGCTTTCCGCGATCGTCGTGGTGCGCAGCTTCGCCATGGAGCACTCCGAGAAGGAGCGCTTCCTGCGCGACGTTTCGCAGGCCAATCAGGTCGTCATTCGCGGCGTCGCCACCGATGCCGGCTATGGCGCGGCCAGCAACCTGGTGGTGGCGGTCGCCCGGCTCTGGGTGATCGGACTCGGAGCCTACCTCGTGGTGCAGGGGCAGATCACGATCGGCACCGTGGTCGCATTCCTCGGCTATGTGGGCGGGCTGTTCGGTCCAGTGCAGGGACTGAGCGGGGTGTATACCGGGCTCCGCAAGGCGGCCGTGTCGCTCGAAGAAATCTTCCGCATCCTCGACCTCGAGGAGCATCTCGGCGACTCGCCCGACGCGGTCGATCTTGTCGGCGTGAACGGCGACGTCGCATTCGACGACGTATCGTTCCGCTACGAGGACGAGGGGCGGCCCCTGCTCGACGGGGTGACGCTCGAGGTACGGCAGGGGCAGACAATGGCGATCGTCGGCCCGAGCGGATCGGGCAAGACCACCCTGATGGCGCTGCTGATGCGCTTCTACGACCCGCGCGCCGGACGCATCACGATCGACGGACGCGATCTGCGCACCGTCAAGCAGACCTCCTTGCGTCGGAATATCGGCGTCGTGCTTCAGGACCCGCTGCTGTTCAACGACACGGTGAGCGCCAATATCGCCTATGGACGCCCGAATGCGACGCGCGACGATATCGAGGCGGCGGCGCGCGCGGCCCATGCGCATGACTTCATCAGCAGGCTGCCGCAAGGGTACGAGACGATCGTCGGCGAGCGCGGTGGACTGCTCTCGGCCGGCGAGCGGCAGCGGATCACGATCGCGCGCGCCCTGCTCCGGGATCCGCGCATTCTCGTGCTCGACGAGGCCACGTCCTCGCTGGACGCGGAATCCGAGGAGGCGGTGCAGACGGCGGTCGAGACGCTCCTGAAGGGACGCACCACCTTCGTCATTGCCCACCGTCTGTCGACGGTGATCAACGCCGACTGCATCACGGTGCTGCGCGACGGCCGCGTGGTCGAGAGCGGCCGGCATGCCGATCTGATGCGGCACGGCGGCTATTATGCCTCGCTGGTCAGACGCCAGAGCCGCGGCCTGATTCCGAACGACGGCGATGTGCCCGCTCGTCATGCGGACGCACCCGCGGAGCCGGCGGCACCCTAGGCTCGCTGGCAAGACGCACGCTCACAGCGCGCCCCGCGGCGGCGCGTTTGGCCCTGCGGCCTTGTGGCTGGAACCCGACATTGCGACTGCCAGTTGTCAATCCGCTGCGGGCTTGGCGACATCCCGGCTCCTGCGGCCGCAGCGCCGGCCGTGCCGGCATGTGCCAGCCATGGAGGTCGAAGTGGCGCGTTCAGTCAATGGTGCAACGGTATCCGGTCCGATCGGCTCGGCGGAGCAGCGCTTCGCCAGGCGGCTCGGTTTGCACTGGGTCGCCCCCGACGCGCTTACGATCCGCCGGGTACGGCGCGGCCGCGGGTTCGCATTTATGGACGCCGAAGGCCACCCAATTCGCGCCCGCCGCCTGATCCGGCGCCTCACCGGTCTGGCGGTGCCGCCCGCCTACAACGACGTTCTCTACGCGCAGGATGGATCGGCCCATTTGCAGGCGATCGGCCGCGATGCGGCCGGCCGGCTGCAGTACCGCTATCACCCGGAGTGGGAGAAAATTCGCGAGCGGCGCAAGGCGCGCCGCATGCTGCGCCTGATCGAGACCCTACCTCGCATCCGTCGCGCGGTGACCCAGCATCTTTCCGGCGCCCAGGGATCGCGCGACTACGCCCTCGCGGCGGCGATCGAGCTCGTCGCCATGACCTCGATCCGGGCCGGCGGTGAAGAATACGCGCGCCAGCGCGGAACGCGCGGCGCCGCGACGCTGCTGAAATCGAACGTGGCGGTCAAACGCGGAACCATCCTGCTCTCCTTTCGCGGCAAGGGCGGCAAGCCGATCGCCAAGGAGCTGCATGCGCCGCGGCTCGCCCGCGCCATTGCGAACCTGCGCAAGCTGCCCGGCCGGCGCCTCTTTCAGTTTTGCGATCAGGCCGGCGAGGTGCGTCAGATCCGTGCGCGCGACATCAACGAGTTTCTCCGCACGATCGCCGGCGGTCGCATCTCGCTCAAGGACTTCCGCACGCTGTGCGCGTCGGGACAGGTGCTCGAGCGCCTCGCGCGCACGGTGCCGGCCAGGACCGAACGGCAGCGCAAGCGCCAGGTGCTCGATGCGGTGCGCGAAGCCGCCGACGACCTCGTCAACACGCCGGCGATCTGCCGCAAGAGCTACGTGCACCAGACCGTGCTCGATGCGTTCGAGACCGGTGCGCTTGCGAAGTATTCCGCCGGCCCTGCGCGAAACGGCACCCGGCGCGAACGGCTGGTCGCCCGCGTGCTGACGGCTCACGTTCATTGAGCGCAAGTTTTAAAACATGGGAATTAAATAAACCGACTAAGGTTTTGAACTTATCGGAGCGGCCGACCGAAAGTCCGGCGCCTCGCTGATACCGGGTTTATGATCCGACACAAACCGGATGACGGCGCAGAGCTTATTCTTGCCGAAACGCTTTCCGCTGCGCGGCGCACCGCGCGTGCGCACGCCGGCCTCAGGCCGTCGCGCGGGCACCAACTGGTACTCGGGTGGAAGTCGCCGATTGGCGCACGCACTGGCGCCGATCCGAAACAGCCGAAAGAGAGCTTCGCGGTCGCTAACGCGGCGCAGCCTTGATCCCGACCGATTGGGACGCTCTTTCGTACCAAGCTGCGGCCTTGAGCGACACGGTCCGTGTCGCCCGCGCGTGCTTGCGTCGTGCCGATTTCCTACCCTGGACTTTTCTGGATCCGATTTGGCGGCCTGTCTTGCTCTTGCTCACACACCTACCCCTTAAATCAATTCTTTCAATCCTTGCGGGGGCTTTGTCTTATGAAGCCCTTGGATTGTTCCTCCCCACCCCCCTATTTCACACTGTCGGATGATGTTTGTGAAGTCCCCTGGCGGCCACAATCTATAGAAATAATCGGCACGATTTACTACCTGAAGTCGGATCGCGACCGGCCCCTCAATCGAGCACCGCGGCCGGTCTGCAAGAGCGCGACACCCAACCGCAATCGACGCCGCGCGAACGCCGTCTCGGGTCGCGCCCATCCGCCGATTCACAACGCGGAGCCCGGCGCAGCAAGGCGTTCCGCATGTTCCGCTGCGACAATTTGAATGAACCGTTCGGGCGGCCTGCGAGTTGACGCGGAGGGGAATCGAATCAGGAGGTTGAAATGCTCTCTAGACATCTGGCCGCGGCCGCGTTCGCCACGGCCTTGATCGCAACGCCCGCCTTCGCGCAGGCGCCGAAAAGCAGCGACAACGCGCAGGCCGCACAAAGCGCCTCGTCTTCCGGTCTGTGGCAAGGCTCGAAGCTCATCGGCCTGAACGTGTACAACAACGAGAATGACAAGATCGGCGACATCAAGGAGCTGATGCTGAGCAAGGACGGGAAGGTCGATCTCGTGGTCCTCGGCGTCGGCGGCTTTCTCGGCGTCGGCGAGCGCGATGTCGCGATCAAGTGGTCGGACATGAAATGGGTGAACGAGCCGGTGCGGAGCAGCAGCAGCAGCAGTTCGTCGAGCGGGAACGCAAAGTCGACGACCGGGGCGGCAAACACGAGCAGCAGCTCGACGAGCTCCTCGTCCGGTCCGCGCACCTATCCGGACCATGCCGTCTTCAACGCGAGCAAGGATCAGCTCAAGTCCATGCCGCAGTTCGATTACAATAAGTAAGTCGCTCCACGATTGGTGCGACGGAGCCCGGCCTCGCGGCCGGGCTTTTCGTTTATATCGGGCGCTTTCGACCCGGTGCGAGAGAAGTTTGCAAACGGCAAAGAGACCACGCGCGTGTCCACGCTGGCGCAGATACGCGCTTGGCCGTTCACGTTCTCGCTCGCCTCACGATCGACGCAAGCCTCAATGCCAGAACAGCACCAACAGGATGATGATCGGAATTGGCACGCCCAGAAGCCAAAGCAGGACTCCACGTCCCATGACTAAGCTCCTCTCAGCCGGTCTAAACCACGACGTCCATGCCGGGCCGCCATGCGGGCGATCCCGGCATGGTTTTGCCTCGTTACATGCTCTGACAGACCTTCACGGTCTTCATCGCCGTCGATGCTTCCTCGCGCGTCGTATAGACCTTGTCGCCGCCCACGACGGTCGTGGTAGTGACGGTCGGACGCTTGTCGACGATGGTGCATTTCTTCGTCGCCGAGTCCTGCACGATGTAAAACTCCGCCGCCAAGGCCGGCGTGGCGATTGCGGTCAACAGCACCGCGCCTGCGATAAGCTTCTTCATGTTCCGCTCCTCGAAAAAGGTTTGATTTCGAACCTCCGAAACCGCCCTGACAACGTCGCCGGAAGAATCCAGTTCCGTCGCCGGGGCTCTCTCGCGAGAGGGACGCAGACGCGGCAACGCGTGCCGCAATGCAGAAAAATGAGCGGCGCTGGTTCGGAACCCGCGCTCGAACGCATCTTAAAGTGCGCTTTGGCACACAGCATCGCGACGGCAGCCGCCCTCGGCGCAAGCGCGTGAGGATTGGCTTGGCGAAGGCGAGCGCAGCAGCAATCAGGTCAAAGGACCGAACGCCGGCGGTGGGATTCTCCGCCGCGAAGCCGCCTCGTAGGTCGACGCGATCTGCAGCAGCACGTCCTCGCGTCCCGGCTCGGCGCGAAACACCAGCGAGAACGGCAGGCCCGGCGCCGGGATCGCCGTCGGCGTGCTCGTCGCGCGCGAGACGTAGCGCCGGCCGTCGGCGCTGAGCGCGAACACCGGATCGTAGACCGTCGTGACGTAGCCGGCCGGCACCAGCGCCTCGCTTAAGCCCGCATTCGGACCCGACAGCGATTCCGGGCTGAGGTTGCTCACGATGCCGTGCTGATACGGCCAGCCGATCAGGCCCGGAGGCCACGG
>DASTZX010000076.1:0-7636 GCA_035764045.1 Xanthobacteraceae bacterium | reverse complement strand
CGACGAGATGAATCGCATGTTCACCGGGCCGCTGATCGAAGCGGCGCCAGGCGGAGCGCGCGGCGGCGGCGCCACGCTCACGCCGCTCGGCGCGCGCATTGCCGCGGCCTATCGCGGCATCCAGGAAAAGCTCCCGCTCGCCGCGCGGCGCGAACTCGCGCTGCTGGCCCGGTTCTCCGCGGGTCGCGTTCACGATTGACGGATTCGCGCGCGTGTTCGGTTCCTTCCGGCTGCAGCGGTTTTGCGCTATAGCTAGCCGGCTATAGCGAGTGTACCATCAGGCGCGGTGGCGCTGACGAAGCAGCGGTCGCGCCGGGAAAAGCGTCGCGGAAATGAGGCTCACGATGCGGGCACGAATCATCCTGTTGCTTCTGGCCATCGCGTTTGCGCCGGCAACGCTCGCGGCGGAGAAGATCACGATTGCGGCGGCGTCCGACCTCAAGGGCTGCCTCGACGAAGTAGCGGCCAATTTCCGCAAGGCGCACGCGGGCGACAAGGTCGAGGTCGTGTATGGTTCTTCCGGCAAGTTCAAGACCCAGATCGAGCAGGGTGCGCCGTTCGACCTGTTCTTTTCGGCGGACATCGCGTTCCCGCGCGATCTGCTGAAAGCGAACCTGGCGGTTGGAGAGGTCCATCCGTATGCGATCGGCCGGCTCGTGCTGTGGAGCAAGACGATCGATGCGGGCACGCTGAAGGTTACCGACCTGACGCGGGCCGACATCCAGAAGATCGCGATCGCAAATCCGCAACATGCCCCCTACGGGCAGCGTGCCGAAGAGGCATTGCGCGCAAGCGGCGTCTGGGAGGATGTCGAGGGCAAGCTTGTCTTCGGCGAGAACATTTCGCAGGCCGCGCAGTTTGCGCAATCCGGCAACGCGCAGGTCGGGATGCTTGCCTTGTCGCTCGTTCTCGGGCCGCAGATGGCCGGCAAGGGCAGCTACAATCTCGTGCCGGACAACCTGCACCAAGCCCTGGAGCAGGGCTTCGTGATCACCAGGCGCGCCGCCGACAGTGCGCTGGCCAAGGCTTTCGCCGACTACATGGTTTCCGGGCAGACAAGGGCGGTAATGGTGCGCTATGGTTTCGCCCTTCCGGGCGAGGCGATCGGTCATTGACACTTGGCGGCGCATTTTCCGATAGCGACCTTGCAGCGATCTGGTTGACCATCGAACTGGCGGGGATGGTCACCGTCTTGCTGCTCGTCATCGGCAGCCCGATTGCGTGGTGGCTCGCGCGCACGCCGTCGCGCTGGAAGCGTCCCCTGGCAGCGATCGTTGCGCTGCCGCTGGTCCTGCCGCCGACCGTGCTCGGTTTCTATCTGCTCGTCGCGATGGGCCCGCACGGACCCATCGGCGAGTTGACCCAGGCGATCGGTCTGGGCTTGCTGCCTTTCACGTTCGGCGGCCTCGTTGTCGCCTCGGTGATCTATTCATTGCCGTTCATGATCCAGCCGTTGCAGAACGCGTTCGAGGCGATCGGCGAACGCCCGCTCGAAGTTGCTGCGACGTTGCGTGCCGGACCGCTCGACCGGTTCTTCTCGGTCGCGGTGCCGCTGGCGCGCCGCGGCTTCGTTGCCGGCGCGATCCTGACTTTCGCGCATACGGTCGGGGAGTTCGGCGTCGTGCTGATGATCGGCGGCAATATTCCGGGCGAGACGCGCGTCGCATCGGTGCTGATCTACGACCATGTCGAAGCGTTCCAGTACGCGCAGGCGCATTGGCTGTCGGCGCTGCTGGTCGTGTTTGCGTTCGCGGTCCTGGTCAGCGTCGGCGCGCTGACCGCTGTGGGCAAAACGGCAAGACAATGACCGAAAGCATCGTTGCCCGCTTCTCGATCGACTATGTGGATTTTTCCCTCGGCGTGGACCTGCGCCTGCCCGGCGTCGGCGTCACGGCGCTGTTCGGGCCGTCGGGGTCGGGCAAGACGACTTGCCTGCGCGCGATCGCCGGCCTGGAACGGCCGCGCGACGGTTATCTCAGCGTCAACGGCGAAGTCTGGCAGGACGATGCCAAAAAACTGTTCGTACCGACGCACCGGCGGCCGCTCGGATACGTGTTCCAGGAACCGAGTCTGTTCCCGCACCTCAGCGTTCGCGGCAACCTCGAATATGGCCTGAAGCGCGCTGGCGGCGCGACTGAAGGCGACGGACTCGAGCGCACGGCCGAGATTCTCGGAATCGCCGCGCTGCTGGACCGCGGGCCGGAAAAAATGTCCGGCGGCGAGCGGCAACGCGTGGCGATCGCGCGCGCGCTGCTGACGCGTCCGCGCCTGCTGCTGCTCGACGAGCCGCTCGCGTCGCTCGACCTGCGGCGCCGTCACGAAATACTGCCGTATCTCGAACGCCTGCACGAGGAACTCGAAGTTCCGTCGATCTACGTCAGCCACATGCCGGATGAAGTCGCGCGCCTGGCCGATCATCTCGTGCTGCTCGACAAGGGCAGCGTAATCGCCAGTGGCCCGCTGCAGGAGACGCTGGCACGGCTCGACCTGCCGGCCGCGTTCACGGATGATGCCGGCGTGTTCATCGAGGCGAAGATCGCCGGCCACGACCAGGCCGATGAACTGACGCGCCTGGACTTCGCCGGCGGAACGATCTACGTGCCAAGGCGGCGTCCGCCAACGGCTACCAGCAAGGTGCGTTGCCGCATCGAAGCGCGCGATGTCAGCCTGACACTGCAGAAGCAGGCCGGCACGAGCATCCTCAACATCATTCCCGCCACCGTCGTCGACATGGCGCCGACCGAGCATGCGGCGCAGGTGCTCGTGCGACTCGACGCCGGCGGAACGCCGCTGCTGGCGCGCATCACGCAACGCTCGTGGAATACATTGGGACTTGCGCCTGGGAGTCGGGTCTGGGCGCAGGTCAAGACGGTTGTGCTGATCGGGTGACTGGCTGGAAGCGCGCCCCACCGAATCCCTGTACAAGCCGTCATCCCAGCGAAGGCTGGGATCCAGCCTTTTTCAGCAGGCTGCAGAAGAACTGGATCCCAGCCTTCGCTGGGATGACGAGCAAAGACCTCTTCGAAGTCTTCCTAAAACTCCGCACTTCCCGGCACGCGCGGATATGGAATCGCGTCGCGGATGTTCGCCAGGCCGCAGGTGTAGACGACGAGGCGTTCGAAGCCGAGGCCGAACCCGGCGTGCGGCACGGTGCCGTAGCGGCGGAAGTCACGGTACCAGCCATAGTGGGCCGGGTCGAGGTTGAACTGGACCATGCGCCGGTCGAGATAGTCGAGCCGTTCTTCGCGCTGCGAACCGCCGATGATCTCGCCGATGCCGGGCGCGAGCACGTCCATGGCGGCGACGGTGCGGCCGTCGTCGTTCACCCGCATGTAGAACGCCTTGATGGCCTTCGGGTAGTTCATCACGATCACCGGCCGCTTGGCGTGCTTCTCGGTGAGGTAGCGCTCATGCTCCGACTGCAGGTCGACGCCCCAGCGCACCGGGTATTCGAACTTCTCCTTCTTCTCCTGCGCCCGCTCGAGCACCGCGACCGCCTCGCCATAGTCCATCCGCACGAACTCCGACGACACGATCCCCTGCAGCTTGGCGACGAGGCCCTTCTCGACCCGCTCGTCGAAGAAGGCGAGATCGTCCTGCCGCTCCTTGAGCAGAGCCGCAAAGGCGTATTTGAGCAGCGCTTCCGCCAGGTCAGCATCCTCGGCGAGAGCCGCGAAGGCGATCTCCGGCTCGATCATCCAGAACTCGGCGAGGTGGCGGCTGGTATTGGAGTTCTCGGCGCGGAACGTCGGCCCGAAGGTGTAGACCTTGGTGAGCGCGAGGCAGTACGCCTCGACATTGAGCTGCCCCGACACGGTCAGGAACGCCTCACGGCCGAAGAAGTCCTTGGCAAAGTCCACCTTGCCCTGCGGCGTGCGCGGCAGATTGGCGAGGTCGAGGGTCGACACCCGAAAGAGCGCGCCCGCCCCCTCGGCGTCGGATGACGTGATGATCGGCGTATTGACCCAGAAGAATCCGTTCTCGTGGAAGAAGCGGTGGATCGCCTGCGCCAGGCTGTGGCGCACCCGCGTCGCCGCGCCGATCACGTTGGTCCGCGGTCGCAGGTGCGCGACCTCGCGCAGGAACTCCATGGTGTGCGGCTTCGGCTGGATCGGATAGGTGTCTGGATCGTCCACCCAGCCGATCACCCGGATCTCGCTTGCCTGCATCTCGAACGGCTGTCCCTTGGCGGGCGACGGCACGATCATGCCGGTCGCCTCGACGGCGCAGCCGGTGGTGATCTTGAGCACCTCGTCGGCGTAGTTGGACAGGGTGTTGGGCGCCACGACCTGCACGGGATGGAACGCCGAGCCGTCCGACAGATGCACGAACGAGATGCCCGCCTTCGAGTCGCGCCGGGTGCGCACCCAGCCGCGCACCGTCACAGGCGCGTCGCTCGGCGCCTGCCCGGCCAGGATCGCACGCACGTCGAAATGTTGTCGGTCCATCGCGCAAGACATACTCAGGCCCGCGCCCTTGTCCAGTCGTTCCCTCAGCCCCGCCCACCGACCTCGTCGAGATGCTTGAGCAGGTCGGCCGGATCCTCATAGACCCGGCAGGCGCCCGCCCGCTCGAGCTCGTCAGCGCCGTAGCCGCCCGACAACAGGCCGACACCGAGCGCACGAGCGCGCTGGGCCGCCAGCATGTCCCAGATGCTGTCGCCGACGATCAGAGCGCTGTCCACGCTCACGCCGAGTTGCGCGGCGGCGGCGAGGAAGAGATCGGGATCGGGCTTGCCATACCGCACCTGATCGCGCGTCACGACCGGGACCTTGGTGACATCGACGCCGAGCATTTCGATCGTCGGGCGTGCCGTTTCGATCCGGCCGCTGGTCGCGATCGCCCACGGGATCCCGCAACGGGTGAGATGCGTCAGGAGCTCGCACGCGCCCGGCAGCGGCCGGATGTCGTCCGCCACCCGATTGAACGCGGCGGCATGCAGCTTGCGCAACCGGTCGAGGCGCTCCGCATCGATGTCGCACCCCGTCTCCCGCAACAGCACGCGGTTGAACAGGCCGCCGCTCATGCCGATCTTGCGATGGATGCGCCAGACCGAGAGGTCGATGCCTTCGGCGACCAGCGCTTCGCGCCAAGCCATCACATGCTGATAGACGCTGTCCACCAGCGTGCCGTCGAGATCGAACAGGAATGAGGTCTTTGGCGGCGCTTCGTACACCATGGCCGTCCTCGCTTCAGGATTGCTGTCCGGCCATTCGGGCGAACGGGCGCGGAGTTCCGCGACGGATAGACATTCTCAAGTCTACGTATCGGTAGAAACGGCCGAATAGACGCGCGCGGCGCCGAGCAGCCAGTTGAACGCTTTATGCCGCTCGATGACGATGCTGAATGTCTGCGCGAACTCATCAAATGAGACGCGATCGATTCTGCGGCCGCAAATGGCGAGATCGCCATCCACCAGGTCCAAGCCGTCGAGCCGCAAGGGGCCCCAATTGAACCAGGACACAACGTCCGGAAAGTCGATCGGCTCGGCATGCAGTTGGTACTCCCTCAGCCGCCAATGAACCGTGAGGTAAGTATCACGCCAGCGGCTGATTTCGCCGCGGTCGCGCAGCGCCGGCTTGGCCAGAGCGGTTTCGGGCCTCTCGTGCAGGAAACCTAGCTCGGATGCGACTTGCGCCGAATCGCATACCTGGTCGTAGCGGACGAGTTCGGAGCGTCCCAACGCCCAGGCCAGAACGAGCATTCCCTCTCCCCGCCACTCCGCGTTGACCACCGCCCGTTGGTCGAGCATTCGGTACGGAGTGTCCAGGACGGACATCTCACTGTCCTCGAGCTCCTCTATGACGCCGAGACGGTCAAGCCATTCGCAAACATGCAAGCGCTTGAGCTCCGCCAGATCTCTACTGTCCTCCATTTCAAGGACCGAACGACAACTTACGGCGACGAGCGCGATCGCTCGCGCAGCGACGCGCGAGGCCGGTGGCGGCATGAATTCCCGGTGAACTGAGTCCCTTTGCATGGGTGGCCCCCCGCCGGGCCGGCCTTGTTCGCACAAGGGGGAGCTTACATGATCGTCACGCTGAGCGCGAAAGCCTTTAATCGGATCGGGAGGACACCTTATGACCGACGCAACAGTGCGATACGAGGTCGCGAACGGCATCGCCCGTATCGTGCTCGATCGCCCGCCCGTGAATGCGCTCGATCTCGACATGATCAGGAGCATCGTCGCGGCGCTCGAGCGGGCCGCGACAGACGATGCGGTCCGCGCCGTCGTGCTGACCAGCGCTGTGCCGAACCGCTTCTGCGCCGGTCTCGACCTGAAGATCATGCTCGGCAAATCCGAGACGAAGGTCCGCGATTTCCTGCAGGAGCTCTATGTCCGCCTGCACGATGCGCAATACAATCTCGGCAAGCCCTCGATCGCGGCCGTCGCGGGCGCCGCGCGCGGCGGCGGAATGACCCTCGCCATCTCATGCGACGTCATCATTGCGGGAGCGGGCGCGACATTCGGCTATCCCGAGATCGATGTCGGCGTCATCCCGGCCATCCATTTCGCCCACCTGCCGCGCATCGTCGGACGCCATCGCGCCTTCGAGCTCCTGTTCTCCGGACGGAGTTTTGCGGCCGGAGAGGCGCGCGACCTCGGGCTCGTGAGCGGGACCGTCCCGGATGCCGAGGTCGAGACGGCCGCCCTGGCGCTGGCCAAGACGTTCGCCGCGAAGTCTCCGGCCATCATGCGGCTTGGCCGCGCGGCGTTCATGCGTCAGAACGATCTCGACTACCGCCGCAGCATCGCGGCCGCGGTCGAGGATTTCTGCAACGTCTGCATGACCGATGCGGCGCAGGCGGGGCTGCGCGCCTTTGTCGAGAAGCGCGGCTCCCGTACCTAACCTCGGAGAAAGCGGCCGAAATCACACCGCCCGCGCCGCATCGGGCGGCCCGGCGGCATGCGCCTCGAGATCGGCGGGCTTGGTCTCCGGCGTGGCGAGAATTGCCAGGATCGCCGCCACCGCATAGAGCATCACCAGCAGCCCGACATAGTTGGAGGCGCCCTTGACGCCGTAGGCGTCGAGGATCAGCCCGGCCAGAATCGGGATCAGTCCACCGCCATAGACCTGCGCGATCTGGTAGGCCGCGCTCGATAGTGGAGATCGCCGCGAAGCATCCGCGGTTTCACGCGCGCTTCGCCGCCGAGAAGTGTCGCCTCAACGTCACAACGAATTGCGGAACCGGCTGGTTCCATGCACCGCGCTGTGGCGCGGCGTTTGCGTCGGTTGATCGGCGACGTTCACGCCCCACATGGGGTGCAAGGAATGTTGCGATGTCCGAAGTTGCGGAACTTGCCCGCTTTGTCGACCATGCCCGGCTTGCCGATCTGAGCGCGGACGCGCTCGAGCAGCTGAAGATCCGCGTGCTCGACACGATCGGCGTCGCCATCGGCGCGCTCGACGCGCCGCCGATCCGCGCGATCCGCCGGCTGAGCGAAGAGCTCGGCGGCGCGCCGCTCGCGACCCTGATCGGCGGCGGCAAGACGGCGCCGGATCGCGCCGCGTTCTTCAACGGGGCGCTCAGCCGCTACCTGGACTTCATGGACAGCTATCTCGCCCCCGGCGAGACCTGCCACCCGTCCGACAATCTCGGCGCCGTGCTGGCCGCCGCCGAGATGCGCGGCGCC
>DASTZX010000075.1:0-14596 GCA_035764045.1 Xanthobacteraceae bacterium | reverse complement strand
GTGAGGACCTCCAGGGTGAGGCTCGGGTTGACGGCGCCGGGCGTGCACTTGGGATCGGGAATCTGAAATTTGTTGCGCTCGCCCACGCTGCATGTGTGAGCCGCCGGCGTCCCGACGCCGTGCGTGGGCTCATGCGCGTTCGCGTCGAGATGGAATTTCTCCTGACAGGCCTTCTTCTGCGGCCCCGTCATCTCTCTGCTATCCTGTTCCGCGGCGCCGAGCGCGCTTGCGCAGAACAGCACGCCGATGGCAATAGCAACGGAAGGGCGAATTTTAGTCATGTATTCCCCCTCTGGTTGAGTTGCGGATGCTCCTCCTGCCGTTGAGGAAAGTCAAAGGCGTGCGGGGACTATTTTCCAGGTCCCGAGGAACCTTCGTTCGCAGCCTCCTGTTGACCGTCCAGACCCGGCGCGCGAGCCCGCCGTCGCGTCCGTCCCTCCAGCCCATTTGCGGAGAACTTCGATGGCATCGCGCGCAGCGGCCACGCAAAAGTCGGAAAAATTCCCGGCTCCCGCCAAGACCGCGATCACGCTCGTCGTCAACGGCGTCTCCCGCAAGCTCGAGGTCGCGCCCTGGACCACGCTCCTCGACGCCTTGCGCGAGCATCTCGACCTGACCGGCACCAAGAAGGGCTGCGACCACGGGCAGTGCGGCGCCTGCACGGTGCTGCTCGACGGCCGGCGCATCAACTCCTGCCTGACCCTTGCGGTCATGAAGGACGGCGCAAACGTCACCACGATCGAGGGCCTCGCCGAGGGCTCGGCCCTACACGCCCTGCAACGCGCCTTCATCGAGCATGACGCCTTCCAGTGCGGCTACTGCACGCCGGGCCAGATCTGCTCCGCCGCTGGCCTGATCGCGGAAGGGCGCGCCAGGACGGCCGACGATATCCGCGAGCTGATGAGCGGCAACATCTGCCGCTGCGGCGCCTATCCGAACATCCTCGCGGCGATCGAACAGGTCCTCGCTCAGCGGGGAGAGCCGGCGCGATGAACCATTTCGCCTATTCGCGCGCCAGCGACGTCGCCGATGCGGTGCACCAGATCGCGGCCGATCACACCGCCCGGTTCATCGCCGGCGGCACCAACCTGATCGACCTCATCAAGGAGAACGTCGAACGTCCGACGCGGCTGATCGACATCTCGCGCCTGCCGCTCGACCGGATCGAGAACACCGCCGAGGGCGGCCTGCGCCTCGGAGCGCTCGCCGCCAACACGACGGTCGCCTATCACCCGGAGGTGGAGCGCCGCTACCCGCTGCTTGGAAGCGCCATCCTCGCCGGCGCCTCGGCGCAGCTGCGCAACATGGCGTCGACCGGCGGCAACCTGCTGCAGCGGACCCGCTGCATCTATTTCTATGACACCGCCACGCCCTGCAACAAGCGCACACCCGGCAGCGGCTGTTCGGCGATCGAGGGCGTCAATCGCATGCACGCGATCCTCGGCACGAGCGAGCACTGCATCGCCACCCATCCGTCGGACATGTGCGTCGCGCTCGCGGCGCTGGACGCGACGGTGGTCGTGGTCGGCCGCGGCGGCGAGCGCCGCATTCCGTTCCGGGACTTCCACCGCCTGCCCGGCGACACGCCCGAACGCGATACCAATCTCGGCCCCGACGAGATCATCACCGCGGTCGAGCTGCCGCCACAGGGCTTTGCCGAGAACTACACCTATCTCAAGATCCGCGACCGCCTGTCCTACGCGTTCGCGCTGGTGTCCGTTGCGGTCGGGCTGAAGCTCGCGGGCGAGAAGATCGCCGAGGCGCGCATTGCGCTCAGCGGCGTGGCGCACAAGCCGTGGCGCGAGCCCGAAGCGGAGGCCGCGCTTGCCGGGCAGCCGCCGACCGCCGAGACCTTCGCCCGCGCGGCCGACCGCCTCCTGCATGGCGCGCGCGGCTTCGGCCACAACGACTTCAAGATCCCGCTGGCGCGCCGCGCCATCATGCGCGCGCTGTCCCAGGCGGCGCACGGCACGCCGCAATCGCAGGCGGACAAGCGGATCGCGTGAGGAGGCCTGCATGGCGACGAGCTCTTTCGGTGTTCCGACCCCGCGGGTCGACGGCCGCGCCAAGGTCACCGGCGAGGCCAAGTACGCGGCCGAGTTCAGGGCGCGCGACCTCGCCTATGGCTTCGTGATCGGATCCACGATCGCCAAGGGGCGGATCAGGCGCATCGACACGAGCGAGGCGCTCGCCATCGAGGGCGTGCTCGACGTGTTCACGCATGCGCACCGACCCAAGCTCGCCTCCTCCGACGACAAATACAAAGACGAGGTCGCGCCCGATACCGGCTCGCCCTACCGCCCGCTCTATGACGACAAGATCCAGTTCAGCGGCCAGCCGGTCGCGCTGGTTGTGGCGGAGGAGCCGGAGATCGCGCGTTTCGCGGCTGACCGCGTGCGCATCGATTACGAGCGGGAGCCACACGTCACCGACTTCGACGCGGCGCTGCGGCACGGCGCGAAGCCGAACGAGGAGCACGCGCACGAGCCACGCGGCAACGCGGCCGAAGCGTTCGCCCGCGCCCCGGTGAAGATCGAGCGGGAGTATCGAATGCCCGTCGAGACCCACAATCCGATGGAGACCTACGCGACAACGGCGATCTACGAGGCCGATGGCCGGCTCACCGTGTACGACAAGACCCAGGGGGCGCCGAACAGCTGGAACTACGTCAGCAACGTGGTGTGCATCCCGAAGAGCAAGGTGACGGTGCTTTCGCCATTCGTGGGCGGCGCGTTCGGATCCGGCCTGCGGCCGCAGTATCAGCTCCCGCTCGCCGTCATGGCGGCGCGCGCGCTCAAGCGGTCGGTGCGCGTGACACTGACGCGCCAGCAGATGTTCACGCTGGGCTATCGTCCCGCCAATGTGCAGACGCTCGCGCTCGGGGCGGAGCGCGACGGGCATCTCGCCTCGTTCCGCCACGAAGTGATCGGCATCACGTCGCAGTTCGAGGACTTCCAGCGCAACATCGTCGGCTGGTCGAACCAGCTCTACCGGTCTGCGGCGAGCGAGCTCCATCAGAAGCTGGTGAAGCTGGACCAGAATACGCCGTGCGACATGCGGGCGCCGGGCGGGGCCGAGGGACTCTATGCGATCGAATGCGCGATGGACGAGCTCGCCTATGCGGCGGGGATCGACCCGCTGGAGCTGCGGCTGATCAACTATTCGGAGGTCGACCAGGAAGAGAATCAACCCTACAGCAGCAAGGAGCTGCGTGCGTGCTATCGCCAGGGGGCGGAGAAATTCGGCTGGTCGAAGCGAAGCCGCGAGCCGCGTTCCATGCGCGACGGGCATGAGCTGGTCGGCTGGGGCATGGCGAGCGGCATCTGGGAGGCGATGCAGATGCCGGCCGCCGCGCGCGCTGTCCTCACCGCGAACGGCAGCGTTGAGGTCGCGAGTGCGACGGCGGACATCGGCCCCGGGACCTATACGATGATGGCGCAGATCGCCGCCGAAATGCTGGGCGTGCCGATCGCGAACGTGACGGCGCGGCTCGGCGACTCGTCGCTGCCGAAGGCGCCGGTCGAAGGCGGCTCGTTCACGACATCGTCGGTCGGCTGCGCCATTCATGCCGCCTGCCGGGCCATCCGGAAGGAGCTCATCGGATTCGCGAGCAAGATGGCGAATTCGCCGCTCGCCGGTGTATCACCCGATGACGTGGTCTTCGCCGACGGACGGATGCGGCACAAGGACGATGCCAGCCCCGCGGTTCTGCTGCTCGACGCCATGCGCGCCGGCAATGCCGAACGCATCGAGAAGGAGGGGAAGGTCAAGCCGGGCGAGAAGACCGAAGCCATTCCGCACTACAACGCCGACCTCGCCCACTTCACCCATTCGGCGATCTTCGCCGAGGTCAAGATCGACGAGGAGCTCGGGGTCATCCGTGTCACGCGCGTCGTCAATGCGGTGGCGGCGGGACGCATCCTCAATCCGCTGACCGCCAAGAGCCAGATCCTCGGCGCCGTGGTCGGTGGCATCGGCATGGCGCTGCACGAGGAGACCCTGACCGACAACCGCTTCGGCCGCTTCATGAATCACAACCTCGCCGAATATCACGTCCCGGTGAATGCCGATGTGCATGCGATCGACGTGATCTTCGTGGAGGAGAAGGACGACGCGATCAACTCGCTCGGCGTCAAGGGCGTGGGCGAGATCGGCATCGTCGGCACGGCTGCGGCCGTCGCGAACGCCATCTTCCACGCCACCGGCCGGCGGGTGCGCGATTTGCCGATCACGCTCGACAAGGTGATGGGGTGGTCCAAGCCGGAATCGCAAGCCGCCAACTCGTGAACCGAGCGCCGTTGGCGCGCGTTGACGTGGCGCGCCCGGTGTCAACCGGCCATAATGGGAAAGACGGACGCAGTTGATTTTGCCGGTTTCTAACTGCGGCACCAACGCATCGGTACGCGTCGGCGTCTAACCTGTTCCGGGCGCGCACCCGCCTCTCCCGCCTGGTCCGCCTATGTCGCGTGTGCGCCCCGCAGTGCCGGTGTGAAGCCCATAAGATGCTGAATTGGCGCCTCAGGCTGCGACGAATTGGTCGAGTTGAGACGCGTGAGCTCGGTAGCCCGGAACCGCTGCCGCCCCCTATCGGCAATTCCCTCTCTGTGACTGGCGCGCCCGCGGACTTATGTAATGAGTTGCGAGCCCGCGGACCGAATAGACAGTGACGCACACGGTTAGCGCAGCGGTCCGAGGGGCTGAAATTTTAGAGGGGGCGATGGAGGTGTGACGATGAACGCCACTCGAACCCTGCACGATCTCGGCCAGAGCCTCTGGCTCGACAACATCACGCGCAACCTGCTGAAGACGGGCGGGCTGCGGCGCTACATCGACGAGTTTTCGGTGACCGGCCTGACGTCCAATCCCACCATCTTCGACCACGCGATCAAGAACAGCGGCGACTACGATGACGACATCAAGGGCAAGCTCGCCCAAGGCAAGACCGGGGAAAAGCTGTTCTTCGAGCTCGCGATCGATGACCTCAGGCAGGCGGCAGACCTGTTTCGCCCGACTTTCGACCGGACCTGCGGCGTCGACGGCTGGGTGTCGCTGGAGGTGTCGCCGTTGCTGGTGCGCGACACCAAATCGACGATTGCGGTGGCCAAGGAGCTGTACGCGCAGGCGCAACGCCCCAACGTGTACATCAAGATTCCCGGCACGCCGGAAGGCCTGCCGGCGATCGAGCAGTCGATCTTTGCCGGCGTGCCGATCAACGTCACGTTGCTGTTCTCCGACGAGCAGTACGTCGCGGCGGCCGATGCGTTCATGCGCGGCATAGAACGGCGCATCGAGGCAGGGCTGAAGCCCGATGTCCCCTCCGTGGCATCGATCTTCATCAGCCGCTGGGACGTGGCCGTCGCCGGCAAAGTGCCCGAGGCGCTCAACAACCGGCTCGGCCTCGCGGTCGCGAAGCGCGCCTACAAGGCCTATCTCGACCTGCTGCGCTCGCCGCGCTGGATGCGCGCATACAATGCCGGTGCGCGTCCGCAACGCCTGTTGTGGGCCAGCACCGGCACCAAGGATCCGAAGGCGTCGGACCTTCTCTATATCGACTCGCTGGCCGCACCGTTCACCGTGAACACGATGCCCGAGGTTACGCTGAAGGCGCTCGCCGATCATGGCAAGGTCGGCCCGACGATGCGCGCGGACGGAGGCAACTCCAACGAGGAGCTGGCACGGTTTGCCGACGCGAACATCGATATCCGGGCGGTCGCGACCCAGCTTCAGAAGGAAGGCGGCGACGCGTTCGCCCGTTCTTGGAGCGACCTGATGCGCATGATAGATTCCAAGTCCGCCGCGCTCAAACGGGCGAGTTAGCACCGTGTATGCCAACTCGCGCGTGATCCGATTGCGCCGGCCCCGACAATCGAAGCGAGCCGCGCGCACCCGCAACGCGCTCGTCAACGCGAATGCCTTCCTGGGCGGATTTCGGCTGTGGGCGGACGACCGTTCTCTTCCGCACGCTGAGGGTCGTGCGAAGCGGCGGGCCCGAGCAATGACGGCGAATCGAGAGAGTGCTGCTGCGCATGGCTACACGGCTTGAAACACCTCGCAAACGCCCGGCGGCGTGGCCGACCCTCGCGGCTCACCAGAAGTCGATGCAGTCGCGCCATCTGCGAGATCTGTTCGCGGCAGATCCCACGCGCGGCGAGCGGATGACGGCGGAAGCCGCCGGCGTCTTTCTCGACTACTCCAAGAACCGCGTCGACGACGAAACGCTGAGCTTGCTGGTCGCGTTGGCGGAGCAATCCGGGCTGCGCGCCAGGATCGACGCCATGTTTCGCGGCGAGAAGATCAACGTCACGGAAGATCGCGCCGTGCTGCACGTGGCGTTGCGCGCGCCGCGGGGCGCTTCCATCATGGTCGATGGCAAGAATGTCGTGCCGGAGGTTCACGCCGTGCTCGACAGAATGGCGGCGTTCGCCCGCCGCGTCCGCGGCGGCCAATGGCAGGGGCACACCGGAAAGCGCATTCGCAACGTCGTCAACATCGGCATCGGCGGCTCCGATCTCGGGCCGGTGATGGCGTATGAGGCGCTCAAATACTACAGCGACCGCGCCATGACGTTCCGCTTCGTCTCCAACGTCGACGGGACGGATTTTGTCGAGGCCACGCGCGACCTCGATCCCGCAGAAACGCTGTTCATCATCTCCTCCAAGACGTTCACGACGCTGGAGACCATGACCAACGCGCACAGCGCGCGCGCCTGGTCGCTGCACGGCCTCGGCGGCGATGCCAAGGCTGTCGCCCGGCATTTCGTCGCGGTCTCGACCAATGCCGAAAAAGTGGCCGAGTTCGGCATCGACACTGCCAACATGTTCGAGTTCTGGGACTGGGTCGGCGGACGATACTCGATGGACTCCGCCATCGGCCTTTCGACCATGCTGGCGATCGGCCCCGATCACTTCCAGGCCATGCTGGAAGGATTCCATGCGATCGACGAGCATTTCCGGTCGGCGCCATTCGGGCGCAACCTGCCGGTGCTCATGGGTCTGCTCGGCGTCTGGTACAACGATTTCTTCGGCGCGCAGACGGTGGCGGTGCTGCCTTACGACCAGTACCTCAAGCGCTTCCCGGCCTATCTCCAGCAATTGACGATGGAGAGCAACGGCAAGCACGTGACGCTCGCCGGGACCCCAGTCGAGTGCGACACCGGCCCGATCTACTGGGGCGAGCCGGGAACGAACGGCCAGCACTCGTTCTACCAACTGATCCATCAGGGCACGCGGCTCATCCCCTGCGACTTCATCGCGTTCGCGCAGGCGCTCAACCCGCTCGAGCGCCATCATGACATGCTGCTGGCGAACGTCATCGCTCAGGCGGAGGCGCTCGCATTCGGAAGAACGGCGGAGCAGGTGAAGGCGGACGGCACGCCCGATTGGCTCGTCCCGCACCGGGTGTTCGACGGTAACCGGCCGTCCAACACCATTCTGCTGGATCGCCTGACTCCGGCGGCACTGGGAAAGCTGGTCGCGTTGTATGAGCACAGCGTGTTCACCCAAGGCGCCATCTGGAACATCGATTCGTTCGATCAGTGGGGCGTCGAGCTCGGCAAGGCGCTGGCCCAGCGCATCATCCCGGAGCTCGAGAGCAAGGTCGAGCCAAAGCTCAGCCATGACAGCTCGACCAACAATCTGATCCGCCGCTACCGCAAGCTCAGGGACACGAGGTGACCGACGCAGTCAAAATCGCTCCGTCGATCCTCACCGCCGATTTCGCCCGCCTGGGCGATCAGGTGGCCGAGGCCGAGCGCGCCGGCGCCGACCGCATCCATGTGGACGTGATGGATGGACATTTCGTGCCTAATATTTCCATGGGCGCCCCGATCGTCAGATCGCTGCGCAAGGTGACGCATCTGCCGCTCGAGGCGCACCTGATGGTCTCGAACCCCGACTTTTTTCTCGACGAATTCAAAGAGGCCGGGATCGATTCATTCCTGGTCCACTGGGAGGGCAACAACGATCTGTCGCGCACCGTGCAGCGGATCAAGGAATTGGGCAGACGCGTCGGTGTCGCCATCAATCCAGCGACGCCCGCGGCCGTTCTCGAAGAGATCATGCAGGACCTCGACGAGGTGCTGGTGATGACGGTCAATCCCGGATTCGGCCACCAGCATTTTCTTCCCGCGACCCTGCCCAAGATCCAGCGCGCGCGAGAGATGATCGACCGCGTCAAGCCGACGTGCAGCCTCGAAGTGGATGGAGGGGTGGACGCGACCTCGGCGCCGCTGGCGGTTGCGGCGGGAGCGGACGTGCTGGTCGCTGGCTCGGCGATTTTCAACGACAGCGAAAGCGTCACCGCCGCCATGCAACGGCTGCGGCGCGCAGTTCAGCTCCAACCGGGAACAAAGTCATGCAGCTTGCGATGATCGGACTGGGCCGGATGGGCGCCAATATGGTGCGGCGGCTCATCAAGGGGGGCCATGAATGCGTGGTCTTCGACATGTCGCCGAAGGCGGTCGCGGAGCTGGCGCGCGACAAGGCGCTCGGCGCCTCCTCACTTGCGGAGCTCGTGGGCAAGCTGAAGAAGCCGCGCGCGGTGTGGTTGATGGTTCCGGCGGGGGTGGTCGACAAGACGATCGCCGACCTCGCGCCTCACCTCGAGAGCGGCGACATTCTCATCGACGGCGGTAACTCCTATTACGTCGATGACATTCGTCGTTCGCGCGAGCTCGCGTCACGCGGGATCCAGTACGTGGATGTCGGAACGAGCGGCGGCGTCTGGGGCCTGGAGCGCGGTTACTGCATGATGATCGGCGGACCCGAGGCGACGGTGCGGCATCTCGATCCGATCTTCAGCACGCTGGCGCCAGGCATCGGAGACGTCCCGCGCACGCCCGGCCGCGAGAAGATCGGCGGCACGGCCGAGCGCGGCTACCTGCACTGCGGGGCGAGCGGCGCCGGTCACTTCGTCAAGATGGTTCATAACGGCATCGAGTACGGACTCATGGCCGCCTACGCGGAGGGGATGAACATCCTGCGCCACGCTGACGTCGGCGCGCAGCAGCACGCGGCCGATGCCGAGACGACTCCGCTGCGCGATCCGGAGCTCTACCGCTACGATCTCAATCTGCGTGACATCGCGGAATTATGGCGGCGCGGCAGCGTCGTCGCTTCGTGGCTGCTCGACCTCACTGCGGCTGCACTGACCAAGGATCCGGCGCTCGACGGCTTTTCGGGCCGCGTTTCCGATTCCGGCGAAGGACGCTGGACGATCAGGGCGGCAGTCGATGCAGCCGTGCCGGCCCCGGTACTCTCGACCGCGCTCTACCAGCGTTTCAGCTCGCGCGGCGAGGCGACGTTCGGCGACAAGCTGCTCTCCGCCATGCGCTACGAGTTCGGCGGCCATGTGGAAAAGCCGGCGGGCTGACGCACGGCGTGAAAGTCGCAAGGCGCACAAGTCCAGAGCGCAAGGTGAGATAGCGAACTGAAGCTGCCGCATAATGGTTGTTGAGGTGGGGCGCCCGACGGCCGGTTTTCAAATCGGAGGCGCAACATGAGTGTCGCTACGAGTCCAGCGGCGAGATCAGATCGGCGGATGAGCGGCGCCGAATTGGACGAGCTGTCGATCAATACCATTCGTACGCTGTCGATCGATGCGGTCCAGCAGGCGAAGTCCGGACATCCAGGCACGCCGATGGCGCTCGCGCCGCTCGTCTACACGCTCTGGAACCGGGTCATGCGCTTCGATCCGCAGGATCCGATCTGGCCGAACCGCGATCGTTTCGTGCTCTCCAACGGCCATGCGTCGATGCTGCTGTGGTCGGTGCTTCACCTCACCGGCACGCGGGCGGTGAACGCCGAGTACGAACGGCTTGGGCAACCAGCCGTCTCCCTCGACGATATCCGTCACTTCCGCCAGTTCGGCAGCAAGGCTCCCGGGCATCCCGAGTACCATCTGGTTTCGGGGGTCGAGGCCACGACCGGACCGCTTGGGCAAGGCGTCGGCGACAGCGTCGGCATGGCCATCGCCGAGGCATGGCTCGCCAACCGGTACAATCGGCCCGACTTCGAGATCTTCGACTACGACATTTACGTGGTTTGCAGCGACGGCGACATGATGGAAGGCGTGGGATCGGAGGCCGCCTCCCTCGCCGGGCATCTCGCCTTGGACAATCTCTGCTGGATCTACGACAACAACCACATCACGATCGAAGGCAAGACGGACTTAACGTTTACCGAGGACATCGCCGCCAGATTTCTCGGCTACGGATGGAATGTTCTGCGCGTGGGCGATGCCAACGATCTCGAGCGCATCGAGCACGCCTTGGACATCTTTCACCGGACCAGGGGCCGCCCGACCTTCATCATCTTGGACAGCCATATCGGCTACGGGTCCCCCCACCGCCAGGACACCGCAGCGGCGCACGGCGAGCCGCTGGGCGAGGACGAGGTGCGGCTGGTCAAACGCGCTTACGGCTGGCCGGAGGATGCGAAGTTTCTCGTTCCCGACGGCGTGCGCGAGCATTTCGCCGCCGGAATTGGCATCCGCGGGCGCGACGCCCGCCGGCAATGGACCGAGCGCTTCGCGGCGTATCGCAAGACATATCCGGAGCTCGCAACCGAGATCGACCTCATGCAGCGGCGCGAGCTGCCCGAAGGGTGGGACAAGGGGCTGCCGGTCTTTCCCGCCGATCCGAAGGGCATCGCCGGCCGCGAGGCCTCGGGCAAGGTTCTCAACGTGCTTGCCCAGAACATTCCCTGGCTGTTGGGGGGATCGGCGGATCTCGGCTCCTCCAACAAGACCATCCTCACATTCGCGGGCGCCGGCGATTTCGAGCCAGGCAACCGCGGCGGCAGGAACCTGCATTTCGGCATCCGCGAGCACGCGATGGCGGCGGCCGTCAACGGACTCTCCTTGTCGAAGCTTCGCGCCTTCGGGGCTACCTTTTTCATCTTCACCGACTATGCGCGGCCGGCGATCCGGCTATCGGCCATCATGGAGCTGCCGGCCATCTTCGTGCTCACCCACGATGCGATGGGCGACGGCGAGGACGGCCCGACCCATCAACCGGTCGAGCAGCTCGCCTCGTTTCGCGCCGAGCCGGGGCTCGTCGTGCTGCGGCCCGCCGATGCCAATGAGGTCGTCGAGGCTTATCGTTACATCATGCAGCTGCGGCACAAGCCGGCCCTGCTGGCGCTCTCGCGCCAGCCGCTGCCGACATTGGACCGGAGCAAATACGCGCCCGCTTCCGGGCTTGCCCGCGGCGCCTACGTGATCGCAGATAGCCCGGGCGAAAAGCCCGAGGTGATCCTGATCGCATCGGGCAGCGAAGTGAGCCTCTGCATCGACGCCCACGAGGAGCTGCGTGCCCAAGGCATCCGTTCGCGTGTGGTCTCGATGCCATCGTGGGACATTTTCGAAGAGCAGACGCAGGCGTACCGGGACGAGGTGCTGCCGCCCGAGGTCACGGCGCGGCTCGCCGTGGAGCAGGCCTCGACCTTCGGCTGGGAACGCTACGTCGGCTGGTCCGGCCGGGTCATCGGGATGAAGACGTTCGGAGCCTCGGCTCCGCTCAAGGAGCTGCAGCGAAAATTCGGCTTCGAGCCGGAGCGTGTGACCGAGATCGCCAAAGAACTGGTTGCCGCCGCGCGAAAAGATCGACAGTCGTCCGGGCGCGGCGGTTGAGACCGCGGCCGAAGCCGAAGGGAATGCGATGTCCCAAGTGCCTTCCATCCTGTTCCTGTTCGACGTCGACAACACGCTGCTCGATAACGATCGCGTGCAGGCGCACCTCAGGGAGCACCTGGCCCGGACGTATGGGGCCGCCACGCGCGACCGGTACTGGGAAATTCTCGAACAGCTCCGAAGCGAGCTGGGGTACGTCGACTACCTGGGCGCGCTCGAGCGCTTTCGGATCGAGGCGATGCATCGCCCCGAGGTGCTGCGCATGTCGAACTGGCTGATCGACTATCCCTTCGCCGATGCCCTGTACCCGGGCGCCCTGAGCGCAGTCACGCACGTGCAGCAGTGGGGACCTGTCGTCATCCTTTCGGACGGCGATGCCGTCTTCCAGCCGCGCAAGGTGGAGAGGTCCGGCCTCTGGCACGCGTTCGGCAACCGCGTTCTCATCTACATCCACAAAGAGCAGGAGCTTGCCGACGTCGAACGTTTCTATCCCGCAAGGCACTATGTATTGATCGACGACAAATTGCGCATCCTGTCCGCCGTGAAGAAGATCTGGGGCGAACGGGTCACCACCGTATTCCCCAAACAGGGTCACTATGCCCTCGATCCAAACGTTCTGAGTGAATATCCGCCGGCCGATATCGAGCTCGCCAAGATCGGCGATCTCATTGATTACGATCTGTCCGACTTCAAGATTCCCGCTGCATCCCGCCGTGGGAGCATCGGAGGCCAGTCGTACGCATGAGCTCAAACCCGACTGCGCCCGAACGTTCAGCCGATCCATGCTCGCTGGTGATCTTCGGCGCGTCGGGTGATCTCACGCAACGACTGTTGATTCCGGCTCTCTACAATCTCGCCGCCTCCGGCCTGCTGGACAATGCCTTCTGCGTGATCGGCGTGGCGCGCAAGGAGCTGTCGGGCGATGCGTTTCGCAGCAGCCTGGAAAAAAGCCTGCGGCAGTTCGCCACGCGCCCCGTCGACGACCGGATCGCCGAGCGGCTATTCGCTTGCGTCGACTATGTGCCGGGCGAATTCGAAGATCCCAAGACGTACGAACGGCTGCGTCAGACGCTCGAGCGCGTCGAGCGAACGCGCTCAACCCGCGGCAACCGCTTGTTCTATCTCGCAACGCCTCCGGCTGCCTTCGCGCCGATCGGGCTCCAGCTGGGCAGATCCGGCCTTTCGCGCGAGGAGAACGGCGCATGGCGACGCGTCATCATCGAGAAGCCGTTCGGCAGCGATCTTGCGTCGGCTCTCACCCTCAATCGGCAGCTGCTCAGTGTGCTCGACGAGAATCAGATCTATCGGATCGACCATTATCTCGGAAAGGAGACGGTCCAGAACATTCTCGTGCTGCGCTTCGCCAATGGCCTGTTCGAGCCGATCTGGAATCGGGATCACATTGACCACGTACAGATCACGGTGGCCGAAAGCCTGACGGTGGGCCGACGCGGCCGATTTTACGACTCGACCGGCGCCCTGCGCGACATGGTGCCCAATCATCTGTTCCAGCTGCTGTCGCTGGCCGCCATGGAGCCGCCTCCACGCTTCGCCGCAGACGCCGTGAGGGCGGCGAAGGCCGAGCTTCTCGACGCCATTCAGATTCATGACGCTGCCGCGGCGCTGAGCAATTCGGTGCGCGCGCAATATGAGGCAGGCCGCATCGGCGACAGCAGAATCGAGAGTTACCGCAAGACGGAGAACGTCGATCCCGCGAGCACAACCGAGACCTACGTCGCGCTCAAACTGCTGATCGACAACTGGCGCTGGGCTGGCGTGCCATTCTACCTGCGCACCGGAAAGGCATTGCCAACGCAACTGACCGAAGTGGCAATCAATTTCAAGCGTGCACCTTTCGCGATGTTCCGCAACACGCCGGTCGATCGACTGACGCGCAATTTCCTCGTGCTCGGAATCCAGCCGAACGAATGCATAAGCCTGCAGTTCAATGCGAAGCTGCCAGGTCCCTCCATCGCGATTACGGGCGTCGGCATGACGTTCAAGTACAAGGATTACTTCAAGGCTGCGCCGAGCACCGGCTACGAAACGCTGATCTACGACTGCATGATCGGGGACGCGACCTTGTTCCAGCGCGCCGATGGCATCGAGGCGGGTTGGCGCGTGGTGCAGCCGTTCATCGATGCCTGGCGCAATGCCGGCGCAAAGGATCTCGCGACCTACAAGGCCGGCAGCGAAGGTCCCACGCAGGCCGATCAGCTGCTGGCCCGTGACGGCCGGCGCTGGCGTCCGATTGCGGGATGACGACGCCATGAACCTTGACCGAGGTCCAAAGCAACGGCGGCAACTCGTCTTCGTCCCTGATGCCGAGGCCCTCGCCGAATCCGCTGCCAAGCGGCTCCTGGCACGCGTCGCGCATGTCGAGGGCCGCGCCGCCATTTGCCTCACCGGCGGCACAGGCCCGGAGGGGCTTTACAAGCGGCTGGCGCAGGATCCGTATCGCAGCACGGTCCCATGGGAGCGCATTCACTGGTTCATCGGTGACGAGCGCTGCGTGTCGGCGGACCACGCGCTCAGCAATATGGGTGCGGCGCGACGCCTCCTGCTCGATCATGTCGGCGTTCCCGCCGACAACATTCATCCGATGGCGACGGATGCCGCCAGCCCGGACGCGGCGGCGCGGCTTTACGAGGCGGAGCTCAAGCGGTTTTATGGTCGCGACCGGCTGGATCCGGCAAACCTCCTGTTCGATCTCGTTCTCATGGGGCTCGGGAGCGATGGGCACACCGCGTCGCTGTTCCCCGACAGCGCGGCGCTCGAGGAGCAGCAACGTTGGGTCGTCGGTGTCGAGCGAGCGGGCCTTGCGCCCTTCGTTCCGAGGGTTACCCTGACCTTGCCGACACTCGCATCGACGCACGAGATGCTGTTTCTCGTCAGCGGCGAAGACAAGCGCGAGATCCTCATTCGGGTGCTCTCCGGCGAGGATCTGCCGGCTACTCGAGCGCACTCC
>DASTZX010000074.1:0-2616 GCA_035764045.1 Xanthobacteraceae bacterium | reverse complement strand
TCGCCGAGCGCCTCGGCGGCCGACTTGACGTTCTGCGCCGCTTCGCGCGTCGCGTCGGCGCCGCTGCTCACCCCGCCGATGCTCTCCGAAGCGTCCTTGGTGCGTTGCGCCGCCCCTTGCGTGTTGCGGGTGATCTCCTGCGTCGCCGCACCCTGTTCCTCGACCGCCGCAGCGATCGAGCTCGCGACCGCGCTGACCTCGGCGATGGTGCTGCCGATCGCCTTGATCGCATCCATCGCGTCCTTGCTCACCTTCTGCACCGCGGCGATCTGGGCCGAGATTTCTTCCGTCGCCTTCGCGGTCTGGTTGGCGAGCGACTTCACCTCGGACGCGACCACCGCAAACCCTTTGCCGGCCTCGCCGGCGCGCGCGGCCTCGATGGTCGCGTTGAGCGCCAGCAGATTGGTCTGGCCCGCGATCTCGTTGATCAGCTTCACCACCTCGCCGATGCGCTCGGCCGATTCGGCGAGCCCGCGCACGGTGCCGTCGGTCTGCTTGGTCTCGTCCACCGCCCGGCTGGCGATGCCGGCCGCATGCACCACCTGGCGGCTGATGTCGGCAATCGACGAGCTGAGCTGCTCGGACGCCGACGCCACGGTCTGGGCGTTGGAGGAGGCCTCCTCGGAGGCCTGCGCGGCGGACTTCGCCTGCGTGTTGGTCTCATGCGAGATCGATGACATGTCGTCCGAGGTCTTGCGCATCTGCCCGGCCGCGCTGCTCAGCGCCTTGAGCGCCTCGCCGATCTGCGCCTCGAACGCGACGATCGAGGAGTCGATCGTCTGCTGGCGTTGCGACGCCTGGACGGTGCGGTCGCGCTGCTCGTGCTCGATGCGCGCCTTCTCGACCGCGTTCTGCTTGAACATCCCGAGCGCGCTGCCGAGCGCGCCGATCTCGTCGGCCCGATCCGTGTAGAGGGCGTCGACCGACAGGTCGCCGCCCGCCACCTTGAGCATGGCATCTTTCAGGGTGCGCAGAGGATCGATCACCCGATTGCGCACGGTGGTCAGGCTGGCGAAGGCGAGGACCAGCGCCGCGGCGAGCAGGGCGAGCTGGACCATGAGATCGAACCGCGCCGCGTCGTGCATCGACTCGGCATGGTCCTTCGCGGCATCGAGGGCGTTTTCCGCGACGGCGAGCAAGCTCGCCAGATGCCCGACCGTGATGGGCGCCCATTCGGCCGCCGTCATCTCCGGCTTCTTGCCGTCGCGCACCGCGGCGAAGAGCCGGTCGCGCAACGCGATGTAGTCCGCCGCGAAATAGACCTTCTTGGCCTCTGCGATCGCCTCCGAGACCTTGGGTGCCAAATGCGATCCGGACGCCATGCCTTCGAGCGCATGCCAGGCCGCCAAGGTCCCGCCGACGTGGCTGGCATATTTGGCGGGGGCGTCGGCGGCGAACTGGCCCGCGACCATCCCGTTCGAGATCAAGACCGACGCCTCGCCGCCTTCGTTGCGCACGATCCAGGCGATCTCTTTCATCGCCATCATCTGATCGATGATCGGGTCGTTGTACTTGACGGCCGCGAACAGCCGTGCCGAGAACTTTTCGAGCGTCTCGAGCAGCTTGGCGGTCTCGCTCATGAATTCGGCGGAAAGGGCGGCCCGGCGCTCCGCCTTCGGCTGGGAGAAAGCCGCCCACGACTCGCTGTGCAGCGCCGTCATCGCCTTGATCGCCCGGCGCAGCTCCGGCAGCAGCGTCTGCCGGTCGGCGAAATCGATCGTTTCCGCGATGTCCGTGGCGGCTTGCAGGGACGGCGCCTCGGCTTCGCGTACGCCCTTGACGTAGGTCACGACCGCCGGCGCGATCGTGCCCGGATTGCTGAGCTCCCGGAACGTCGTCGCGCGGTCGGTGCGCAGGGTGTGCATCGCCTTGAACGCAAAGCGGGACGCGTCGGCGACGGCGGAAATCCGGCTGGTGGTGCTGAGGCGCTGCCAGGACTCCCAGGCGCGGGCGGCCAGCATCACGATCACGATGGCCGCCATGATGGAGATCGCCGCCTTGAGCAGCGTATTGACCGAGAGCCGATTCAGCATGTGAGCCTCCCCCCGGCCGGTATAAATGGAGGGGGCGTGGTAAAGAATGCGTATAAATTCCGCGTATACAGGATGAGGGGCGGCCGGCGCTGCCCCGCCTCTCGCGGCTAGTTTCCCGATTGCGAAGTTCGCAAGCATTTGCGGCGGGTTGTGAGCGAACTTCGGAATCGAAAGGACACTAGCAACTCCACGATGCTAGTGCCGTTTTTGAACCCGAAGTTCGCAAACAGACTCGCCGAAAATCGTGCGAACTTCGGGTTCACGGCACTAGCGCACCGCGGGCGGATCGAGCTGGGCGTAGACGCTCTCGGCGACCTTGTGCAGCCGGTCGCGGTTCGCCTCGCCGCTCACCACATAGGCGATGGCGCCGTCGGCCCAATACAGGGCCGCGACCGGCCCATCGGCATCGTAGCGCAGCGCCGAGTCGGGTCCGTTGGCGCGAGTGCTGTAGAGCGTGAAGCGCTCGCCGGACTTGCTCTCGTACATGAAGAAGGCGGCGGCGCCGTGCGGGCCGGGCAGCAGCCGGCCGCCCACCAGGGTCAGGCCGACCGGCTCCAGGTCCGGAATGTGCAGCTGATAGCCG
>DASTZX010000073.1:0-7468 GCA_035764045.1 Xanthobacteraceae bacterium | reverse complement strand
GACTGCATCCAGACATCCACCACCGCAATCGGTGGGTTTCCCGCGCGCGTCATCAGGAAGCTGACGATCCGGATCGCACCGAAGTCATGGACCGCCATCTGTCCGATGGTGGTCTCCGCCGCCGGCTCGCCCGAGAGCTGTGCCAACCAATCCGCGCGCGGGACCGGCGTGCCGATCTTGTCGGCCGGACGCAGCTCGAAATCGCTCGCGACCAGACGGTCGATCTCTCCCGTATCCTTGCGGTTGATCGCATCCGCAAGGCGCCGCTCCTGGTCGGAATAGATCTGCACCAGCCGGGTGACGACGGGCGTCTGCGAGCGCACCGCTTGCGCCGATGCCGGCACTGCCGGCGCGACAAGACATAAGGCGACCGCCAGGCTCCGGAGACGACGCGACATATTCAGTCTCCTCAACCGCCGGCGCGGCGGAGCTCGGCGCCGGCGTTACCGCAAAACGATCACTAGTACTTGAGCGCGCAGTATCCTCCGCTGGCGTTCACCCAATTCTGCTGGATGAGATACCGCATGCTACCGACGGAGACGTTGTACTGCGAGCCGTTCGATGCCGTCGACGTCGTGCCGAAATGCCAGGCGCATTTGTCCGCGTTCTCCTGCCCACGCTGGTCGAACCATGCATTGAGATCCGGGTCGGTCACGCTTTCCGACAGCTCATGCGCGATGAGGCTTGCCATGGAATCGCCCGCCAGGTCGCCGTTTGGAGTGTTGGTCTGCTCGGCGCAGGCCGACGGGCATCGCGCCGGATTTCCAATGAAGCCGTATTTTATGTCGTAGCTATGACCCGCGTTGGTGTACGTGCCATGGGTATGCCAGGCGCAATATTGCGTGCAGAAGCCCGAGGTCTCGGTCACATCCTGCGAGGTGAGCACGAAATAGACGCCATTCGGGTCAATCGGAAGCGCGTTGCTCGCCAGCGCGCTCCCCACGATGTTCTGCACCGCCGTATCGTTCAAGCTGGTGCCGTGGCTATAATTATCGTTGATCTGCGTCGTATAGAATGCGACCGCGTTGCTCACATGACGGTTGGACCCGTCGTAATACGTCGTATTGATATTGTACCAACCGGTTCCGCCGATATAGCTCGCAAAGTTGCTCAGGATCGTTTGAGTGGTGGGGTTCGGAGCGGGGCTGGGTGGGGTCCAGTTGCCGTACCAGATGTAATAGACGGTTGGCGTGCCCAACATCAGCGGCCCGCCGTGATACGAGATCCCGTTGTTCGGGAGCCGCGAGAACTTCGCCGCATTCTTCTCCGTCTCTCCGGTCGGATCGAGCTCGCCCCATCCCTTGCCGTTCGGCTTGAGGTGCTCATCCTTTCCGTGACGGACCTCGGCGGCCTGGACGGCTCCGACCAGCCCGAAAACCCCTGCCAGAAGAACCGCAGTCGCGGCCAATCGGCCCAGCTTGGGTGCCATGCCCCTCTCCCTGTGTTCCGGCAATCGCCAAAGAAATGCGCTTCGGCGGCTCCGCCGCCGTTGCTCCCATGTCAGGGTTAACGAAATCCTAAACCGGGGCAGTTGGCAATGGTTTACCGCCACCGGCTGCCGTCATGGGGCCCGGTCTCCACACCCTGGCTGCCCGACGGCTTTAGAAAGGCCTGGGCATTCGCCCCCCGCCCCCCACAGCCACGCCCGCGCAAAGAGGCCCGCCGGACCGATGGGATCAAAGAATTCTTTCCGCCATGGCGAAAATCGTCGGCGCCGCATTGAACCGCCCCGCGGGGCCCCGCGACGAACGGATATCAGGATTTCACGAGCAGGAGGGACACCATGAAGACGATCACGATCACCGCCCTGGCGCTGACGGCATTTGCCATCGCAGCCGCCGCGACCCTCTCGAGCCCCGCAGCGAGCCGGGCGCTCGCCGGTGCCGAGGATCTCTCCCTGCTGGTCATCCCGGCCGACGAGGCGACCGCGCTGATGCCGGTCTATCAGATGATGGCCGATGCCAAGAGCCTGCCGGAGCAGTCCTTCGATACCTTCTAAGCCCGCGCCTTTGACGAATTAGCCGAAGCGCATCCCGCGTCGAACCGGGGTGCGCTTTTGGCGTTTTTAGGCGTCCTCGCGAGGTGCGTGTCCCGTCTCGCCGGCCCGCCCGCGGGACCGCGGCAGCTCTGCCTTAAACGAAAGCCACGCCAATGCGCGCGCCCGCGCGCCAGGCCACGTTGCATCGGCGCACGACCTCGTCGCCGTCGATGATCATCGCGACCGAATTCGGAATCGCCTGGGCGTCGGGGACGAGCACGCAGGCGCCCGACCGCGAGATATTGAGAAGCGCGCAATCCACCATGGCCCCCGCGCAATCGAGCTTGCCGGTCTTGAGAACCAGGTGCCGCGTATGCCGTCTCTGATCTGCCGTGCCCATGCGGGCCTCCAACCGTATGCGCGTCACCGTCCATATACGGCAGAGAACTTTCCTCATCGCTTCGCAAGTCGCTCGCATTATGCGGAAAATTCCTGCTCGCTTATGCGGAAAATTATCCGTTTGACCGCGCGCCGGAGCCGCCTTCCGACGGGCCGCCGGGGACCGACCAAAGCCGCCGCAACGGCCGTCCGCCTGTCGGCGTAAACCGACCGGAAACCGAATTTATTAACCCTTACCGCTTAGCTTTTTCGTCGAATTGTCCGGTTGGTGTGCCATGCCTCCCCGTCATCAGGTTGTGTTCCGTCACCTGTTCTGGGTTGTGATCGGCCTGATGGCGCTCGCGCTGCTTGCGATCGGCATCACGGCCTGGAGCCTCCGCTCGGACCAGACCGCCGCCGGCGTGCGCGAGACCGACCGGTTCGCCAAAATCCTCGCCAGCCAGACGGAGCGCTCGGTCGAGTCGATCGATGCCGTCTTGCGTGAGGTCCAGGCGCGCATCGATGCGCTTCGCATTGAGACTCCGGCGGATCTGCGCCGCGCCTCCTCCGAGGAGATGTTCGCCTTCCTGAAAGGCCGGCAGGCGCTCTTGCCGCAGGCGGCCGTCATCGCGATCGCAGGAAGCGACGGCACCCAGTTGAACACGACCCGGCGATGGCCGGCGCCAGGCGTCCATCTGTCGGACCGCGCGTTCTTCCAGGAAATGCGCAAAGCCGATGATTCGGCGCTCCACATCAGCCTGGCGCTGAAAAGCCAGACCGTCGGCACGCCGACGATCTTCTTCAACCGGCGAATCAACACCACGCGCGGCGAATTCGCCGGCACCATCGGGGTCGGGGTCGAGATCACCTATTTCCGCGACATCTATGAGTCGATTGGTACGGTCGAAGGACAGTCCTTCCTGATGCTGCGCCGGGACGGCACGATCATCTGGCGCTATCCCGATCCGGCGCCCCGGGTCGGGCTGATGATCCCGCACACCTCCGGATGGCACGAAGTCGTCGCGCGAGGCGGCGGGAATTTCCGCGCCCCTGGCTCGTTCGATGGAGAGCCGCGGCTGGTCGCGGTGCGCCCGCTGGCTCAGTACCCGCTCGTGATCGACGTGGCGCTGTCGGAAGCCACCGTGACCGCCACCTGGAATCGGCGCATGGCGGTGATCGGCGCCGGTACGCTTCTTGTGGTGTGCTGCGCGGCCTTCCTGCTGCGGGCCATGGCGCGGCAGTTCGAGCAACTGGTCCGATCGGAGGCGGCGCTCGAGGCCAAGACGCACGAGCTGGAAGAGGCCAATGCGCGGCTCGACGCGGCGATCTCCAACCTGCCGCAGGGCCTGTGCATGTTCGACGCCGCCGAGCGGCTCGTCGTTGCCAATGCGCGCTATCTCGACATGTATGGGCTCGCCGACGCAGGCATCGCTCCGGGCACCCCGCTCATCGACATGCTCAGGCGGCGGCAGGCGCTGGGCAATCTCTCGGTGGATCCCGAGCGCTACCTCGCCGATCTGCGCCGCCAGCTTGCGCGCGGCAAGACCTCCTATGCGGTCGCGCAGCTCCCCGACGGCCGCGTGGCCGCGGTGCAGAACCAGCCGGTGGCCGGCGGCGGCTGGGTTGCGATGCACGAGGACATCACCGAGCGCCAGCGCGCCGCAGCGCAGGTCGCCCACATGGCACGCCACGATCACCTCACCGACCTGCCCAACCGCGCCTATTTCGGCGAGAAGATGCAGGATGCGCTCGACGCGCTCGACGTCTACGGCCGGCGCTTCAACGTGCTCCTGTTCGATCTCGACCTGTTCAAGGCGGTGAACGACTCGCTGGGCCATCCGGTCGGCGACGAGCTCTTGAAGCTGATCGCCCAGCGCCTGCGCGGTTGCCTCGACGAGAATTGCACCGTGGCCCGCTTCGGCGGCGACGAGTTCGCGATCCTGCAGATCAGCGAGGCGGACCAGCAGGAGGACGCGATCGTCCTCGCCACCCGGCTGCAGTCGATCCTGAGCGAGCCGTATTACATCGAGGGCCACCAGATCGTCATCGGCATCAGCACCGGCATCGCGCTCGCTCCAGGCGACGGCACGACGCAGGTGGAGTTGCTCAAATGCGCCGATCTCGCCCTTTACCGGGCGAAATCCGAGGGACGCAAGGGACACCAGTTCTACGCCAGCGAGATGGATGCCGATGCCAGGCTGCGGCGGGCGCTCGAGTTCGACCTGCGCGATGCGCTGGCGCGCGGTCAGTTCGCCCTGCACTACCAGACGATCATCGATGTTCCGACGCAGCGCGTCTGCGGCGCCGAGGCGCTGGTGCGCTGGAAGCATCCGACCTACGGCCTCGTGCCGCCGGACCGGTTCATCTCCATCGCCGAGGAATCCGGGCTGATCGTCCCGATCGGCGAATGGATCCTGCGTACGGCCTGCGCCGAGGCGGCGAAATGGCCCGCCCATGTCAATCTCGCGGTCAACCTGTCGCCGGTTCAATTTCAGCGCGGCGATCTGGTGAGCGCGGTGACCCGCGCGCTTGCCGAGTCCGGCCTCTCGCCCTCGCGGCTCGAGGTGGAGATCACCGAATCCGTGCTGCTGCAGAAGAACGCGGAAAATCTCGCCGTGCTGCATCAGCTCAAGGCGCTCGGCATCGGCATCGTGCTCGATGACTTCGGCACCGGGTATTCCTCGCTCAGCTATCTCCGCATGTTCCCGTTCGACAAGATCAAGATCGACAAGTCGTTCGTCGCCGAATTCTCCGACCGGGCCGATTGCGCCGCGATCGTCTGCGCCGTCACCGGGCTCGGCCGCAGCCTGAACGTCGAAACCACCGGCGAAGGCGTCGAGACCACCGAGCAGTTCGAGCTGTTGCGCGCAGCCGGCTGCACCCAGGTGCAGGGCTATCTGTTCAATCGCCCGCTGCCGGCCGAGGAGCTGGATTTCTCCACCCGCGGCGCCGAGCGCATGCACCCGGCGCGGATCGGAGGCGCGGCATGAGCCGTGGGCTCTGCATTGGCCACCGGCGCTGACATGGCGGCGAGCGTCCGCGACATCGAACGCGCGGTCGCGCGGGCGCCTGCCGCCCGGCGCGGCAAGATGCTCGAGCAGATCACCACGCTGTTCATCGACTCGGCGGAGCGATACTCGGACGAGGAGATCGGGTTCTTCGACGAGGTCATCACCCGGCTCGCGGCCGAGATCGAGCGCGAAGCGCGCATCCTGCTCTCCGAGCGCCTCGCGCCGGTGCCGAATGCGCCGCCCGCGACCATCCGCATGCTGGCGTTCGACGACGACGCGGCGATCGCGACGCCGGTGCTCAGTCTCTCGGAGCGGCTCGACGAGCAGACGCTGATAGAGAACGCGAACGCCAAGAGCCAGCAGCATCTGCTCGCCATCGCCGGCCGGCGGAGCTTGGGCGAGTCGGTGACCGACATTCTGGTCGCGCGCGGCGACCGCGCCGTGGCGGCGACGGTCGCCGGCAATCCCGGAGCGAGGCTCTCGCCGGCGGGATTTGCCACCCTGATCGGTCGCGCCAAGGGCGACGACGGGCTGACCGAGCGGGTCGGCACACGCAGCGACATCCCTCCGCACCTTTTCTTGAAGCTGCTGGCCGTCGCATCGGAGCAGGTGCGCACGAAGCTCCGCGCGCGTCACCCGCACGCCGGCACCCATATCGATCAAGTGGTCGCGCAGGTCGCCCGCCGGATGAGGCGGAAAATCGCCGCGCAGCCGCGCGACTATTCCGCGACGTCCGCACTCCTGTGCGCGCGCCATCGCGCCGGCATGCTGGGCGAGGCGGATCTTGCCGCCTATGCGGAGAGCGGTCGGATGGAGGAGAGCGTGGTCGCGCTCGCGCTTCTCGCGGCGCTGCCGGTCCCGGCTGCCGACGAGGCCCTGCATGGCGACCGCTCCGACGCGGTCCTCGTCATTGCGCGCGCCCGCGGCCTCGCTTGGCCGACCGTCAAGGCGCTCCTGCGCCTGCGTGCCGGCCCGAAAGGCATCTCCATCACGGAGATGCAGCAGAATCTGGCGAGCTTCGAGCGGCTGAGCCGGTCGACCGCCGAGCAGCTCCTGCGCTTTCACAGCATGGGGCCGGCATCACGCCCAGCCAAGCCGAGCTGAGGCCCAACGTGGCGCGCTCGGCAGAGATTCGAACTCCCGACCCTCAGATTCGAAGTTTGAATCAACCTATTGATTTCTAGGCGCTGTTCGGACCTGCCGGTTGGCCATGCTGCGTAAAGTTGGCTCGCATGCCGGATGCGTCGGACGCGCCAAGAACGTCCGCGACCCGTCGTCGTAGAACGCTGTCGCTGCAATGCGCGGAACGATGCGTCACCCAGCGTCGTTGAGCCAATGACTTCCATAACGCCTGAACATTGCGCTCGGCAGGCCGACGACGATGGCGTCGAGCATTCGAGGAGGTCCATCCAATGCAGGAGGCAGCGTCCGAGAGCACAACGAACGTCCTAAGCGAGCAAGAATTATCGCGTATCGACGCCTATTGGCGCGCCGCTAACTACCTCTCGGTAGGACAAATCTACTTGCTCGACAATCCGTTGCTGAAGCAGCCGCTAAAACCCGAACATATCAAGCCACGCCTGCTCGGGCACTGGGGCACTACGCCAGGGCTCAATTTCATCTATGCCCACCTCAATCGCGTGATCAGGCTACGCGACTTGAACGTCATCTATATCTGCGGCCCCGGACACGGCGGTCCCGGGATGGTCGCGAACACCTACCTGGAGGGGACCTACAGCGAGGTGTATCCATCGATCAAGCAGGATGCCGATGGGCTGCACAAGCTGTTCAGGCAATTCTCCTTTCCCGGCGGCATTCCGAGTCACGCCGCACCGGAAACGCCCGGCTCAATCCACGAAGGCGGGGAGCTCGGCTATTCCCTTGCGCACGCCCACGGCGCTGCGTTCGATAACCCGGATCTCATCGTAGCGTGCGTGGTTGGAGACGGCGAGGCCGAAACCGGTCCACTCGCCGCGTCGTGGCATTGCAACAAATTTCTCAATCCGACCTGCGATGGCGCAGTGCTGCCGATCCTGCATCTCAACGGCTACAAGATTGCCAACCCGACGATCCTAGGACGGATGCAAGACGAGGAGCTCAT
>DASTZX010000072.1:0-4631 GCA_035764045.1 Xanthobacteraceae bacterium | reverse complement strand
ATCCTCGACGCCGTTCCACCGGCTGATGATCGCGCAGGACACCGGCTCCGCCATCGTCGGCCCGGCGCGCGCCGACCTCTACTGGGGCGCCGGCAATCAGGCCGCCCAGATCGCCGGGCGCGTGAAGCAGTCCGGCCGGTTAACGATGCTGATTCCGCGCGAGATCGACCCGGTCGAGGCCGGCGCCCGGATGCCGCTTCCCCTGCCGCGCCCCGTGGGCCTGATCGCGCGCCAGCCGCAGCCGAAGCTTGCGCCGGCGCGAACCGGCGCTCAGCCCGCCGATCCCATCGCGCGGCAGGACCAGCCGAAGCTCGCACCGGGCAAGACAGCGCCGCCCGGCGCCGCCCCGGCGGCCCGCCAGCCGCAGCCGAAGCTCACGCCCGGGCGCACGGCGGGTCCGGCCTCCGATCCGGTGGCGAAGCGAAGACCATGAGTGCGGGGGGCGGTCGCGGATCGCGGCGCGGACCGCGGATGCTGAGCGAGGAGGAGCGCAGGCTGTGGCGCGGCGTCGCGCGCTTGGTCAAGCCCCTGCGCGGCCGCGCCGTGCGCGAGGCGGAGGACGGCGAGGCGGTGCCATCACCGCCGCAGCCCGCCGCCAAACCAGCCGCGAAACCGGCCGCCAAATCGGCGCGACCCGCCAAGCCGGCCGTCCCGCCGCTCACGCCGCTCACGCCGTTGGCGCGCCGCGAGCGACAGAAGCTCGCTCGTGGCGGCACGCCGATCGACGCCCGCATCGACCTGCACGGGATGACGCAGGGCGAGGCGCACGTGGCGCTGGCGCATTTCCTGCGTCGCGCGCAACGCGACGACGCGCGCTTCGTGCTCGTCATCACCGGCAAGGGCGCTGGCCGGAACGACAGGGCGGAGGAGCGCGGCGTGCTGCGCCGCCAGGTGCCGCTGTGGCTCGGCTTGCCGGAATTCCGCGGCTTCGTGGTCGGTTTCGAGGCGGCGCATCTGGCGCACGGCGGCGAGGGTGCGCTTTACGTGCAGGTCAGGCGGGGAAAGGAATGAGGCGCTCGCGCTCCCTCTCCCCGCGGAGCGGGGAGAGGGTCGGGGTGAGGGGCGCTGAGCTTCAGCACGGAAAAACGAACGCAACGACTCGCGGCGGCGTCCCCTCACCCGCCGCGCTTCGCTCACGCTCGCGCGTCGACCTCTCCCCGCAGGCGGGGAGAGGTGAATCAGCGGCCGGTGCCATCGATCACAGAATGAACCGGCTCAGATCCGCGTTCTTGGCCAGATCCGCCACACGGGTGCGCACGTAGCTGCCGTCGATCGCCACCGTGTCGCCGGAGCGGTCGGCGGCCGCGAACGAGACGTCGTCGAGCACCCGCTCCATGATGGTCTGCAACCGGCGCGCCCCGATGTTCTCGACCGTCTGGTTGACCGACACCGCGACGTCGGCGATCGCATCGATCGCGTCCTCGGAGAACGACAACGTCACGCCCTCGGTCGCCATCAACGCCACGTACTGCTTGATCAACGAGGCCTCCGGCTCGGTGAGGATGCGGCGCAGGTCTTCGCGCGCGAGCGGCTTCAATTCGACGCGGATCGGCAGCCGGCCCTGCAGCTCGGGCAGGAGATCGGACGGCTTGGCGAGATGGAACGCGCCCGAGGCGATGAACAGGATGTGGTCGGTCTTCACCGTGCCGTGCTTGGTCGACACGGTGGTGCCTTCGATCAGCGGCAGCAGGTCGCGCTGCACCCCCTCGCGCGACACGTCGGCGCCCTGGCGCCCCTCGCGCGCGGTGATCTTGTCGATCTCGTCGAGAAACACGATGCCGTTGTTCTCGACCGCCTGGATCGCCTCCTGCACCAGCTGGTCCTGGTCGAGCAGCTTGTCCGATTCCTCGTTGATCAGGATCTGGTAGGACTCCTTCACCGTCACCCGCCGCGTCTTGGTGCGGTTGCCGAGCTTGCCGAAGATGTCGCCGATCGAGATCGCACCCATCTGGGCGCCCGGCATGCCGGGAATCTCGAACAGCGGCAGGCCGCCCCCGCCGGCCTGCACCTCGATCTCGATCTCCTTGTCGTCCATCTCGCCGTTGCGCAGCTTCTTGCGAAAGGTCTCCTTGGTCGAGGCGCTCGCGCTCGCCCCGGTGAGCGCGTCGACCACCCGGTCCTCGGCCGCCTGGTGGGCGCGCGCCTGCACGTCGCGCCGCTTTTTGTCGCGCGTCAGCGTGATCGCGATCTCCACCAGGTCGCGCACGATCTGCTCGACGTCGCGCCCCACATAGCCGACCTCGGTGAACTTGGTCGCCTCCACCTTGAGGAACGGCGCCCCCGCGAGCCGCGCGAGGCGGCGTGAGATCTCGGTCTTGCCGACGCCGGTCGGGCCGATCATCAGGATGTTCTTCGGCATCACCTCCTCGCGCAGCTTCTCCTCGAGCTGCAGGCGGCGCCAGCGGTTGCGCAGCGCGATCGCGACCGCGCGCTTGGCGTCGCCCTGGCCGACGATGAAGCGATCGAGCTCGGAGACGATTTCGCGGGGTGAAAAGTCGGTCATGGTACTCTTTCTGTCATTCCGGGGCGCCGCGAAAGCGGCGAACCCGGAATCCAGTCATGGGTTCTGCGAATTATGGATCCCGGGCTGGCGGGCTTCGCCCGCGCCCCGGAATGACCGCGCTTGCGCAAAATGGCGCATCATCCCTTCAGCGTCTCGATGGTCACGTTGCGGTTGGTGTAGACGCAGATGTCGGCGGCGATCCCCATCGCCTTCTTGACGATCGCCTCCGCGTCCATGTCGCTGTCGATCAGCGCGCGGGCGGCGGCGAGCGCATAATTGCCGCCCGAGCCGATGCCCATCACGCCGCCCTCCGGCTCGAGCACGTCGCCGGTGCCGGTGAGCACCAGCGAGACCTCCTTGTCGGCGACGATCATCATCGCCTCGAGCCGGCGCAGATAGCGGTCGGTGCGCCAGTCCTTGGCCAGCTCGACCGCCGCGCGCATGAGCTGGCCCGGATACTGCTCGAGCTTGGCCTCGAGCCGCTCGAACAGCGTGAAGGCGTCGGCGGTCGCGCCCGCGAACCCGCCGATCACATCGCCCTTGGTCAGCCGGCGCACCTTCTTGGCATTGGCCTTGACGACCGTCTGGCCGATGGAGACCTGGCCGTCGCCCCCGATCGCCACGGTGCCGCCCTTGCGGACGGTGAGGATCGTTGTGCCGTGCCAGGCGGCACTCGGACCGGGAGGACTGACTGGCGTTTGCATCGGGGGACCCGCGTGGTGGGCGCTCATTTAAGTATCTCGGTGCGGCAATGCAAAGGGCGCGTTGCCGTTTGGGCCGGCGGGTACGGAAAGTTGCTGCAGTGGCGCAGCCCGCGAACCCCTGATACAAGGCCCACGCGTTTTCACCGGCCACAGGCTTTTTTCCATGCGCAAAGGCTCGATCAGGCGCACCACCAAGGAAACCGATGTCGAGGTTGCGGTCGACCTCGACGGCACCGGTGCGGCTTCGGTCGCGACCGGCATCGGCTTCCTCGACCACATGCTCGACCTCCTGGCGCGGCACTCCCGCATCGACATCGTGGTCAAGGCCAAGGGCGACCTGCACATCGATCACCACCACACCACCGAGGACGTCGGCATCTCGCTCGGCCAGGCCCTGAAGCAGGCGCTCGGCGACATGCGCGGCATCACGCGTTACGCCGACGTGCACGTCCCCATGGACGAGGCGCTGACCCGGGTCGCGATCGACATCTCGGGCCGGCCCTTCCTGGTGTTCAAGGCCGCCTTCACCCGCCCGAAGGTCGGCACCTTCGACACCGAGTTGGTGAACGAGTGGTTTCAGGCCTTCGCGATCAATGCCGGCGTCACGCTGCACGTCGAGACCCTGTACGGCTCGAACGACCACCACATCGCCGAGTCGTGCTTCAAGGGGCTCGCCCGCGCGCTGCGCGCCGCCATCGCCATCGACGAGCGCGCCAAGGGCGAGGTGCCGTCCACCAAGGGCGCGCTCGGCGGGTAGGGCGGGCTTTTCCTCGCCATGGCCGGGTTTGTCCCGGCCATCCACGCCTTGCTCGCTCGACACGATGGCAAGAAAGACGTGGATGCCCGGCACAAGACCGGGCATGACGGTGGGCATAAGAAAGACCGAGGTCCGGCCATGACGGTCTACATGGTGTTCGAGCCGCCGCGGCGCGACGAGGATCCGCTCGCCCACGCGGAGCGTTTCGTGTTGGTGCGCGACCGCTTCTCCTGGGCCGCCTTCCTGTTCGCGCCGCTGTGGATGCTGCGGCATCGGCTCTGGGTGGCGCTTGCGATCTACGTCGTGCTGATCGTTGCGGTCGTGGCCGGGCTGGGTGCGCTCGGCGGCAGCGCCGATGCGCGCGCCTTCGCGATCGTGCTGATCCATCTGCTCGTCGGCTTCGAGGCCGCGAGCATTCGCCGGCGCAAGCTGCTGCGCCGGGGCTGGGGCGAGCTCGGCGCCGTGATCGGGGATGATCGCGAGGCGGCGGAGCGGCGCTTCTTCGATGCCTATGTGGCGTCGCAGACGCATCGCGCGGCCGCGCCGGCAGCCGCCCGGACCTGGGCTCGGCCGAACGCAGCTCCCGACGTGATCGGGCTCTTCCCCGAGCGGGGAGCACCCGGATGAGCGTCGCGATCGTCGATTACGGCTCCGGCAATCTCCATTC
>DASTZX010000071.1:0-6052 GCA_035764045.1 Xanthobacteraceae bacterium | reverse complement strand
GATGGCAGCGCAACGGTTGCGGGCCAACCTCGCCTGACCCCTCGGAATGATCCTCGTTGGAGCGATGTGGCACCGCCTTGACCCGCACATCGATTGAGGTTGAAACACCGATTGCTTCACACGCTCGAAAAAGCGGGCGATCCAGTAACCCCTGACGACTGCTGCGACGTCCGTGTCCATCCACATCCTCCGAGGAGTACTGGATGCCCTGCTTGCGCGGGGCATGACGTCGTTTGCGCGGAGGCCGACGGCGTGAGCACTCTCCCCTGGCTCTGGGCGGTCTTCACCATCATCGCGGCCGCGGCGCAGACCGTGCGCAATGCGACGCAGCGCGAGCTCACCGCCAAGCTCGGCACGGTGGGCGCGACCCACGTGCGCTTCCTGTTCGGTCTGCCGTTCGCGCTCGTCTTCCTGGCCGGTGTGACGCTGGTGACCGGCGCCGGCCTGCCGCGGCCGCCATCGGTGTTCTGGCCCTGGGTGCTCGCCGGCGCGCTGCTGCAGATCGCCGCGACCGCGCTGATGCTCGCCGCGATGGGCGAGCGCTCCTTCGTGGTCGCCATCGCCTACATCAAGACCGAGCCGATCCAGGTGGCGCTGTTCGGCCTCGTCTTCCTCGGCGACCACGTCACGCCGCTGATGGCGGTTGCGATCCTCATCGCCACCATGGGGGTGACGCTGATGTCGCTCAAGCGCGGCGCACAGAGCGGCGGGTTCAAGCCGATGTTGCTCGGGCTGTCCGCGGGCGCCGGATTTGCCCTCTCGGCCATCGGCTATCGCGGCGCCATCCTGAGCCTGCACGATCCGAGCTTTGTGATGGCCGCGACCTATTCGCTCGTGGTCGGGCTGGTGCTTCAGACGGCGCTGCTGACCGGCTATCTCTTGGCGCGCCAGCGCGCGGTGCTGATCGCCATCTTCCGCAGCTGGCGGCCGTCGCTGTTCGCCGGCTTCATGGGCGCGCTCGCCTCGCAGTTCTGGTTCCTCGGCTTCGCGACCGCGACCGCCGCGAGCGTGCGCACGCTGGCGCTGGTCGAGGTGCTGTTCGCCCAGGCGATCTCGCGCTTCGTGTTCAAGCAGCCGGTGAACGCGCGCGAGGGCGTCGGCATCGTGCTGATCGTGCTCGGCGTCGCGCTCTTGGTGTGGGCGTATTGAGCGGTCTGGGCTTGTGGGTGGGCAAGGCGGCCAAGGTATCTGCGCAAAGCCACGGCGTCTCTTCCGCCGCGCCCACGTGAATTGCAACACCTGACCGAGAGGTCCAAGGCGTGGGCACGGCGCTTCGCGCCTTTGCTCACCCTACGATGTCGCTCTTTGCGCCGGTCGGCGGATCCGCCTCGATCAGTTGTGCTCGTCCGGCAGGACCGGCAGCGGGTGGAACTCGATGCCCTCTTCGTGCAAGGCCTTCGCCTCCTGAGGCGACGCTTCGCCGTAGATCGAGCGATGCTCGATGTCGCCGTAATGCATCTTGCGCGCTTCGTCGGGAAATTTGCGGCCGACATTCTCCGCATTGCGCGTGAGCTGGTCGCGCAATTCCTTGAGCTTGGTTCGCAGCTCGCGCTCCTGCGGCGAGATCATCGCGACCGGCGACTTGGCCTCGATCGGCGCCGGCTCGGCCGGCGCGGATGTCGGCCGAACATCGATCGGCTTCTCGGATGGGGCGTGTCGCGGCGCGAGCGAGGGGGCCATGATGGCCTTCTCGACCTTGATCGAGCCGCACACCGGGCAGGCCACGAGTCCGCGCTTGGCCTGCTTGTCATAAGCTGCCGAATTGGCGAACCAGCTTTCGAAGTCATGCCGGCGCTCGCAGATGAGCGCATACCGGATCATGGCCTGTCTCCGACCGCATGCAGATAGGCCGGCTCCGCGGCCGGAGCGCTGACCTCGAAGCGGCGTCCGTGCTGGAGCGAGGGGATGCGCTTGCGCGCCGCCGCGATCTCGGCGAGCGCGATCTCCGCCATGACGACGCCGGGTTCGTCGCCGCCCTCGGCGAGGACGCGGCCCCAGGGATCGACGACCAGGGAATGTCCGTAGGTTTCCCGGCCGTTCTCGTGCCGGCCGCCCTGGGCGGCGGCGAGCACGTAGCAGGTATTCTCGATCGCGCGTGCGCGGATCAGCACGTGCCAATGCGCCTCGCCGGTCTGCCGCGTGAATGCCGAGGGAATCGCCAGGAACGAGGCGCCGGCTTCGGCCAGCGCGCGATAGAGCGCGGGAAATCGCAGGTCGTAGCAGACGGTGAGGCCGAGCCGCCCCCAGGGCAGGTTGGCCGCGATGGCGACCTCGCCCGGCCGGTAACTGCGCGATTCCCGATAGCTCTCGCCGCCGGCGAGATCGACGTCGAACATGTGGATCTTGTCGTAGCGGGCCGCGATCTCGCCGTCAGGAGCGATCAGGATCGAGCGGTTCACGGCCTTGTCGGGCGACACCTTGATGGCGAGCGAGCCGACATGGAGCCACAGCCGATGCGAACGCGCGGTCTCGCGCAGCGCCGCCAGCGAAGGATCCTCTTCCTCCGACATGATCGCGCCGAACAGCGCCTCGCGCCTGACCTCCATGATGTTGGTCATTTCCGGCGTCTGCACGTAGCCGGCGCCGGCCGCCTTGGCCTCGCCGATCAGCTTGACGGCGGCGTCGATATTGGCGCGTGGGGTGCGTTCCGAGCGCATCTGGATGAGGCCGACCCGGAAGGTAGCGCCGCTGGCTGTTGTCTCGCTCATGCCTGCTCCGTGGCATGGCCATTGAGCAGCGGCTCGAGCCCGCCCGCCTCGTCGAGGGCGTAAAGATCGTCGCAGCCGCCCACATGGGTCGGGCCGATGAAGATCTGCGGCACCGTCATGCGGCCGCCCGCCCGCTCGACCATGCGGGCGCGCAACGCGTGGTCGCGGGCGACGTCGATCTCGGTGAAATCGGCGCCCTTGCGGCGAAGCAGCTCCTTCGCCGCAATGCAGTAGGGACAATAGGGCGTCGTATAAATCTCGATCGAAGCCATGCTGGCAGTCTAACTCCCGGCCGTGCAAAGGAGGTAAACGGACTATATGGGGGCGCGCAGCGTGTCCACAACCCGGGCGAACACCAGGACATCCACCTGCGCGGCGCCCGCCCGCAGCAGCGCGCGCGTGCAGCTGTCGGCCGTGGCGCCCGAGGTGAGGACGTCGTCGATGAGCACGAGGCGCTTGTCCGCAACCGCGGGATGTCGCGCATCCGGCACCGCGAATGCGCCCTGCACGTTGCCGGCGCGGTCCGCCCGGTTGAGCCCGACCTGCTGCGGCGTGGCACGCAGGCGCCGGAGGGCGTCATCGAGCACCGGCACGTTGCTTCCCCGCGAGATGACGGCGGCCAGCGCCGCCGCCTGATTGAAGCGGCGCGCCCACAGCCGGCGCCAATGCAGCGGGACCGGCACCAGCGCATCGGCGCCGTCGAGAAGCTCGCGCCCGGCCCGCGCCATCCACCGGCCCATGGTCGGTGCGAGGTCCAGCCGGTCGCCATATTTGAGCGCGTGGACGAGCGCGCTGGCGATCTCGTCGTAGCGCACCGCCGCCCGGGCGCGGCCGAACGCCGGCGGATGGGCGACCGCCTCGGTCGACAGCACGCCGGGTCCGGGATCGTAGCCGAACGGCGTGCCGAGCCGCTCGCAATAGGGCGGAGCTATGAACGAAAGCTGCGACCAGCAGCCGGCGCATAGGCCGCCGTCATCTCCGACCAGCCCGCGGCAGGCCGGGCAGAGCGGCGGCAGTCCGAAGTCGAGCGCGAAGCCAAGCGCAGCGCGCAGCGGCGCCGTGAAAGGCCGCAAACGTCTCCTCGCGGAAGAAGGTGCGCCGAACATGTTGCCCCAGCGGAAGGCTAGCGCCATCCCGGCCGCGGCTCAATCGTGCCGAAAACGGGCGGCCGCCGCGACCGGTTCAACTCAATTCACTGACGGCGCTCCTGGTATACTGCGTTCCAGATTTGGTTGTTGGGGTATCCCCCCTCAACCACAATGGACTCACCAAAAGGTGTCTTGCGATTTGTCCGGTTCGCCTCAAATGATCGGGCGCCCCCTTTGTTGATTCGCTGAAGCAAAGCGCACGTGTCACCGGACGACGACGGACAGCGCAGGCTTGCACCGAGTGCTGAGGAGTGCCGCGCGGCGCTCGCAAGCGTGCTCGCGAGTCCGGCGTTTCAGGCCTCGCCTCAATTGGCCGCCTTCCTGCGGTTCGTGGTCGAGGCAACGCTCTCCGGGCAGTCCGATCGCATCAAGGGCTACACGATCGGGCTCGAGGCGCTCGGTCGCGCCCCCGATTTCGATCCGCAGAGTGACCCGATCGTGCGCGTGGAGGCCGGCCGTCTGCGCCGCGCGCTCGATGCCCACTACGCGGTGAGCGGCGCCGCCGATCCGATCGCCATCGCCCTTCCGGTCGGCAGCTATGTGCCGGTCTTCACCCGTCGCGATCCCGCTCCGTCGATGACGTTGGAAGACAATGCCGCTGCGCCGCCAACGCCCTGGTGGCGCCAACGGGCCGCCTTGTGGGCGGCCGCGGTCGCGGTCGCAGCAATGTTCGTCGGCTTTGCCGCCCTTCGCCCCATGTCACATGGCGGACGCGGCGGGGAGATCACCGGCTCGATCGGGCACGCCACCATTGGTTCGAGCGGGGCGCAACGATCGGCGTTCGGCCTGCCGATCGTCGAGGTCGAACCCGTCGCCGTCATCGGGACGGCGGCGGGGCTTGATCCGGACATCTTGCGGCAAAGAATTCAGAATACCCTTGCGCGATTCGACGCGATCCGCGTCCGGATCGATCCGGCTGTGCCCGCGAGTGCGCGCGGCGCATCCGCCGACAGCCATGGTGCTGGCTATCGGCTCGCCGTGACGATCGATATGCGGCTTGCGGATGCGCCACAGTTGATGATGCGGCTGCTCGACGATGCCGACCATTCGGTCGTGTGGTCGAAGACCTATCGCAATCTCGGCGCCGGGGGCGATCAGGGCATCGCCAGCACCGTTCTGCTCGATCTCAGCTCGGCGTTGCTCGGGCCTGACGGGATCATTCAGCCGAACGAACGGCGCAAGCGCACGGCCGGCCTCCCCATCGACTCGCGATATTCCTGCATCCTCGACGCCTACGAATACTGGCAGCACTACAAAGCCCATCTGCACAGCCACGTGCGCAGCTGCCTCGAAGGACTATCCGCCGCCGAACCGCAATTCTCATTGAGCTTTGCTCTGCTCACCTACGTGTACCTGCGCGAGCATTATTTCGTGCGGGTCGCGGACCGCGACGATGTGGCGGCGACGGACCGTGCTTTTCATGCCGCGCGCCGGGCGGTCACTCTCAGGCCCAGCAGCGCGCTCGCCTACCATGCGCTCAGTGCGGCGCTGTTCGGCCGCAACAACATCGAGGAGGGGCTCGCCACCGCCAAGAAGGCGGTCGAGCTCAATCCCTACAACGTGATCATGATCAGCGGTCTCGGATTCCGCCTGGTCCGCGCCGGCCAGATCGACCGCGGCCTTGCGCTGTTGCGGCAGGCCGAGCCGTACCGCACCGGGCTCTCCTCCTGGTACGCCGCCACGATGAGCATCGGCTCCTACTTCAGCAAGGATTTCGCCACCGCGGCCCGATTCGACCTTGCCGCCATCACCGACACGTTTCCGCCGGGCTTGATCGCGACGGCGCTCGTGGCTGCTAAATCCGGCAAGCCGGACCGCGCCCGGCAGGCGGTCGAGCGCTTGATCGCTCTCGATCCGGCCTGGCGCGACGACCCACGCCGCGAGCTGGCGAAGATCTTCCACGCCCCCTGGATGGTCGACAGGATCGCCGGCGATCTCGCGCCGCTCGGGCTCGGCGCACAGGCGGACGTGACCGGCGCTACCGCGCATGGCGATGGCGGCAAGCTGGGTCAGTAGCCGATAGGCGTGCGGTTTAACCCCGCGCGCCGGCGATCCTACCGTAAGCCGCCGGCGATATTTACCGCTCGATAACCCGGCTGCCGCGAAATCGACCGCGACGGCGCAACGCCGCAAATGTCAGCTCACGCGTCACACGTCCGGGCCGCAGAACCCGATCCGTGATCATCCTTGGTCCGC
>DASTZX010000070.1:0-11902 GCA_035764045.1 Xanthobacteraceae bacterium | reverse complement strand
TCGAGGCAGGGGCCGAGCTGCGCCGCCTCGACGGCCGCCGCAAGCATCGCCGGCGAGCCGTTCGACAGGATGGCGGTCGCGCGCTCGCGCGTCTTCAAGGCCTGAAGCGTCGCACGCGCGTCCGCGAAGGCGTCGAGCGTGCGATAGGCGTCCATCAATCTCGGCTTGAGCGCGGGGTCTACGGCGGGGAAGCGCGCCAGCGCGAAATCGAGCGCCTGCCCGGTCAGCGTCCAGAAATCCGCATAGCGGCCGGCGAGCGTCAGCGTCCAGGTGTATTCGAGCTGCTTCGTCCGCCACAGCTCCGACAAGCGGTCGGCGTCCGGTCCGGCGGCCGCGCGGTGACGGGCAATCGCTGCATGCACGTCGAACAGCGTGCCGTAGGCATCGAAGACGAACGTGGACACGGGCATCGGCTCGATCTCCCGACAGGTCAGGGCGCCGGCAATGTCAGCAGTGTGGAAAAAGAACGCCCGCGAATGTCATAGACGCGCGCGTAGACCACGCCGTCGCGCTTGATCTCGGCGACCACCGGCGCGTCAAGCTGGGCGCAGTAGAACTCGCCGAGGGACATCGCGAAATCGGCGCCGCCCGGATCCCACACGACGTCGAAATGGGGCCCGAGCGCCACCTGGGCGGGCGGGTGCGGGCCGCAGACGGCAATTTTCCAATATTCGCGTCCCGGCGCCGCCTGGTGATTTGCGGCGATCCACGCGAGCAGCGCCTCGCTCGCCTGCTTGAGCGAAAGCCCCCAGTAGTCGAGCATGTAGCGCGAGCGGGCTTCGCGCTCGCCGCCCTCGATCCGGTTGAAGTAGGTGTATTCATAAGGGTGCAGCTTCGCCATCTCGATCGCGGGCAGCGCGCAGCCGATGGCGAACAGGGCGAGACCAACCGCAGCGGCGGCCGGCCGCCAAGCGCGGGCTCGCTCGATCAGGCGCGCGGCAGCAAGCCCAGCGACCGCCGCGATCGCCGGCGTGACGAACACGAAATGGCGAATGCCATTGTACATCGCGGGTCGCAACGCCACCGTCAGTGCGATCGGAAAGGTCGCCGCAAGGGCGAGCAGGAGGAGGACGGCGCGGCGCTGCGCCGTGAGACGCCTGTTGAACGCGGCCGCGAACGCGCCGATCGCTCCGCACAGACCAAGCGCGAGCATGATCTCCGGCAGCTTGAGCGCGAAGAGCTGCGCCACGTAACGGCGGGGCATCTCGGGAACGAGGATGAACTCGCCCTGAAACAGCTCGCGCCACGGCTTCTCGAAGAAATGCGAGAAGTAGTCGACGGCCCGCAGCGGATTGAGCGGCGCAACCACCGACCAGGGCCAGACCAGCGCCATGACCGCGTAGGCGAGCACCAGCGCCGGCAGCAGGGCGAGAAGGAAAGCGCCTGCGCGCCCCAATGCGGGCCGCCATCCCGACGCGCGTGTGTCGATGGCGACGATCGCGAGCCAGACGATCAGCGCCTCAATGGCGGCAAAGCCGCCGAGGATGCGGGACCCGATCGCGAGGCCGATGCCGATGCCGAGGAACGCGCCAGTCGGCGGGGCGACGCGCGGATAGTCTTCGAAGGTGCGCACGAGGCCGAGCATGAGCAGCGCCATGGCGGCCGCGAACGGGCCATCCTTGGCGTTGATGAACATGTGACCGTAATAGAGCGGACAGGTCGCGAGCAGCACCAGACTGAGAAGCCCGGCGAGCGGCCCGCCGACGCGGCGTCCGAGCCGCCACGTGGCGCCGAGGCCGACGAGGCCGACCAGCGCGCCGGCGAGCCGCCGCGTTTCGAACAGGCCGAACGGCAGCACCTTGGCAAGCAACGCCGCCGCCATGTCGAAGCCGCCGCCATAGGCATAGAGATTGACGAAGCTCAGGGCGCGGCGATCGGTGAAGCCCGATCCGTAAAGATCAAGCAGCAGCGCGCCGTATTGCGAGTGCGTGTAATCGTCCCATCCGAGCCCGTAGTCGCGGAAGGTGAGAGCCGCGAGAAGCGCGACGATCGCGAGCGTCGCGACGGCAGCGCCGTCCGCGATCCGCTCCGTCAGTCGCCCCGGCGGCGACGGCATGGGCATGGAGAGGTCGAAACCCGAGAACTGTTGCGGAAAGATGGCCGGGCGCCATCAGCGCCCGGCCACGTGCCTCACGGTCAGTCATTTCGCCTTGTCGTACATCTCCGCCACATAGTCCCAATTGACGAGATGATCGAGGAAGGCCTTGAGGTAGTCGGGCCGGCGATTGCGGTAATCGATGTAGTAGGAGTGCTCCCAAACGTCGCAGCCAAGGATCGGCTTCGCGCCGTGCACCAGCGGGTTCTCGCCGTTCGGCGTCTTCATCACCACCACCTTGCCGTCCTTGACGGCAAGCCAGGCCCAGCCGGAGCCGAACTGCGTCACCCCGGCCTGGACGAACTCCTCCTTCATCTTGGCGACCGAGCCGAGTCCGGCAGTGATGGCTTTTTCGAGCGCGCCGGGAATCTTGTCGCCGCCGCCGCCCGGCTTCATCCATTTCCAGAAATGAGTGTGGTTGTAGTGCTGGCCCGCGTTGTTGAAGAGGCCGGGATTCTTGCCGTACGAGCCCTTGACGACGTCTTCGAGCGATTTGCCCTCCCACTCGGACCCTTTGATCAGATTGTTGGCCGTGTTGACGTAGGCCAAATGATGCTTGTCGTGATGATATTCGAGGGTCTCCTTCGACATGTGCGGCGCAAGCGCCTCATGGGAATACGGCAGATCGGGAAGGGTGAATGACATCGGCTTTTCTCCTCGGGGGTACGGCAAACGAGGCCGCGGTTGAAATGAGGACGGGCGCATCCATACGGGATGCGGCGCGCTTGACGCCAGCGCGAAATGACAGCGACCGGGTTGCGATGACAACGGCCTGACGGGGCGGCTGGTTCAATGCGCGGGCCACCTGGCGGCCGCCGACCGGGTCGCGGAAATTTCTTCTACAGATTTTGGCCGTAAAATAGGTGTGTACCCTCAAGCCGCTAGAGCCTTTGTGAAGCGGCGAATTGGGTTTAGACGTAGTACGATGATGCCGATACGGGGTTGGGCAACACAGGACCACGCTCGCGCGATCACCGCCGGCGTCAGGGCAACGGCTGCTGAGTAGGGGATGATGCAGCAATGTACGCGCTATTATTGCTCCTCAGCGTGATTTCAACCGCGGCCGGGCTGTTCGCCATCGGCTTCGGCCTCGCGCCCTATGAGTTGAGCCTGGGCAATGCGCTGATCGTCGCGGGCGCGGTCGGGATCGTCGGCGGAATGGTCCTGTTCGGCCTTGCCGCCGCGGTGCGCCAGCTGCGGCGGATCGCCGACGCGGTTGGACCGCGACCGGGCATGGCCCGCCGGCCCGCGCCGACGGACGGCGCGGAGGCGCGCCAACCGCCGCCCGGGCAGCGCGGCCCCAATCCGCAGCGAGCAGCGCCGGCGGAGATTCGCGAGACGCGCAACCCCGAGCCCCGACCGACGGTGGCAGCGGCTCTCGAGGGGCTGGCGGGACTGGGTCTCGAGCGCCTCGAGCCGAGCTTTGCGCCGGCGCGGATGGAGGAGCCGCCACGGGGGGACGAGGATGAGACCATTCCGTTCGCGCCCACTCGGGCGGCAGGGGCGCCCGCTGGCCGCGGCGCTCCGCCGCGGAGCGAGCCGGGCGGCGACGCGCGACCGAGCCCCGCCGACATCATGGCGCGTTTGAGCAATCTTGCGGCGCCGCCGCGCTTGGCGCCACAACGCAAGCCCGCGCCTGCGGAGCGCGCGGCGCCTGAGCAGGGCGCGGGGCAGAAGCCGAACATGTTCGATGCCCTCTGGCCGGCCGACGGACGCGGGGCTCGCCAATCGCAGCCGGAGGCGATCGCGCGCGCGCCCCGCGCGGAGGCAAGGCCCGAGCCGCGGGTCGAAACGAAGCTGGAGGTCAAGCCGGAGAAGCAAGCGCCCCGGGGCGAACCGCCGGTCTCACGCGAGCCTCCGGCGAGCACGACGCCGCGCGAGCGCAGCGAGCCTGCCGCGGCAGCATCCGCTCCCGAGATGCGGCCCATCGCCATTCTCAAGTCGGGCGTGATCGACGGAATGGCCTATACGCTTTACACGGACGGTTCGATCGAGGCCGAGCTGCCGCAGGGCACCATGCGCTTTGCGTCGATCGATGAGCTGCGGTCCCACCTGGAAAATGCCGAGCGGCACGACTGAGCGCCCCGGTTTTCAGGTTTTCCGCTGGGCTGCCGCGATCGCGAACGCATAGGCGAGCGCCACCTCTTTGAGCCGATCGAAGCGGCCGGCCGCGCCGGCATGGCCGGCCTCGAGGTTGGTGCGGAACGCAATCGGGCTGTCCCCGAACTTGGTCGCGCGCAGACGCGCCACCCATTTGGCCGGCTCCCAATAGGTCACGCGCGGATCGGTGAGACCGGCGAGCACGAGCAGGGCGGGGTAGACCTGCGCCCGCACGTTCTCATACGGGCTGTACGCCAGAATGGTGCGGAACGCCTGCGGGTCGGTGATCGGGTTTCCCCATTCGAGCCATTCGGGCGGGGTCAGCGGCAGGGTGTCGTCGAGCATGGTGTTGAGCACGTCGACGAAGGGCACCTCCGCAATCATCCCGGCGTAGAGCTCGGGGCGCGCGTTGGCGACCGCTCCGATGAGGATTCCGCCGGCCGAGCCGCCATGGGCCACGGCGCGTCCCCGCGCGCAATAGCCTTGTTCGACCAGGTGCTCGGTGACGGCGATGAAGTCGGCGAATGTGTTGCGCTTGTAGGCAAGCTTGCCGGTGCGATACCAGCGGCGCCCCTTTTCGGTGCCGCCGCGGATGTGCGCGATCGCGTACACGAAGCCACGATCCACGAGCGAGAGCCGGTTCGCGCTGAAGCCGGTGGGAATCGCGAATCCATAGGCGCCGTAGCCGTAGATCAGGGCCGGCGCCGTGCCGTCGGGGGTGACGTCGCGGCGGTAGAGCAGCGAGATCGGCACGGTCTCGCCGTCGGTGCTCGGCGCCAGCAGACGGCGCGTCACGTAGGCCGATGGATCGTGCCCGCTGGGGATCTCCTGGCGCTTGCGCAGAACCCGTGTGCGTGCGGCGAGATCATAGTCCCACACTTCGGCGGGCGTCGTCATCGACGAGTAAGTGAAGCGCAGCGTGTTGGTCGCGAATTCGTAGCCGGCGCTCATGTTGAGCGAATAGGCTTCTTCGGCGAACTCGATCGCATGTTCCTCGCCGCTCGCGATGTGACGCACCACGATGCGCGGCAGCCCGTCCTCGCGCTCGAGCCGGATCAGCCAGTCGGCGAACACGGCGAACGAGAGAATGTAGACGCCGTGACGATGCGGCACGAGATCGCGCCAATGCGTGCGGCCGGGGGTCGCCAGCGGCGCGATCATGATCTTGAAATCCTCCGCGCCATCGGCGTTGGTGAGGACGAACAGCGTGGGCTCGCCGCCGATCGAGGGATGGTGCTGGATGTCGTAAAGCACCGCGGGATCGCGCGCCGCGACCGGCATCGGCCGCGCATCCGCACTGCGCAGATCGATGAGCCAGCATTCCGCGCTTTCGCTGTCGTGCGCCGAGATCTCGGCGAACGCTCCGGACTGCAGCTCGGCAACGCTGACGAAATAGCGAGGATCGTGCGATTCGTAGACCAGCGTGTCGCCCGCGGCCGCAGTGCCGAGGCGATGGCGAAAGACACGCGTCGGGCGCTGCTGCTCGTCGAGCCGCACGTAGTAGAAGGCCGAGCCATCCGCCGTCCAGACGGGGTGGCCGGAGACATCGGGCACCAGGTCGGGGAGATCGGCCCCGGAGGCGAGATCGCGGACCCGCGCCACGTCGAGCTCCGAGCCGGTTTCGTCGCATGACCAGGCGAGCTTGCGGTGATCGCGCGAGTGGACGCTTGCCCCGAACTGGAAATAGGCCTTGCCGGCCGCGAGCGCGTCGCCGTCGAGCAGGATCTCCTCCGGTCCGCCGTCGCGCGGTATGCGGCAGATCACGGGGTGCTGCCCGCCTTCCCGGTAGCGGTGGTAATAGGCATAGGGGCCATCCGGCGCCGGTACCGTGGAGTCGTCCTCCTTGATGCGCCCGCGCATCTCGGCGAACAGCTGCTGCTGCAAGCCGGAGGTGGGCGCGAGCGCCGCCTCCGCATGGGCGTTCTCGGCTTCGAGATAGCCGCGGACCTCGGAATCGAGCTCGGACGGGTTGCGCATTACCGCCTGCCAGTTCGGCACCTTCAGCCAGGCGTAGTCGTCGACGAGCGTGACGCCATGCCGCGTGACGGCGACCGGCCGCTTGGCGGCGCGGGGAACCAGGCGGGCCTCAATCGGCTCGAACATCGGCGCGCGATCGGGGCGAATGGCGGCGGATCGGGACGTCACGTGTCGGACCTCGGTGTGGGTGGAGAGCGGCCGTCGCGGGGTCTTTGGCCTGCGGCGGGGCCCAGGCCGCGCCAGGAAACTCCGGGCCACTCGCGGCTGTTATACCGACAGCCCTGTTCCGGCGCGAGGCCGCACTGCCTGCCCCGGGCTGCGGGCCGTCCCGGCGGCCAGGGCGTCTGCAATCGCATAACGATTGGGGCAGCAGTTTTGCTTGCCCGCGCAAGAAAAATCGGCCTCGGGCGGCGTTTTTCACTGCATCCGCGCCAGGCTGATCTTGTTCCGGCCAAGTTCCGATAGTATTTAAGCCGAGAGTTGTTGATTTCGATTCGTGACCGTCGCCCGACGATCCGCGGCGACCGGCGGGAAGCCCGGGATTCTCGGGGCGCCGCACGATCGATCTGCCGGGCCGGTATGGAGCGAGAAGGACGGGTAGGGCGATGAGCGACAGTGCATCCGGCAGCGATTACATCGCGCTGACCGCCGAGATCGTTTCGGCCTATGTCAGCAATAACAGTGTTTCGGCGGGAGACCTCCCGGCCTTGATCGGCCAGGTGCACTCTGCGCTGACCCGCGTATCGAGCGGCCACGGCGAGGCACCTTCGGAGCCGCTCAAGCCGGCCATCGCCATCAAGCGCTCGGTCACGCCCGACTACATCGTGTGTCTCGAGGACGGCAAGAAGTTCAAATCGCTCAAGCGCCACCTGCGAACGCAATACAGCATGACGCCGGAGGCTTATCGCGACAAATGGGACCTTCCGCCCGACTACCCGATGGTCGCGCCGAACTATGCGGCGGCCCGCTCGCAGCTTGCGAAGCAGATGGGCTTGGGCCAGCAACGCCGCCGCCGCAAATAGCCGCTGGGCGCGCCGAGACGTGCGGCCAGCGCAGCGATACAGTCGCTTAGGCCGCCGGGGCCAGCGCCGAATGCGCGTCGGCCTTGATCCGCTCCACCATCGACCGGAAGCCGTTCGATCGCTGCGGCGTCAAATGCTCGCGCAGACCGAGCTGCTCGAACACCGACACCGCGTCCGTCGACAGGATGTCGCGCGCGGACTTGCCCGAGTAGATGGCGAAGAGGATCGCGATCAGCCCGCGCACGATATGGGCATCGCTGTCTCCCGCGAAGGTGAGCGTCGGACCGGCTGCGCCGTCGGGTTCAACGTGCGTCGCAAGCCACACCTGGCTGGCACAGCCCTGCACCTTGTTGGCGTCGGTGCGCGCGGCATCGGACAGCGGCGATAGCCCGCGGCCGAGCTCGATGACATAGCGATAGCGGTCATCCCAGTCGTCGAGGAAGGAGAAATTCTCGATGATCTCGTCGATCGTCATGGCACCGGCAAATTGTTCCGCCGACCGCATGCAGATTCGATCCCGCGGCCACCCTTGATATAGGGCTTATCACCCCGCGGGTCACGGGGGCCTCGGGGCAAGGGGGCCTCGGGGCAAGGGGGCCTCGGGGCAAGAAAAAAGCCGCGAGCGGATCAGGCAGGCGACCGCTCGCGGCTCGGCCATTTCGGCCGCAGTTTCACGCAGGCGAAAGGAGAACGCGTCCTGGGCCTTTAGACGAGCTTCGGACGCGCGCTCACGCGCCATTCTTGAGGTGCACCTCGTGGTGCGAACCGCGCCAGGCCGGAGCAGCGTCGCCGGCGCTCAGGGTGTCCTGCGATGTCTTCGCATTCACCGGCCCCGCGGCTTTCGCCGACCTGCTCGCGGTCGAGGCTGTCTGGCGCGGCGCCGTGCGCTCGGTGAGGAAGTCAGAGATCTTCTTGGCTCCCGCCTGCGCGCGCTGGCCGAACGTGATCGCGGCTTGCGAGCCGATTGTGCATGCCGTGGGCTGGTGGCTGCAGAAGCGCCGCATATCGGAAACGTTCGACGAGGTCGACAGCGCATCGCCCGCGCTCACCCCGGCGCGCGTCACCGCCGTGATGTGCTTGGCGCCGCTCGGCATCAGCATCATCACCAGGCCGATCCAGAACGTCATGCGAAGAAGGAAAAACATGGTCCTGCCTTTCACCTCGACTTCCACCTCGGCCCCGACCCCCTGGTCCCCGATGGTTGTTGTTCTCTCCCGGTGCGCAACATACAACGCGCGCCTCAAAACGCAGTTCGCCCCATCGCCGGCATTTGCTTAAAATTCGAACGATCGGCCCCAAATCGATGCCAAGTTTAGGCGCGACGTCAACGCCTTGTTCACCATGCAACCGATCATTCACCATTCAATACGTCATTCACCATGCTGCGCGAATGGAGGGCGGCGGCAAGCGCGAATCGTGCGGTTCGACGCGGCGGAACCGCGCGCGCCCGCTTACCTTAGTGTTCGTTTAAGTGGCGTCTGACACGATCCCGGGTGTTACGCGAAGGGATTGAAGGGGAGCGCGGCCGATCTACGGACGTGCGTCGGGCAGCAACCTTGCAGGTTATCAGGCCGGTCCGCGATTACATCGATACGCTGGTGCATCCGTCCGCGCAGGGCGATGCGCTTGCCGCGGCGCGTCATCGCGCGTTCATCGGTCCCCGCGTGATCGGCAGCTCGGCGGCGCTCGCTCTGCTTCCAGGCTATCTCGCGGTGCGCGGCGTGCCGAGTGCGCTCGAGCTCGAGATCTTCGCGTGGCTGCTCGCGCCGATCCTCGCCGCCCATTTCCTTTCGCGCACCGGTCGCTACGAGAGCGCGCATCTCATCTCCTCGCTTGCGCTCACCGGCCTGATTACCGTCGTGGCCGCCCACACAGGCGGAGTCACGTCGTTCGCTGCGGTCTGGCTGGTGATCGTGCCGCTGGAGGCGGCGCTGTCCGCATCACGGCCTGTGGTCGCAGCAGGCTCGACATTGTCGCTGTTCGCGGCGGGCGTGCTCGTCCTGTGCGGCCGTGCGGGGCTGCTGCCTGATGCGGCGCCCCCCGAGCAGGCGCACGCGGCGCTGGCCGCGCTCGGCATCATTTCGGCTTCGCTCTACGCCTCGGGACTCGCGCTCGGCGCGCAATCGCTGATGCGCAAGAGCTTCTGGATGCTGTACGCGGAAGAGGACCGCTATCGGCTGCTCGCCCGCAACATGATGGACGTGATCACGCGCCACGGGCGCAACGGCATCGTTCTGTTCGCTTCGCCGGCGGCCGAATCGCTGTTCGGCGCAACGGCCGCCGATCTGCTCGGACATGGGCTGTTCGATCGCGTGCACGTGGCGGATCGACCGGCTTATCTGACCGCGCTGGCGGACGCCGGCGAGGAAGGGCGTTCGGCCGAGTTCCGCGTGCGCCGGGACGGCGTCCAGCCCGGCATCGCGGCGGGCAGCCGATTCATCTGGATCGAAATGCGGTGCCGGCCGCTCGATCCCGCGATCGGCGAGGGCGAACCGACGGGCGAGCGCGAAGTTGTCGCTGTCATGCGCGACATCAGCGAGCGCAAGGCGCAGGAGCACGCGCTCGAGGACTCGCGCGCCGAGGCAGAGCGGGCGAACGTCGCCAAGGGAAGATTCCTCGCCACCATGAGCCACGAGCTGCGCACGCCGCTCAACGCCATCATCGGCTTCTCCGAGATGCTGATGAACGAGGGACAGATCCGCCTTGATGCCGAGCGGCGGCGCGAATACGCAGAGCTGATCAATGAATCCGGAACCCATCTCCTCGCGGTGGTGAACGGCATCCTCGACATGACCAAGCTCGACGCGGGCGATTTCGAAATCCGGCCGGAGCCGTTCCGGCTCGCGGGCGTGATCGACGGTTGCTGCGACCTCCTCGCGCTCAAGGCGCGCGAGGCCGGGCTCGACCTTGCCGTCGAGATCGCACCCGAGCTGCCGGAGATCGTGGCCGATAAGCGCGCGCTCAAGCAGATCCTGATCAACCTTCTGTCGAACGCGATCAAGTTCACCGATCGCGGCGGACGCATCAAGGTCAGCGCGGTGGCGGAAGAGACCACGATCGCGATCACGGTCGCGGACAGCGGAATCGGAATCGGCGAGGACGATCTGCCGCGGATCGGCAGGCCGTTCTTCCAGGCGCGCGGTACCTACGATCGACGACACGACGGGACCGGGCTTGGTCTGTCTATCGTCAAGGGCCTGGTGGCGCTGCATGGCGGGGAGGTCACGATCCGCAGCCAGGTGGGCGAGGGAACGATCGTGATGGTGCGCCTGCCGGTCGATTGCGAGCAGGCCGGAGCATGCGCTACGACGGCGACTATCACGCCACTGGCCTCGGGCGAGACCGGCGCCGCGGCATCCAACGTTGTGACGGTGGTGAGGAAAAGTGCCTAACGCGGCCCTGCGCAAACGGCGGCGGAGCGATGACGGGGACGAGGGGCGGGCGACCGCCGGCCGGCCCTGGTGGTGGCGCATCCTGATGCGTCGCCCGCGCGATTCGATCGCGGTTCTGGTGGCTCTCGCCGCGGTCATCGCGATCGTTGTCAACGCGGCTTACCTTCAGCATGGCCGCCATCCGGCGCCCATTTTCGCGCTCCGCCCGTTGCCGGTCGCCGCAGCCGTCACGGACGTCGTCGGCGGCGTCGCACGGCCGAGCGCAGACGCGGTGCGGCACGACAGCGCGCGGCCCGCACCGGCAACATCGTCCGTCGCGCGCGGTTCGCGCAACGACGCGATCGCCGAACTGCTGGCCACGCATCCGGTGCCGGCACAACCGCAGTCGCCGCCGCAGCCGGTGCATCAGCCGGCCATCCCGGCCGTGCGGCCGTCGGCCCCGATACCCCCGCCGGCACGACCCCAACCGTCGCGCCAGGTGCTCGGGGTGCAGCGTGCGCTGAGCGAATTCGGCTATGGCCAGCTCAGGCCCACCGGCGTTTTCGACGCCGAGACACGCGCCGCGGTGCAACGCTTCGAACGCGAGCACGATCTGCCGGCGAGCGAAGAGATCACCGAGCCGATGAAACGCGCGCTCGCCAACCTCGTCGGCCATCCTCTCGACTGAGCGCGTACGATCGCTTGCATCGCGGTTCGTCCGATGACAGCGTAACGTCGATCGGCGACCCATCCAGGGCCGCTGACGCATGCAATGGAGCGGCGGGCCGGCGATGCGGCTGAAATCCGCAATCTGGGTCGCGGCCTATATCCGCCGCTGCCAGGTCGAGGGCGTTTTCGCGGCGGTCCGGCGGCGCGGCGCAGAGGAGGCGGGCGCGATCTTCATCAAGATCAACCGCCTCGACGGCACGGCCGATCTCTATGGCCCCGCGCCGCAAGCCGCATTCGACGAGGCGCAGCCCGCCGATCGCGCATTCAGCGCCTCGCTCAAGGCGCAGCCCGCGCCGGAAGCCGACGTCGAAGCATATCTGGCGCGTGAAACGCGGTTCGATCCGGACGTGTGGATCGTGGAGACCGAGGACCGCGAGGGGCGTCATTTCCTCGATCATGTCGTGCGCTGAATTGCGCGACGATTCGGCCGGCATGGCGCGACCCGCGCAGCACGTCGCGTGTTAGCAGCGCGTTAACCACCTCTGCCCCCTAATGCAGGCAAGCGCGACCTGGTTCGGCGAAGAATCGCCGGTGTCGCCTTGCGTAAGGGGCGGAGGGCTCCATGGGGATCGTGGTGACATTTCCGGAGGGGCGATCGGCCGGGCGTG
>DASTZX010000069.1:0-9066 GCA_035764045.1 Xanthobacteraceae bacterium | reverse complement strand
GCGGGCTGCGACCGGGTCATGCACCAGATCGTCGGCATCCGCGGCGCGGTCGCCGGGCTGATGGCCGAAGTGGTCGAGGACCATGTGCGCAACCATCTGGTCACCGGGCAGGAGAACGCGGTGCGGCTCGATGCCCAGGCTGCCGAGCAGCTGATCGACGTGGTGCACAGCTATCTCAAGTGACGTGCATGTCCCGCCGCCGGCGACCGGCGGCTGAGATTGACGGCATGCGTCCCGGAAAGAAGTCCCATGACGGCGCGCGATCTTGCCCCTGACGCTTTCGAACACAGCCATGTCTTTCTTGGCGCGGGGCACGCGCGCAACGAGCGCCGAACATGGGGCGTCATCGCGCTGTGCGCGGTCATGATGGCCGCGGAGATCGCGGGCGGGCTCATCTTCGGTTCGATTGCGCTGGTTGCCGACGGCCTGCACATGTCGACCCATGCGGGCGCCCTGCTGCTCGCCGCTCTCGCCTACAGCTATGCGCGCCGGCACGCCCACGATCCCCGCTTCAGCTTCGGCACCGGCAAGCTCGGCGACCTCGCGGGCTTCGCCAGCGCCGTGGTGCTGGTGATGATCGCCCTGCTGATCGGATATGAGGCCGCCATGCGCCTCGTCGCCCCGGTCCCGATCCATTACGGCGAAGCGATCGCGGTCGCGATACTCGGACTCGGCGTCAATGTCGCGAGCGTGCTCATGCTCGGCGGCGGCGCGCATGCGCACGCTCATCATTACGGTCCGGGACATGGCCACGACGACGATGACGATTGCGCGGATGACCACGCCGAACAGGACCACCACCACGATCACCGCCATGCCATGCACCGCGACAACAACCTGCGCGCGGCGGTCGTGCATGTCATGGCGGATGCCGCGGTCTCGATCCTGGTCATCGTCGGCCTGCTGCTCGGACGCTTTCTCGGTTGGGCCTGGATGGACCCGGTGGTGGGATTCGTCGGTGTGGTCGTGATCGCGGCCTGGTCCTATGCGCTCATCCGCGATACGGGCGCCGTCCTGCTCGACATGACGCCCGATCCCGACATGGCGGAGAACATCCGCAGGGCGGTCGAGCGCGACGGCGACCGCCTGTGCGATCTGCATCTGTGGCGCCTCGGGCCGGGCCATGTCGGCGCCATCGTGTCGGTCTGCACCACGGCGCCGCGCGCGCCGGCCTTCTACCGCGACCGGCTGACCGCCTTCCGCGCCCTCTCGCACGTCACCATAGAGGTGCATCCGCGCGAGTTCCTTGCCACCGAAAGCGCGCCGTAAGCGCGCGCGATCAGGGGGGCGGCGCGGTCGTGATGCGGCCGATGGTTGCGCTTGCCCGTGACGACGCGGCGGCCGATATTGCGGCGGAGTCGTCCGGCACGGGACCGGCGTTCACGTCAGAGGCTAGAATCATCATGGCGCTGGTCGAGCAGATGGCGTCCGCGCCCGCAGAAACACCGGAACCGCAGACCGCGACCGTCGGGCCGCCCGCGATCGAGACCGGCGGTGCGCTCACGATCGATCTCGGCGCGATCCAGACCAATTTCCGCACGCTGCGCGCCCGCGTCTCGCCTGCCGAATGCGCCGCCGTGGTGAAGGCCGATGCCTACGGTTGCGGCCTCGAGCCGGTGGTGCGCGCGCTTGCGGCAGCGGGCTGCAAGACATTCTTTGTCGCCCACCTCGCCGAAGGCCGGAAGGTGCGTGCGGTGGCTCCCGACGCGACCGTCTATGCGCTCAGCGGATTGCCGCCGGGAGCGGCCGCGGGCTTCGCCGACGCGCGCGTGCGGCCCGTGCTGGGCTCGCTGCACGAGGTCGCCGAATGGGACGTGTTCTGCCTCGCCAATGCCTGGCGCGGCGGCGCGGCGCTGCATTTCGACACCGGGATGAACCGGCTTGGAATCTCGGCGGACGAGGCCGCCGGGCTCGCCCAGCGCCTCAAGACTCCGGACCACGGCATCGCGCTGGTGATGAGCCATTTCGCCTGCGCCGAGACGCCGACGCATGTGCTCAACAACCGGCAGATCCAGCTGTTTCGCGAGATCCGCGGGTTGTTTCGCGGCGTCCCGGCCTCGCTCGCCAACTCGTCGGGCATCTTTCTCGGCACGTCCGCCCATTACGACGTCGTCCGCCCGGGCTATGCGCTGTTCGGCGGCAATCCGACGCCGGGCAGCCCCAATCCGATGGCGCCGGTCATCGGACTGCGGGCGCACATCATCCAGGTGCGCACGGTGCCGCGTGGCGAGACCGTGGGGTATGGCGCCACCTGGACCGCGCATCGTCCCTCGCGCATCGCCATCGTCTCGGCCGGCTACGCCGACGGATATCCGCGGGCTGCCAGCGGGCCGGAGGCGAGGGCCGGCGCCGAGATGATCGTCGCCGGAACGCGCTGCCGGGTGGTCGGCCGTGTGTCGATGGACCTGCTCGCAGTCGACGTGACCGCGCTCCCCGACCACGCCGCCCGACGCGGCGAATGGGCGACGCTGATCGGCGGCGATGTCGACATCGATCGGCTGGCGGCCCAATGCGGCACCATCGGCTACGAGCTGCTGTGCAATCTCGGCCGCCGCTATTCCCGCCTCTACAAAGGCTGAAGCGGATCGGGGGGACCGATCAGCCGCGCACCCTGGCCCCCACCGGCTCACACCCGTCCGCGCTCAACCGAGCGAGGCTCTTGTCTTGCAGTTATGTTCTCTATATGTTCTCATCCATGGATGGAGGACGAAACCCTACTGAACTACCCCTACCCCTACGTGGTCGTACGCCTCGCCTGCCGTTACTGCGCGCGGGTCGGTGCTTACCGGCTGGTGCGGCTCGCGGTGAAGTTCGGCTGCGAGGCGCGCCTCTCCGATGTGGTGGTCCGGCTCGCAGCCGATTGCCCGCATTGGAAGCCCAATCGGCGCTGGCCGGAGGGCTGCGGCGTCTACCTGCCCGACCTCGAGGCGCCGCGGATGCTGCCCGACGATCCGCGGGCGCGGGTGATGCGGGTGATCGACGGTGGAAAGACGCCGGGAGGCGGCCGTGAGCGCGATGACGCGTGATAGGCTTTTGCGCGCAGCGCGATTCCGGCGCGCGCTCGCTCGCACGTGAAGCCTCATGGCAAAACGCGGCCCCACTTTCGTGTGCCAGAACTGCGGCGCCACGTCCGGCCGCTGGCAGGGGAAGTGCGATTCCTGCGGCGAATGGAACACGATCGTCGAGGAAAGCGCCGCCGCCGATGCGCGGGCGTCCGGACCGGGCCGGCCGGCCCGCAAGGGCCGTCCCTTCGCGCTCGAGCCGCTCGCCGGCGAAACCCATGAGGCCCCGCGCATCCCGAGCGGCATCGCCGAGCTCGATCGCGTCACCGGCGGCGGCTTCGTCCGCGGCTCGGTTCTGCTGGTCGGCGGCGATCCCGGCATCGGCAAATCGACGCTGCTGATCCAGACCACCGCGGCGCTCGCCCGCGCCGGCCATCGCGCAATCTACATCTCGGGCGAGGAAGCGGTCGCACAGGTGCGGCTGCGCGCCGAGCGGCTCGGCCTCGCCGCGGCGCCGGTCGAGCTCGCTGCCGAGACCTCGGTGGAGGACATCCTGGCCACCCTCGCGCAGGGCAAGACACCCCGCCTCGTCATCATCGATTCGATCCAGACCATGTGGACCGACGCGATCGAATCCGCCCCCGGCACCGTCACCCAAGTGCGCGGCAGCGCCCAGGCGCTGATCCATTTCGCCAAACGGTCGGGCGCCGCCGTGATCCTGGTCGGCCACGTCACCAAGGACGGCCAGATCGCCGGCCCGCGCGTCGTCGAGCACATGGTCGATGCCGTGCTCTCCTTCGAGGGCGAAGGCACCCATCTGTTCCGCATCCTGCGCGCGGTGAAGAACCGCTTCGGCCCGACCGACGAGATCGGCGTTTTCGAGATGACCGGCAGCGGCCTGCGGGAGGTCGCCAACCCTTCCGAGCTCTTTCTCTCCGAGCGTGATCTCGGCAGCCCCGGCACCGCGGTGTTCGCCGGCATCGAGGGCACGCGGCCGCTCCTGGTCGAAATGCAGGCGCTGGTCGCGCCGACCACGCTCGGCACGCCGCGTCGGGCGGTCGTCGGCTGGGATCAGAGCCGCCTCTCCATGGTGCTCGCGGTGCTCGAGGCCCACTGCGGCGTCAAGCTGTCGGGGTACGACGTCTACCTCAACGTGGCCGGCGGCCTGCGCATCCAGGAGCCTGCCGCCGATCTCGCCGCCGCGGCCGCGCTCGTTTCCTCGCTCGGCAATGCGCCGCTGCCGTCGGACGCGGTGTTCTTCGGCGAGGTATCGCTGTCGGGCGCGGTGCGGCCGGTCGCGCAGAGCGCCGCTCGCCTCAAGGAGGCGCACAAGCTCGGTTTCGCCCGCGCGTTTCTCCCCGAGCCCGCGCGCGGCGATGCCGGCGCCGACCTCGGGGTCGCACTCACCGGCGTCGGCGGGCTTGCCGATCTGGTTGCCGACATCGCGCAGCGCGGCCGGCGGCGCGGCGTAGCGGAGATCAGGACCGCGGTCGGAGATCGCTGATCGGGGGCGCGGAGCACGCGGGGCGGAGCACCGCGCGACGGCGCGAATTTACCAAAGGTTCAACCGGAATCGGGACACTAGCCGCGGCCGCGATCCCCAGCCGGGCGACAATACGGGTGACGCGGGAGCCTCCTGCCGCTATACACGGGGCGCAAAATCGGGTCGCGCCCGAGTCGGGTTCGGCTTTGGCCGGCTGCGCCCCCCAACAGGGTTAACGCGGCCGACATGGAGCCGTCCCCCAGCCATTGGCGGATCGATGTATCTCGATATCTTCCTGATCGTCGTCATGCTGATTTCGGGCCTGCTCGCCATGGTCCGTGGCTTCATGCGCGAAGTCATGTCGATCGCGGCCTGGGGCGCCGCCGCCCTCGCGGCAGTCTATTTGTTTCCCCGCCTCCTCCCTGTCGCGACACAATATTTCGCGAGCTGGAACGAGTGGGTCGTGAAGGCTATCGTCCTCGGCGGCGTGTTCCTGGTGACCCTGGTGGTCGTCTCGGTCATCACGGTGCGGATCTCCGACAAGATCCTCGACAGCCGCATCGGGGCGCTCGATCGCACGCTGGGTTTCCTGTTCGGCCTCGCGCGCGGGCTGATCATCGTCGTCGTCGCCTTCATCTTCTTCGACTGGCTGGTGCCGCAGAAATCGCAGCCCGAGGCCGTCAAGAGCGCGAAGTCGCGGGTCGTGCTGCAGAGCACCGGACAATGGCTGATGTCGCTCTTGCCGGAAGACCCCGAAAGCTCCATCTTGAAGAGGTTCAAGAAACGGCCTGTTGACGAAGAAAACGCGGACACGCCAACCGACCAGCGCACCGACAGCGGCGGCGGGCCGGCGGCGCGATAGCGATTTGGGCGGCGTCGATGCCGCCCGCGATGAGGAGATGTTCCGGCGTGGGTCGACAACCAGGACATGAGGACCATTCGCCCCGTCGGGCGGCATAACCGGAGCGACGATGGAACAGCGGAACGACGGCGGCCTTGAACCGGATGCGGATCCCCGGTCGGATCCGGAGATGGACTTCGATCCCGATGCCGACCGGCTGCGCGAGGAGTGCGGCGTGTTCGGCATCTACGGCCATCCCGACGCCGCGGCCATCACCGCGCTCGGACTGCACGCCCTCCAGCATCGCGGCCAGGAAGCGGCGGGCATCGTCAGCTACGACGGCAAGCGGTTCCATTCCGAGCGCCGGCTCGGCCTCGTCGGCGACACCTTCTCGCGACGCGACGTGATCGATCGTCTGCCCGGCTCCATGGCGGTCGGGCATGTGCGCTATTCGACCACCGGCGCGACCATCCTGCGCAATGTCCAGCCGCTGTTCGCCGAGCTCAATTCCGGCGGCTTCGCGGTCGGCCACAACGGCAATCTCACCAACGGCCTCACCCTGCGCCGCCAGCTCGTGAGCGAAGGCGCCATGATGCAGTCGACCACCGACACCGAGGTGATCCTGCATCTCGTGGCGCGCTCGCGGCGCGGCCGCTTCATCGACAAGTTCACCGACGCGTTGCGCCAGCTCGAGGGCTCCTACTCGCTCGCTGCGCTGACCAACAAGAAGCTGATCGGCGCACGCGACCCGATCGGCATCCGCCCGCTGGTGCTCGGCGAGTTCGAGGGCTGCCCGGTGGTGAGCTCGGAGACTTGCGCGCTCGACATCATCGGCGCGCGCTACGTGCGCGACGTCGAGAATGGCGAGATCGTCGTGTTCTCCGACGAGGGGACGCAGTCGCTGAAGCCGTTCCCGCCGATGCCGCCGCGGCCGTGCATCTTCGAATACATCTATTTCGCCCGTCCCGACTCGGTAGTCGGCGGGCGCAGCGTGTACATGATCCGCAAGAATCTCGGCCACGAGCTCGCGCGCGAGGCGCAAGCCGACGCCGACGTGGTGGTGCCGGTGCCGGACTCCGGCGTCCCGGCCGCCCTCGGCTATGCCCAGGCGTCCGGCATTCCGTTCGAGCTCGGCATCATCCGCAATCACTACGTGGGCCGCACCTTCATCCAGCCGACCCAGGCGATCCGCGAATCCGGCGTCAAGCTCAAGCACAACGCCAACCGCGCCGTCGTCGCCGGCAAGCGCATCGTGCTGATCGACGACAGCCTGGTGCGCGGCACCACCTCGATGAAGATCGTGCGCATGATGCGCGAGGCCGGCGCCAAGGAGGTGCATTTCCGCATCGCCTCCCCGCCGATCACCCATCCCGACTATTACGGCATCGACACCCCCGAGCGCGACAACCTGCTCGCCTCCAATCACTCGGTGGAGGAGATGCGCAAGATCATCGACGCGGATTCCCTCGCCTTCTTGTCGGTCGACGGCATCTATCGCGCCATGGGGGAAAAGGCGCGCGACCCGGCGCGGCCGCAGTTCACGGACCACTGCTTCACCGGCGACTATCCGACCGGCCTCACCGACCAGAACGCGCGCGAGGCATCGCCACGGCAGCTGTCGCTGCTCGCCGAGGCGAGCTGACGAACTGCAATTCTGCTTCCATGTCATGTTCCATGTCATGGCCGGGCTTGTCCCGGCCATCCCCGTCTTTAAAAACGTACCTTCCGTAAGACCGGGATGCCCGGGACAAGCCCGGGCATGACGAACGAGTGCTTGCCATGCCCGCTCCCCTCGCCGACCGCATCGCGCTCGTGACCGGCGCCTCGCGCGGCATCGGCCATGCCACCGCGCTCGCGCTCGCGCGCGCCGGCGCGCATGTGGTTGCGGTCGCCCGCACGGTCGGCGGCCTCGAGGAACTCGACGACGAGATCCGCAAGCTCGGCGGGAGCGCGACCCTGGTGCCGCTCGATGTGCGGGATGCGGCGGGCATTGCGCGGCTCGCCGCCGCGCTCGACGAGCGCTATCGCCGGCTCGACGTGCTGATCGGCAATGCCGGAATCGGCGGACCCTCCTCGCCGCTCACCCATGTCGAGCCGCAGGCCTGGGACGACGTGATGGCGATCAACGTCACCGCCAATTGGCAGCTCATCCGCCATCTCGAGCCGCTGTTGCGCGCCTCGAAAGCCGGACGCGCCGTGTTCATCTCATCGGGCGCCGCCCACAATGCGCGCGCCTATCGGGGTCCGTACGGGATTTCGAAGGCGGCGCTGGAGGCGCTCGCCCGCACCTTCGCGGCGGAGACCGAGTCGACCAATATCCGCGTGAATGTGTTCAATCCCGGGCCCACCCGCACCCGGCTGCGCGCCGCCGTGATGCCGGGAGAGGATCCGATGACCCTGCCCTCGGTCGAGGAGGTGGCGGACAAGATCGTGCCGCTCACGTTGCCCAGCATGCGGGAGACCGGCAAGCTCTACGACTTCCGCGCCGGCAAGCTCATGTCCTACCGGCTGCCGACCGAGCCGTAGCTTCACGAACACCGCCGTCGCGTGACCTGCCGGGCGGGCGCTAACCCTGGCACGTCATGCTCCGCGAAAGCGGAGCATCCAGTACTCCGCAGCATTCGTGCTCGATCTCAGACGATGGTGATTACTGGATCGCCCGCTTGCCGGGCGATGACGGCACGCATGGCAAACCGCACCCCTCACCTCCTCTTCGCCCGGCCGGCGAACGGATTCTCCTTCTCGCGCAGCGCAACGCGGACCGGCACGCCCGGAAGATCGAAGGTCTCGCGCATTCCGTTGACGAGATAGCGCAGGTAGGCGTCCGGCACCGCGTCGGCCCGGGTGCAGAAGAGCACGAAGCTCGGTGGCCGCGTCTTTGGCTGGGTCATGTAATTGAGCTTGAGCCGCCGGCCGGACACGGCGGGGGGCGGATGCGCCGCAATGGCTTCCTCGAGCCAGCGATTGAGCGCATTGGTCGGCACCCTCTTGTTCCACACCCGGTGGACGTCGACCACCGCCTGCATCAGGCGGTCCACGCCCTCGCCGGTGAGACCCGAGAGCGCGACCAGCGGCACGCCCTTGACCTGCGGCAGCCGCCGCTCGGCCTCAGCGCGCAGCTTGCCGATCGCGCCGGGAGCGCGGTCGTTGCGGTCCCATTTGTTGAGGCCGATGACCAGTGCGCGGCCCTCGCGCTCGACCAGATCGACGATGCGCAGATCCTGCTCCTCGAACGCGGCGTCCGCGTCCATCAGCACCACGACGACCTCGGCGAAGCGGATCGCCTCCAGGGCGTCGGAGACCGACAGCTTCTCGAGCTTGTCCTCGACGCGCGAGCGCCGCCTCAGCCCCGCGGTGTCGTGCACCATGAAGTGGCGTCCGCGCCAGGCGAGGTCGACCGCAATCGAGTCGCGCGTGATCCCGGCTTCCGGACCGGTGAGCAGGCGCTCCTCGCCGATCAGACGGTTGACCAAGGTCGACTTGCCGGCATTCGGACGTCCGACCACGGCGACGCGGATCGGCCGGGTGCTCTCCGCGTCCGGCGTCTCGGATCCTTCGGCGGGCGCTTCCTCGGCGCGCTCGGTCTGCTCCGGCAGCGCCGTGCGCAGCGCATCATAGAGGTCGGCCAGCCCTTCGCCGTGCTCGGCCGAGAGCGCGACCGGCTCGCCCAGGCCCAGGGCGTAGGCTTCGTAGACGCCGGCCTGCCCGGCACGGCCTTCGCTCTTGTTGGCGACGAGGAT
>DASTZX010000068.1:0-8035 GCA_035764045.1 Xanthobacteraceae bacterium | reverse complement strand
AGCCGCATCGGCGATGATGGTCACGGGCTTGGTGGGGTAATTGTCGGCCTGCGCATGGGCGGCCACCGGCACCATCAGCAGAAACAGTGCGGCGAGGCGCGCCAATCGGTGCGGTCTTGTCATGGGATTCTCCGAGTGGGGGTTTTCAGGAAGGGACCTTGGCCCTGGCGATCGTTCCGCCGGGCCGCAGGAATGCCAATGACGCGGCGAGCAGAAACACCGCGCCTACCTGATGCACGATCGACAGCAGCGCCGGAACGGCCAGCATGAGCGTCACGATGCCGCTGGCCATCTGGCCGGTGATCAGAAGAAAGCGCAGGGCGGTGCGCCCAGTGCCGGAGGTCCTGCGCAGGGCGGTGACGAGCTCCCAGGCCGCGGCGACCCACAATGCGGCCGAGAGCGTGCGATGCGCGAGCTGGATGGTGAGCGCATTGAACGTGAAGTTGAGCCACCAGGGCGAATAGGACAGGAGCTGCGGGAGCGGGGGCAGGGCGTGACCCTCGTATCCGAGCAGGCTCGGCCAGGAGGCCGCCGCGTCGCGGGCCGCGAACAGCGCGCCAAACCCGATATCGATCAGGATCGCGGCGATCCAGAGCCATTCGCGCTGCTCGATTTGCCACGACCTCGCGCGCTGATCCGGCCGGGGTGGCGCGGCCGCGGACGCCACGACGGCGGCAAGCGCGGCGCTGGCAAACAAGACCGCGAGCGCATGGCGATATTGACCGGCGTTGAAGCTCGCGAGTGTCGGGCTCGCGTCGATGAGATGCTCGAGCGCCCATCGCGCCGGCCAGAAGGCGAGCGCGAGGACGGCAAGAGCGATGAGGCGCGGGAGCGCGAATCCATATCGTCGTGACGTGGCCGTGGTCACCAGCCCGAGCAGGGCGATTGCGCCGAGCGCGAGAAGGAAAGCCTGCCGCAGCCACTCCCACCAATAGAGGGTCTTGAACAGCGGGAGCGATTCAGTCCCGCCACAGGCGGCAAAGACCGGATCCTGCTGGTGGATCGCGAATGCCTCGAACCAGGCGCCGGCGGACAGCGGCGGGATCCAGCCGACCTGCGGCGGGATGAGGAACGCGCCGTCGGCGGTGAAACGGTTGCCCAAGCCGAGCACGAAGAGGCCGAGACCGAGGAACGCCAGCACCAGGAAATACGAGCGCGCCAACGCCGTGCGCGCGCAGACGGCCGTCATCGCGGGGCGCACCGCGCGGACGCCATCGACCGGCGCAACCAGGCGTTCGGAAACCGTCATCAGGAAAGTCCCGGATCGAAGGGCTCAGCCCGGATAGTGGAGGCCCAGCCGCTTCGATTCAAGCAGGCCCGCGGTCCTGCCGCGGATGACTGCACGCAACCTATTTGGTCCCCACGAAATCGATCAATGCCGACATGCCGACATGGCGGCTGCCCTCGTGCATCACGCTGTCGTGCTCGCGGATCTCGACCGAGGCGAAATCGGCGAACTCCGCCTCCAGCAACCCGCGCGTATAGAGCTGCGTCACGTCCTTCGGTCCCCCCGTCGCATAGGCGAGCTGCTCGGGCCGGTAGGCCTGCATGAGCAACAGCCCGCCCGGCTTGAGCGCCTGCTTCATGCCCGCGAAGAAGCGCGGCCGCTCTTTTGCGGTCGCGAACTGAACGAAGATCGCGACCGCCACGTCGAACTGCCCCGCCGGCCAGCTCCAGTTGAGGACGTCGGCCTGCTCGTACCTCAGCGTCACGCCGCGGGCCTTTGCGAGCTCGCGCGCCTTTGCGATTGCGACCGGGGAGAAGTCGACCGAGAGCACGTCGAGACCTTGCTCGGCGAGGAAGACGCCGTTGCGGCCTTCGCCGTCGGCGATCGCGAGCGCGGTCTGTCCCTTATGGAGCCGATGCGCCTGGCTCTTGAGAAATGCATTCGGCTCGGTGCCGAAGACATAGCCGGGTACGGAGAAACGTTCGTTCCAATGGGCAAGCTCGGACATGGATCCTCTGATCGGCAGGGCGTCGCGGTGGCGTCAATCTAGACCAATGGGCGTTGAGCGGAAGGGCGATTTGAGCCGTTACGCATCGGTCGGAGCGTGCTAATCTGGTCGCACAATCCCGCAGACAAGGGGCATCGTCGCAGGGCCATTCGCTTTGTCGTCGTGGCTGCGTGCCGAAATAGCGTTGGCGGTGGAAGCCTGGCGAGTGCCGGATGTCAGTCACACAGCATCGCATGGAGAAATGCTCATGGTCCGCCAAGCTCGACACGGCGCGCTCGTCGCGCTCGCAGCGCTCGCGTTCTTCACGCAGCTCGCGCCGGCGCAGGTCCGCGCCCAGGATTATGCGGCGATCCTCGCCGCGAGCGACCGCAGCGACGCCGACCGGCAAAACGACCAGCGCCGCAACGCGCTCGCCCTGTTGACCTTCATCGGCCCGAAGACCGGCTGGAAGGTGCTCGATATGGGGGCCGGCGCGGGCTACTCGACCGAGCTGATGGCGCGCGCGGTCGGTCCGGACGGCAAGGTGTGGGGCCAGAATGACAAGCCCAACGAGAAGCTCGAGGCCCGCCTGAAGACCCCGGCCATGAGCAATGCGGCGGCGCAGATCCATCCGTTCGGCGATCCGGCCGCGGGCCTGCCGCCGCTCGACCTGATCACCTTCCTGTTCGCCTATCACGACACGACCTACATGGAGGTCGACCGCGCCGCCATGGACAAGGCGCTGTTCGCCGCGCTCAAGCCGGGCGGCACGCTGGTCATCGCCGACCATTCCGCTCGCCCCGAGGACGACGCCAAGGTCGGCAAGCTCTACCACCGCATCGCCGAGGCCAGCGTGCGAGCCGAGCTCGAGGCCGCCGGCTTCAAGTTCGTCGCGTCGGGCGATTTCCTGCGCAACCCGGACGACCCGCGCACCGCGATCGTCTTCCGCTCGCCGATCAAGGTCGACGAGTTCGTGCTCAGGTTCGAGAAGCCGCGGTGACGGAGCAGCCGTCGTGCGGTGAGGCTGCGGTCTCGTGCGGGCGCATCGCGCACGATCGGCCGGAGGGGGGTGCCATGGGACATTCCACCGCTTCCCCGTCACGTGTATCCTGAAGATGCGGGGTTCGAAGGCTTTCCGCAACGGACCTCGCGACGTTCTGCTGCCTGCCCGTCCATAACGCTGCAAAACTCATTTCCAGGGAGGAACACGATGAAGCGAATGCTGATGACGCTCGCGGTCGGCGCCTGCGCTGGCCTGTTCGCCGGCCTCGGGTCGCCTGCGCAAGCCGGCCCTGACATGTCACTGACACGCCTCGACTGCGGCACGCCCCAGCCGCCGATCGCGGTCAATCAGCGCTTCTCCGATACCTTTGCCTACCCGGATCTCAAGCTGCAGTTCGTCTACAGCTGCTATCTGGTCAAGCACGGCGATGATTATCTTCTCTGGGACACCGGGCATGCGATGACGGCGCCCAACGTCGCCCCGAAGGTCAGCATCGTCGACCAGCTGGCGAAGCTCGATCTCAAGCCGGAGCAGATCAAATACGTCGGCATCAGCCATTATCACGCCGATCACACCGGGCAGGTGGACTCGTTTCCGAAAGCGACGCTGCTGATCGGCGCCCGCGAATGGGACGCCATCACCGCGCCCAAGCCGGCCCAAGGGGTGAACTTCAAGCCGTTCGAGACCTGGATCAAGGGCGAGGGCAAGCTCGAGCCGCTGGCGCTCGACAAGGACGTGTTCGGCGACGGGAGCGTGATCGTGCTGCGCACCCCGGGACACACGCCCGGCCACCAGAGCCTGCTGGTCAAGCTGCCGCAGACGGGCGCCGTGCTGATCACCGGTGATGCGGTGCACTTCCGCGAGAACTACGAGTCGGGTGGCGTGCCGGCGTTCAACTACGATCGTGCGCAGACCGTGGCATCGCTCGAGCGTCTCAAGAAGATTGCGGCGAACACCAAGGCGACGGTGATCATCCAGCACGACGCGCGCGACATCGGGAAGCTGCCGGCGTTCCCGGCGGCGGCGAAATGATCCGGCTTTCGCCGGCCTAGCCGCGCGACGCCAATTCGAAGTCCGGTCCAGGTGGGCAACGGCCAAGGCCGTTGCCCACCCCGCGTTTTGCGAGCCCAGCTATTGTGCCGAGCCGGTGGTGCCCTTGTATTTTTTTGCCGGATTATTGCCGCTCTGCATCAGCGTTCCGTTCCTGACGACGTTGTCTCCCGCATTGCGCGTGTTATAGCGCTTGGCGGGATTGTTGCCGTTCTGCGCCAGGGTGCCGGTCCTGACGGCGTTCTCGGACGCATGGCGTGTGGGATAGCTCTTGGCAGGATTGTTACCCGTCGTGCTGTAGGCCGCCGGTGCCGCGGGGGCCGTCGCGGAGTGGTGGATCCTGGGCTGGGCATGCCGATGACGAACGGCGGCATTCGCCGGGGCGGCGTAGTCGACGACCGCGAGTGAGATCACTCCGGCGCCGATGAGCATTGCAAACGCTGTCCTCATTGTTTCCTCCATTGCGGCAGGCCACGCCATGCAATTGGGCGCGTGCCCGGCCGAACCCCGAGTATTGCGCAGGGCCATCGGTCGGGCCGAGCAGGACGAACATCCGGAAGGTACGCAAGCGTACGAATTCTTTCGTCGCTCATTGCATCCGTGCGGGACGCAGGTGCGGCCGGTTCAATCGCTAACAGGTTGAGGACCGGACCTAATCCGGGTGCGCGCCAAAGAGCGCACCGAACAGACCGTCGCGCGGCGACTGGCGGCCGCCGCCGTAATCCGACGGCGCGTCTGCCTGCGGCCGCCGCTCGAAGCCGGGTCGCCGCAGCACAGGCTCAGGCGATGAGCGCCCGCCGTCGTCCGGGTAGTACGCCCGCTCCTCATCGGATGGCTTCGCCCGGGTGCGGGCAAGGTACCTGCGGCTGTGCTTCTTCCGCGAATGGCTGGTGGCCTTCTTGCTTGGCTCGGCGCTCGCCTGGTCCGGAGCCGTCTGGAGCGGAGCGTCAACGCCGGCACTCTGGGCAGCTCCGGTCGCGGCTCCGGTCGTTTCTGGCCGAGCCGGTGCCGGTTTTGGCGCCGACAGAGCCGTGCTTGGATTCGGCGCGGCGGCCGGCGCCTGGGCGACGGCTGCGGGCCGGACCTGCGAGGCGCGCGTATCTTTCCCGTTGTCCTTGCGCCAGCCAGCATCGAAGGAACGCGCCGCTTCCTTGTCGGCGCTCGACAGCGTCACGCCGACGACCGCCGCGATCGCGCCGACACCAACAAAGAGCCCGAGCGTCATCACTGCCATCAAACGGCGCAACGTCCGGCGCATACGCGCCAGCTCGGTATCGAGCTCGTGCCCAGACGGCATGCGGGGTTCCTCCACGAACGCCCCCGCGCCGGGATCTGTTCGGCAACGCATGAATCCGCGGCTGTGTTCCTGTTCGGGTTGGGGGCGCGAAGGTCCGCCCGCAAGGCGCATGCGTATCATGCGCGCGGAACCGGTCGGGAGATCAAGACGGGAACGGGAACCTGCCTGCCTGCGCCGGAGAATGCAGGCTATCCCGCCGGCTTGAGTGCGGCGAACTTGATCACCTTCGCCCATTTGGCGACCTCGTCGCCCATGAACGTGCCGAACTCGGCCGTGCTCATGGCCTTCGGCTCGACACCGAGCGCCAGCAGGCGCGCCTTGAGGTTCGCGTCGGCAAGCCCCGCGTTCATCTCCGCGTTGAGCTTGGCGACGATCTCCGGGGCGGTGCCGACCGGCGCCGTGAGGCCGTACCAGCCAGCCGACGAATAGCCGGGCACGAACTCGCCGAGCGCCGGCACATCCGGCAGCGCATCCCAGCGCCTGGCCGGCGTGACCGCGATGGCCTTGAGCCGGCCGTCCTTGATGAATTCGATCACCTGCGGCATCGGGCTGACCGACAGCGGGATCTGGTTGGCCAGGAGATCGGTCACGTAGTTGTTGCGGTAGGGCACGTGGACGAGGTCGACGCCGGTCATCATCTTCAAAAGCTCGGCCGAGACGTGCGGGCCGCTGCCGACGCCGGAGGTGGCATAGTTGATCTTGCCGGGATTCTGCTTCGCATAGGCAAGTAATTCGGGGACGGTCTTCGCCGGGAATGCCGGATTGGCGGTGATCACGAACGGCGTCGCGCCGATGTTCGCGACCGGCACCAGGTCACGCGAGAAGTTGTAGTTGAGGTTCTGATAGAGCGTTGCGTTGACCGCATTGGTGGAAACCGTCATCAGCAGCGTGTAGCCGTCCGGCGCCGCCTTTGCCGCGATCTCGGTGCCGATATTGCTCGCAGCGCCGGGCCGATTGTCGAGCACGAAATTCTGCTTCAGCCGGTCCATCAGCCATTGTCCGGCGAGCCTCCCGATCACGTCCGGGCCGCTGCCGGGCGGAAATCCCGCCACGATGTGGACCGGCCGAGTCGGATAGTCGAGTGCGTGTGCCGCGCGCGGCAGCGTGGGCAACGCGACGGTGCCGGCGGCGAGGTGAAGGAATCGACGGCGGTCGAGCATCATGCATCCTCCCGTGCTCGCTGCCTTCATTCGCGGAACATCGGCAGGTCCCGCCGGCAGCTCTTCCGGAACGCTACATGAGATTCGAGACGCCCGGTAGGCGCTGCATGGTAGGGCGCCAGAGCCGGTCGATGATCGTCGCGCCGAGCGCCACCGATTGCGCTTCCCGTGAACCGGGCTAGTCTCTGGGGATCGTGCAAGGAGCCCCACCATGAAGATGCCAATCGTCAGCCTGCCCGAGACGGCCCGCGCGCTCGGCGAATCCGGCAAGCGCGTCAATGTGCTGTGGCAGCATGACGACTCGCTCGTGTTCATGGCCCGCGGTCGCGAGTACCGCAGCGAATTCCACATCAATCCGAGCGACGAGGTGATGTACCCGGTCAAGGGCGACCTGCGGCTGCATTATCGCAACGAGGCCGGCAAGGAGGAGATCGCCGTGGTGCCGGAAGGATCGGTGATCTACACGCCCGCCGGCACCCCGCATTCGCCGCGCTTTGCGCCGGATTCGTTTCTCCTCGTGGTCGAGCGCAAGCGGCGCGCCGGCGAGGTCGACCGATTCCAGTGGTTCTGCCCGAGTTGCGATGCGTTGCTGCACGAGGAGCAATGTATGGTCGGCGACTACCGCGCCGATCCGGTGTCGAAGGCGTATCAGAATTTCTTCGACAGCGAGGAGGCGCGCACCTGCAAGCGGTGCAACGCCGTGATGCCGCGACCGCCCGGGACCTGAGGGTCATCTCGCCCGCATGGAGCGAAGCGGAATGCGGGACCGGCACGCCCGGATTTCGCGAGAGCCTGCCCTCGGGCTCCGAAGGCGAGATCGGGGGGCCATCCGGGCTGCTACAAGCACAAGCACAAATTCGTCACGTCCTTTCCGGCCTTGCCCTTGAGCACGTACGGGCTCTGATCGGGCAAGCAGAGGGGCGGGAGCGCCGGGTTTGTGCGAAAAAACCCGCCAAATCCTTCGAATGCGACGCATGCGCGCAAGCTTTGATTCACCGTTCTGGTGGCAAGTTCCCACGGCTATCGCAACGGAAACTCGCCCTTAATGGGCCACCGCTAGGGTCCGCGCACCAAAAAGGGAGGGTGCTATGAACAGGTCCATGGTCATCGGCGGGGTCGTCATTCTCGCGCTCGGCGCCGTTGCGGCGCATGCGATCGGCATCACCGCGGGGCCGCTCGTCGATCGTCCGGCGGTGGGCGTCGCCAAACCGATGTCGCCGTTGCAGATGATGCGCCACGCGCGCGAGCAGGCGGATCAGAGCGCCGATTCCCCGATCTGATCATGCGCCCGGCGCGGGGCTACCCGCGCCCGATGAACGAACGCATGTGGTTCGGCAGAATGGTCGCCTCGTAGAGGTTCACTTCCCCCGGCAGCGCTGCCATGAGCACCGCGACCCTCGCCACGTCCTCAGCCGCCATGACGTAGTCGTCAGGCCGTTCGCCCGGCCCTGCCGCGGTGCGGCCGCGGCGGGCCGTGAACGAGGAGAGCGTCGCGCCGGGATGGATGATGGACGCGACGATGTTGTGCTTGCGGCCGTCCATCGTGAGCTGATGCGTCATGCCTTGCAGCCCGAACTTGCTCACCGTGTAG
>DASTZX010000067.1:0-3830 GCA_035764045.1 Xanthobacteraceae bacterium | reverse complement strand
CGGATGGATCGCGCTGCGCTTCCTCAAGGAGCCCGCGATCGCCGCCCAGCATTTTGCCCGTGTCGCGGAGGGCAACGCGAACCCGATCACCATCTCGCGCGCCGGCTACTGGCTCGGCCGCACCGCCGAGCTTGCCGACCGACCGCAGGACGCGCGCGCGTATTACGAGACCGCGGCGCGCTACGGCACGGCCTATTACGGCCAGCTCGCGCGCGCCCGCCTTGGCCGGGGCGAGATCACCTTCGCGGCCCCGCCCGCGCCGACCGAGGAGCGACGGCAGCTTCTGTCGCGGCTCGAGGTCGTCCGTGCCCTGGCGATCCTCTACGCGGTCGACGCCCGCGACTTCGCCCCGCCGTTCGTCGCCGACCTCGCCGACAAGAGCGTCGACCAGGCGGCGCTCGCGATGCTGGCGGAAATCGCCGAGAAGCATGGCGACGCCCGCGCGGTGCTGCTGATCGGCAAGATGGCGCTGGGGCGCGGCTTCCCCTTCGATCATTATGCCTTCCCGGTGGGCGGCCTGCCGCGCTACAGCGCCATCGGGCCGGCGGTCGAGCCCGCGGTGGTCTATTCGATCGCCCGCCAGGAAAGCGCCTTCAATCCCAAGACGGTGTCGAGCGCCAACGCGCTCGGGCTCATGCAAGTGACGCCCGATGCCGGTCGCTACATCGCCAAGAAATTCGGTGTCGCGTTCGACCAGCGGCGGCTGCTGCACGACACCGTCTACAACACGCAGATGGGCGCGGCCGAGCTCGGCGACGACATCGAGCGCTATCGTGGCTCCTACATCCTCGCCTTCGCGGCTTATAACGCGGGAGCGGGCCGGGTGAAGGAATGGATCGAGCGCTACGGCGACCCGCGCGACCCGCGGGTCGATCCGATCGATTGGGTCGAGCGCATCCCGTTCTCCGAGACCCGCAACTACGTCCAGCGGATCCTGGAGAACCTGCAGGTCTATCGCGCGCGCTTCGGCGGCGGCAGCAGGCTGATGATCGAGGCCGACCTCCGCCGCGGAACGCAGGCGGACTGAAGCCTGCGGTGCTTTTGTTTCGCCGTCCGCGGTTGACAGGATGGCGCATGTGCGGCTTCGTTCCAGGTTGCCATGCCCGCCCCCCGCACGCACGATGTCTTTGTCACCGCCCCGGACGGTCTCAGGCTGCACGTGCGGGAATATGGCGAGCGCATCGCTCCCGGCCTGCCGGTCGTGTGCCTGCCCGGGCTTGCCCGCACCGCTGACGACTTCGACCGGCTCGGCCTTGCGCTGGCCGCCGATGCGGAGCGCCCGCGGCGGGTGCTTGCGCTCGATTACCGCGGCCGCGGCCTTTCCGACTACGACCCGAACCCGGCCAACTATGCGATCCCGGTCGAGCTCGCGGATCTGCTTGCCGTCCTGACCGCCCGCGCGATCGCCTCCGCCGTGTTCGTCGGGACATCGCGCGGCGGCCTGCTCACCATGGTGCTGGCAGCGCTCCGCCCCGGCGTGATCGCGGGTGCGGTCCTCAATGACGTCGGGCCGGTGATCGAGCCGCAGGGCCTGCTGCGGATCAAGGGCTATGTCGGCAAGCTGCCGCAACCGCGCAGCTTCGCGGAGGGCGGCGAGATCCTTCGCCGGTTATTCAGCGCCCAGTTTCCCAGGCTCGGCGAAACGGAATGGCTCGCCTTCGCGCGCCGCACATGGCGCGAGCAGAAGGGCGGCCTCGCTCTCAACTACGATCCGCGTCTCGCGGAGCCCCTCGCCGACCTCGATCCGGCGAATCCGCTGCCGGCCCTGTGGCCGCAATTCGACGCCCTCGGCCGCGTTCCCCTCATGGTCATCCGCGGCGCTCTTTCCGACATCCTCTCGGTCGCAACGGTCGCCGCGATGCAAGCGCGCCGAAACGAGATCACGGTGATCGAAATCCCCGATCAGGGACATGCGCCGCTGCTCGCCGAGCCGGACACCATCGCCCGCATCGCCGCCTTCGTGGCGCAATGCGAAATGAAGAATTTCGACGTTGCGGGCGAGCCGGCGGAACCGTGATGCGCAGAACAGTGAGGGCCGCCGGCCGGCTCCAGGCCGGGCCGCGAAATTGGCGCTTGTGGACGCGCGGGACGACCGCGCCGTGGAGTCGCGTCTGCGCGATGCGCTGAATTTCGTCCCGCAAAGCATTTCCATCCTGACCAATGGACGAATGCACCCGGCGTGTCAGGCCCGTCGGGACAAAGCAGGCTAAACCTTCTGCACCGAGAACTGGTACATCGCCGCGAACACGTGCGGATGTTCGCTCTCGAAACGATCCCAGCGCGCCAGATCGGTCATGGCCGGATCGTCGGGATTGATCTCGCCGTAGAGCGCGAGCACGCGCGGGTCGATCTCGAAGCCGAGGAATTGCAGCTTCTGCTCGGCCAGGAATGCGGCGATCTCAGGCAGCGTGTGCTGATGCTCCTGGACGTGGAAGAGAAGGTCGCGGCACCCGCTCATGGAGTGGAAGTCGCCCGATTGCGTTACACCGCGCGCCGGGGCGTCTGCCGGCAGCGAGACGAGGTCCTGCCGGCAGCGCCTTATGTCATCGGGCGTGGCCCGGTATCCACGTTCGGCGATGAACGCGCGGGCCGCGTTGATGTCCGCGCGGGCGCGTCGGCTGTACAGCCCAACCGACATGATGCCCCCCGGCTTGAGCAGCGAAAGCAGGATGCGCCATCCCGCCATCGGATCGGCGAGGTGGTGCAGAACGCCGCTCGCCTCGATGAGATCGAACTCGCGGCCGAGGCCGCCGAGCCGCAGGATGTCGGCCTGCGCATAGTCGATCGGCAACCCGAGCGCACGTGTCTTGCGGACCGCATAGGCGAGGCTGGCGGCGCTGAGATCGATGGCGAGGATGCGGGCGCCCAAGATGCGGCGGCACACGTCGATTGCGTGCGCACCGGTCCCGCATCCCGCGACGAGGATCTCGCTCCGTTCGGCCGGAGGCAGCGCAGCCAGCGGCGCGCGCGGGAATTTCATCCGCAGGTAGCGATCGAGCGGCTGGGCCTTGATCGCCGGCGCCGGGGCGACCCATCGCGGGTACGGGTTTTCCTCATATTGCGCCTGCACCAGGCGCGACACTGCGTCGTCGATCGGCGTCAAGGCGGACAACGACGCGCGGATCCCGTGTTCCTCCTGCGGTTCCCGGATCTGCTGGACCAGGAGATCCGCAACCGGAGCCGGCCAGGTGCGCTCAACGAGCTGCTTTGCCTGCGGCAATGCATGCAGCGGCTCATACATCCCGACCACGGCGGCCCACGCCGGCGGGCACTCGGCCGCCGCGGAAAGCCGTTCTGCCAGCGCCCCGCTGATCCGTCGCACTGCCACCGGCTCATCCGGCCCGGCCGCAAAAACGTACTCGTTGATGAAGCATTGTCTCGCCAGCGCGCAGGCGAACGGCAGCATCTCGGCGGGAAAGTCAGTGCCGGCCTCTGAGGCCGCGTCGAGCAGGCTCTTGCGCGCAAGCGTCAGAAGGCGCTCGAGCTCGCCGTCACGGACCGGAGCCGCGGCCATCAGATTCTGCAACAGCCGATTGCCGATCATCAAGCGGAGGGTCTGCGGCTCCAGGCCTCCCCGCTCCGGGCCCGCAGGTGCGCGCGCAGGCGCGTCTGGCAGGCCGAGATCGCACTTGATCAGCGCGGCGGCGATTCCATCGAGCTCGCCCGGCCGCGTCCAGCCGTCCCGCAAGGCCTCGCTGATGCGGTCGCGGTGAGACTCGGCAAGCGCGGTATCGGGCAGCGACCCGACGTAGCGCGCAAAGAGCTCCCGCGCGTCCGCTGTCGGATTGACGGCAAGCGCCTGCGTCGCGGCGCCGACGGCCTGGGCAACG
>DASTZX010000066.1:0-3906 GCA_035764045.1 Xanthobacteraceae bacterium | reverse complement strand
CAAGGCGGCGGTGAACATCCCGGTGATCTTCCGCATCTCGGTCGACGACTACTTTCCCGACGGCATGCCGGAGCGCGAGGGCATCGCGGTCGCGGTCTGGGCCGCGCAGGCCGGGGCCGACGCGCTGCACGTCGCCGCCGGACACTACCGGTCCCTGCCGTCCGCGGCGCGCATGATCCCGCCGATGGAATATCCCGACGCGACCTTTCTCGCCTATGCGGCCGCGGTGAAGCGGCAGGTCGCCGTTCCGGTGATCGCGGTCGGCCGCCTGGGAGACCCCGCGGCCGCAAGCGACGCCGTCGCGAGCCGCAAGGCCGATTTCGTCGCGCTCGGCCGCACCCTGATCGCCGACCCGGACTGGGTCGCGAAGCTCCAACGCAACGAGCCGATCCGCCGCTGTCTCGCCTGCAACACCTGCGTCAACGAGATGCGCGGCGGCACCGCGCTGCGCTGCGTTGTCAACGGCATGGCCGGCCGGGAGAGAGCGTTCGGCCGCGCCGCGCCGAGCGCGGGCGAGCGCATCGCCGTCATCGGCGCCGGACCCGCCGGCCTCACCTATGCGTCGCTCGTCGCCGAGCGCAACACCGTCACCGTGTTCGAGCGCGCCGCGCGCGCCGGCGGAGCGTTCCGCCTCGCCGGCAAGGCACCGCTGTTTCAGGAGGTGCGGGCCAATCCGGCGTCGTTCGCGCGCTACATCGATGGTCTGGTGGCGGCCTGCGCGCAGAAAGGCGTGACCTTCCGCTTCAACACCGACCTGAAGAGCGTCGTCGGGGAATTGCAGACATTCGACCGCGTCGTGCTCGCGACCGGCGCGCGCTACCGCTTCGGAACGGGCGGCATCGTCGAGCCCCTGCTCGCGCTCGGTGCCGCGCGCTGGCCCGGCATCGCCGCTCTGTTCTCCAATCCCGCCGTTCGCGACTGGTTCTACTACAAGGCGCGCCGCCCGGGCGGAACGGCGTTCGCTGAGCTCCTGCGCGGTCCGAAGATCGTCGTGATCGGCGACGCCGCACGCGCCGGCAAGAGCCGGGACGCGATCTCGAGCGCGTTCGAGGCGGCGCTGATGGGATGAACCAGGTCCTTCCGCAGTGCCTTCGTCAGGGTGCCCGCGCTTCCCGCGGCGTCATGCCCATCCAACGCTTGAATGCATGAGTGAATGCGCTCGTTTCCTCATACCCGAGCAGCCAGGCCACCTGCGATATGGACAGACCGGGGTCCGCAAGGTACTGCCGGGCCAGATCGCAACGCAGGGTTTCCAGGATCTCCGAATACGTCGCACCCTCCGCCACGAGCCGCCGCGCCAAGGTGCGCTCACTCAAGCCGAGCTGCCGGGCGATCTCGCTGACCCGCGCTTTACCGTGAGGCAACAGTGGAACAATGGCGTTCTCCACCGCCGTTCGCAACGAACTCCGCGTCGCCAGCCGGCGGGACAGCGCCTCCTCGAAATTGGCGCTCAACAGCTCATTCAAATATGGATCGGCGCTAACGAGCGGAATGGTCCGGGTAGCCGCCGGAAAAGCGATTTCGTCTGCCGACTCCGCGAACTCGATATCGCAGCCGAGAAAGGCGGACAGCTCGGAAGACCGAGCGCTGCGCCGATGCGCGAGGGCAACGCGGCTCGCGGTCAATTGAACACCCGTCAGGTGGCGCACCAGACGCACTAGAAATGTCAGACAGAACTCCATCTGGTGTCGGTCGAGATGGCGGCTGACGCCGACATATCCCATCGCAATTCCCGTCTCATCTCCTTCGAGACATCGCAACGCAAAGCCCTCATTGACCATCGAGCCGTAGCGCGCAGTCCGCCGGACGGCGCGTTCCAAATCGTCTGAGGAGGCCGCGACATAGTAGAGGAAGCCGAGTTCGCGAAGATCGGGCGCGAGCGCGAGATGAAATCCCAGGCATTCGTCCTCAATGGCCTCCGCGACGAGATTGAGGAACCTGATCTGCTGATGGACTTTGAGGCGGACGCCGCGGTCGCCAATCTGCTGCTCGGTCATTCCCGCCTTTTTCAACAGCGGACCCGGCGCGATTCCGTTCGCCTGCGCCCGCGCATAGGCGAGCCGCGTGATCAGCCCGGTTGCGGTGGGAAGCACGCCGAAAGATGTCGCAGCGGCGTGAGGCGCGGTATGCACATTCGCACCCAAGGCCACGCACTCCGTCTGGCAGGCGGCGTCAATACTTTGGCGCATCATAGCAAGACGCCGGCGGCAAGTCGCGGGTATCAACACGCGGTCTCCTGGGGGGGAATCGCGCCCGCCCTGCTTCAGCCAGAAACCGACGGGGGAGCTGGCTTTCGCAGGGCGGGCGAGACGCGCCGGAGCACACTGCATGTCAAAGCCGTCCCATATGGTCGCGATCATCGATGACGATCCGCGCATGCTCAACATGGCAGCGAATTTGTTGTCGGCATTGGGTTTGAGGCGACAACTCTACGATTCGGTCGAGGCCTTTTTTGCCGACCCGCAGGCGAGTCAAGTCGGCTGCGTGATCGTCGATCTCAAGCTTGGGAACGCCGACAACTGCGATTTCGCGCGCCGCCTCGCCGAAGCCGGCTGCAGATCACCGATCATTTTTACCATCGGAAGGCGCGTTGAGCTGGGTTTCCGACAAGTCATGCAAGCCCGCTGCCTTGCGGTCGTGCGCAAGCCGTTCTTGAGCAACGAGTTGGTCGATTCGTTGCTTCGCTGGCTCCAGCTCGATCGCCAGGAACCAACTGTCGAGGCGGGCCATTGGGCGGCCGCACGAAAGGCCCCGCGCCGAGAGAGGTCGTGCGCTGGCCTTGCTCATGGTCGATGACCGGGGATACTGCGTCGCCCGCTTGCGCGGGCCACGTCAGATCATCAGCGCGGCGATTGCATGAACGCCCCACACGTCCTCGTCGGCATCATCTCCGACACGCACGGGCTTCTCCGGCCGCAGGCGCTGGCTGCGCTGCGCGGCTCGGACCTGATCATCCATGCGGGCGACGTCGGAGCAGCGGAGATCCTCGACCCGCTGCGCGCGCTGGCGCCCACCTTCGCGGTGCGCGGCAATGTCGATCATGGCGACTGGGCGCTGCGGCTTCCCGAAAGCGAGATCGTCGACGTCGGTGGGCTGCCGTTCTACGTCCTGCACGACATCGCCGACCTTGACCGCGACCCCGCGGAGGCCGGTTTTGCCGCGGTCGTATACGGCCATTCCCACAAGTCGTCGATCGAGATGCGCGACGGCGGGCTCTATCTCAATCCGGGCAGCGCCGGTCCGCGCCGTTTCACGTTGCCGGTGACGGTCGCGCGGGTAAAGGTATCGGCGCGTCGACTGGAGCCGGAGATCGTGAGACTCTTGGCCTGACGGACCGAGAAGAAGATCCTCAGCGCCACGGCATCGTTATGCTGTTCATTCCGGGCAGAGAACACGAGCGTGACCTGGCTACGTTGCGCAAACCTGCACAGCCGATCGAACTGCTCGGAATTCTCCTGCACCTCCGACCGACTGCGACCCCGGAATTCCTGCCGGCATGTTTTCCCAAGGAGCCCCTCGCGGCGGCGCCAGGGTGCGCTTCCGCGTGCGACTTTTTGCCCGCATCGACGGCGCCGGAGCGTCTCGGGACGGATGACGAAACGTGTTCTCGCAAACGTACGGAGCAGCCCGGCGAACAGGCTTCGACGCAGCCCACGCATTCGCAGGGAAGTCGCCCACTGAACGGCCCGCCAGACGCGCCGCCGGATGCGCGGCTCAACGCGTGTTTACCCGTGGTCGAAAACCGCACCGAACGCTCCGCGGTGTTCGTCGAACGTTGCAGGATCGACCGAGCTGAGCATATCATCGTCGGCCGGCTCGAATTCGCGCAAGACGGGGAGGGCCGCAATGAACATGCTCGAGCGCCTTGCGTTGATTGTGCCGCTCGTCCTCCTTCCTGCGTTCGGC
>DASTZX010000065.1:0-3697 GCA_035764045.1 Xanthobacteraceae bacterium | reverse complement strand
GGCGGCGTCGGTGCATGCGGCGGCATCGCCTGCGCCGGCACCAGCGGCCACTGAATCCGTCTCATCGCCGCCGCTGCGGCCCGCGGCGCAGGATTCGGCGCCGATCGCCGCCGCATCGCGCACCACCAACGGGCCGCCACGCCGCGCCGCCGAGGCGCGCGAGGAGGCGGTCATCCCGCTGCTGCACAGCCCGGACGATCCCGGTCCCGACGGCGACCTCCCTCCCGAGCCGCGCCCCGAGCCGCCGACGCCCGAGCCGTGGTGGCGGGGGCTGTTTCGGTAGCCTCCCCTCCCCCCCAACGGGCGGGCGGGTAAAAGATGCGTCTCGGGGCGTTTGCTTGCCAATGGCGCCCGCCCCGGGTAATCAGGGGCAGCTTCCAAGCCGCAATAGCTCAGTCGGTAGAGCACATCATTCGTAATGATGGGGTCGGGGGTTCGAATCCCTCTTGCGGCACCAGCACTTAATAAAAGTTTGGAAGCTTTTTACGCGCCGGCTACGCACCACTCTTGCGGCCCAGCTCCTTTGGTGTGACTGGCCAGCCGCAGGTCGTGCTTAAGGGCATGGTGTTCGTCGGCGGCGAGATTCCCCGCCACCGTTCCGGGCCCTGCTATCCGGACCAAATCCGCAGGACCTTTAGCCGCGACCCCTGTCTCTCTTGGCCGGGAACTCTTGCCCGCGGTCGACGTTGGCTCGAGGACCAAAGCCTCCACGATTTTTCAGGACCGCACCATGAGTGCCCGCCCAACGCGCTTCGGCCGAACCAGCGCCGATCCCACGACCGCCAAGGCGAGCGCACGAGCCGCGTATCATCGCGCGCGTGAAGCCGGCGGGCTCGCACCGGCGATGGCCGATCGGTTGTGGGCAGACACACTCAGCGCATGCAACGGCTGTGAAGCGGTTACCCAAGGCGAGATCATGCGGCGGACGCAGCACCTCTTGGGCCTGATCGAAGAACGCGCGAAGTGGCCTCGAAGGCCCCTTCACTAGTGCCATCACAAAACCTTGCGGAAATGCCCGCGCGTCGGAGCCTTACAGGAGGCTCGGATGCACGATTCGCCCGGGCTGGAACCACGGAACCCGCGCTGCGTTGACCAGCATGCCCTTGGCCTCTGACCGTACTTCCCGCGCCCGCGCTGAGGCGCTGTTTACCCGACGCGACCAGCAGAAAGCCGTTCCGCCCGGCGCGACAGCAGAAGACCAGGCAGCCCAACAGGCCGCGCTCGACCGTATGCATGAGCTGAGGCGGCTCCGTCTCGCGCGCGCCGCCGAGTTGCAGCGCAAGTCGTAGCGGGCGGCCTCCAGCACATTCGGCATCGTAGGGACTGTCTCTCCGCGCCGGGCTTTTACGGCGGCGCCTTAGTTGAGGTGGTCCATTGGTTCCCGCAGGCGCTGCAGCGCCAAGTGCGTTCTACGAACCCCGGTTCGGAGAAGCGCGACGCGATTGGAATGAGGGGCACTCGCTTGTTGCACAGCGCGCAACGGGTGTCGGTCGCTCGTTCACTGTCGGCGATCCGCACCATCCATTTCTTCTGCGCCTTGCGGCGTCTACCCGGCCGGTCGGCCATCTTGCCACTCGCTGCGCGACGCAAGATTCGCTCGGCGCGTTTCGACTTGCATCGCCGAGATCGTCGGCCGCAACCCGTTGAGGGCCATGCGAGTCACCGAGCGCGGCTATCAGTGCTGCGTCCCCTCCCTCGCATTCTCCATCCGCACGCGAATTTTGATTCTCGCCTGCGGGATCGTCCCCTCTGGCTGCGTCTACCGCGTCGGCCCTGCGGAATCGTGAGTCGGAATGGCGACCTTTTACACGACACGGCGACTCAAGGTGCGCGTCCCGCTTTCCCGCAGGGCGAAAGACGACTACATGCTCGGCAACAGGCTTCGTCAAGTCCGCTCGGCGTTCCAGTTCGACGCAGAACGACAAGCGCGTCGCCATGGAGGTTGCCGATGACCGAAGAGACTGTTGATCTGGACAAACGCCGTGGAATGACAGCGCAGAAGGAAACGAGGCTGCGCAGGCTTCACGCCGAGGTGCGCGTGCAGCGGGATGCCCTGCGAGCCCGGCAGGACGCGCTGGAAGCGCAGCTGGTCGCAGCCCCGGCGGAAAACTGGGAGGACGCCGCCGAGAAGGCGCGCTATCTGCTGAACCTGTTCGCGGCCACCATCGAGGCCCAGGATCCCCGGCGGCAAAAGCTGATCGCTGCCGTCCTCGACGACTTCAGGCGGCTCTCCGGCGAGCCTTTGGATGAGCCGACTGAGGAGACCTGACGCGGAAAGTCGGTCAGCATTTCTCGATGGCACGCGGCAGCGGATAGCCCTTGCTTTCATAGAGATGGCGGATCTCTTCCACCCCGAAACGGGCCTCATCGACGAGCAGGTAGGCGCCCGGGCACACCGCGGCGGGCAGATCCTCGACGACAAAGCGCACCCCTTCCGCGGCGGTGTCGAAACGCTTGTACTTGGGCCGGCTCGCGGTTGACTTGGTGCGAGCGAGGAACAACTCAGCGGCGGCAGTGTAATCGAAGCCGGCCGGTTCGGGCCTGCGCTCGCGCCCGTGCTTGCCGACCGCCCCGCCCATTTTGACCTCGCGTGCCATGCCGTCCTCCGGTCGTCGTATTGGAACGTGCAAGCGGTTCGGTCGTGCGCCGGCGCTGGGCGGCGCACACGCCTCATCGCTCAAGCTCTCGTCGGACCCTGCACGCCCCCGCTGCCGCGCCCGGCCGGGGCGCCGGGTCGGCCTCGCCCCGGTTGGATCTTCTTCTTCGGCGGCGCAATCAGACCCTCGCGGATCGCCTGCTTGCGCGCAGCTTTGCGGGCGCGACGAACCGCCTCGCCTTTTTCTCGAGTCGTCCTTGCGGACGGCTTCTCATAGAAACGCCGCTGCTTCATCTCTCGAAAGACGCCCTCACGTTGCATCTTCTTCTTCAAGATCCGGAGAGCCTGGTCGACATTGTTGTCGCGGACAAAAACCTGCAAGATGCTTTCCTTGTGCGGTTGCGACCGCGCCCGGGCGGTCTGGATGGCGCGCCGGCGCGAGTGCCGGTCGAGGTGGCACGTCGAGCGATACAAAGCCTCGCCCTGCCGGTGTTCAATCCGAATCGGCGTGCCGATATCGGAGCGCGGATCGAGTCGGAGATATGTCGCCTGCACCCGCACTTGCGGCGCTTCGGTGCGGGTGCGAAATGGCCTGTGAAACGATTGCGTGAGTGCGCTCCTCTCCGCTGGGCGGGAGCGCAACGGTCTCTCAGCCGTCGGCGGCCGAGCCAAAGCCGACGGTGTCTGAACCTACACGCTAGCCCTCCCGAATGCCAGCCTTCCAATCGCTCTTCAACGCGTCGCTCGGTACGGTTTGCGACAGGTATGAGGAATACGCGATTGCAAATGGCCGCACGCGCGCGTGCATTTGATGAGCGCAAAATCGCTGGCGCTCTGAGCGCAATGCCGAACGCGACGCGTCAGGCCGAGGCGGCCGCGCGGCGTTTCCGTCGGGATGTGCGTGCAGGGATCGGACGCGGCACCATCGGCGCCGCACGCAGCGGAAAGGCGGGCTTAGATGGCCCGCTATCTGACCTTGAGCCTGACCGCGGACTCTTTTCCCCGATTGCTTTCGATCTCGTATTCGACCGTCTGTCCCTCATTCAGCGTGCTGAGGCCCGCCTGCTCGACGGCCGAAATGTGGACGAACACGTCCCGGCC
>DASTZX010000064.1:0-3050 GCA_035764045.1 Xanthobacteraceae bacterium | reverse complement strand
CCGTCTGGACCGCATCGACGTGCAGGAGCGCACCCGCGGCATGCGCGAGCTCGGCCGCCGCGGCGATCGGCTGGACGACCCCGGTCTCGTTGTTGGCATGCATGATGGAGACCAGGACCCGGGCCCCCTGCCCGGCCAGCTCCGCCATGCGCCCGGCGAGCGCGGTGAGGTCGACGACCCCGTCGGGGGTCACGGCAATCTCCTCGACGGCGTTTGGCGGAAAGCGGCCGCCGCTGCGCACCGAGGGATGCTCAATGGCGCTGATCAGAAGGCGGTCGCGCGGCTGCCGGTCGCCGCCACGCTCGAGCGTTGGCGTGAGTGCCAGCGCATTGGCCTCGGTGCCCCCTGAGGTGAAGACGACGTTGCGGGGTTCGGCCCCGACGAGCGCCGCAACCTGTTCGCGCGCGGTCTCGACGAGATGGCGAGCGGCGCGCCCTTCGGCATGGACGGAGGAGGCATTGCCGACCTGATCGAGCGCCGCCAGCATGGCGGCGCGGGCGGCCGGCCGCAGCGGCGCCGTGGCGTTCCAGTCGAGATAAATACGCTTGCTCATCGTCGGCCCGGGTCGGTCAAAGCCTATCATAATCCTTGCTTTTTGCCCTGCCAGTCGTGCTAGAAAGCGCCGGCTCGCGTGCGACTGCGGTCGCCGCCAGACCCGCGGAACCATCCGAGATTCGAGAATAGTTCCAACCTGTTACGGCCAGAGGCGCGGGCCGTCAAGCGCGCCATTGCGGCGCCGTTCGTAAAGCGCCGCGATCGAGGACAAGGATGCCCGAGGTCATATTTACCGGATCCGCCGGCCGGATCGAAGGCCGTTTCCATCCGGCCAAGCAGAAAAACGCCCCCATCGCCATCATCCTGCACCCGCACCCGCAGTTCGGGGGCACGATGAACCACCAGATCATCTACCAGCTGTACTACGCCTTCGCGCACCGCAATTTCGCGGTCCTGCGGTTCAACTTCCGCGGCGTCGGCCGCAGCCAGGGCTCGTTCGATCACGGCACCGGGGAATTGTCCGACGCGGCGTCCGCGCTCGACTGGGCGCAGACCATCAATCCGGAAGCGAGAAGCTGCTGGATCGCGGGCTTCTCGTTCGGCGCCTGGATCGGCATGCAGCTCCTGATGCGCCGGCCCGAAATCGAGGGCTTCATCTCGATCGCGCCGCCCGCCAATCTCTATGACTTCTCGTTCCTCGCCCCCTGCCCCTCCTCCGGCCTGATCATCCACGGCGACAAGGATGCAGTGGTGCCGTTCAAGGACGTCACCGGTCTGGTCGAGAAGCTCAAGACCCAGAAGGGCATCGTCATCGAGCAGAAGGTGGTGACGGGCGCCAATCATTTCTTCGACGGCAAGCTCGAGCCGCTGATGACCTCCGTCGGCGCCTATCTCGACAAGCGCCTCGCGCCGGGCGCCGAGACGCGGCCGGAGCCGCGCGGGCGCCGGACGGGGTAATATCAATTCGTCATTCCGGAAGCCGCCCGCAGCGCGGCTATCCGGAATCCATAGCATCGTGCGTGGTGCTGGATTCCGGGTTCGCGGGCTCCGCCCGCGCCCCGGAATGACGATCGATCACACATTCATCTGGGTGATGAATTTCGTCACCAGGTAGGCGTCGAGCGCATCGGCACCGCCCTCGGTGCCATAGCCGGAATCCTTCACGCCCCCGAACGGCACCTCGGGCAGCGCGAGGCCGTGGTGGTTGATCGAGATCATGCCGGTCTCGATCGCGCTGCCGAGCGCGGCGGCGGTCTTCTCCGAGCGCGTATAGGCGTAGGCGGCGAGGCCATAGGGCAGCCGGTTCGCCTCGCCCACCGCCTCGTCGAAGGTCTCGAACGATCCGATCACCGCGACCGGACCGAACGGCTCCTCGTTCATGATGCGGGCCTCGCGCGACACATTGGTGAGCACGGTCGGCTCGTAGAAATACCCCTTGTTGCCGATCCGCCGGCCGCCGGTCTCGACCTTGGCGCCCTTGGCGACCGCGTCGCCCACCAAGGCCTCCATGGCGTCGAGCCGCCGCGCATGGGCGAGCGGGCCCATGCGGGTCTTGTCATCGAGCCCGTCGCCCACTTTGACCGCCTTGGCGGCGTTGACGAACTTGCCGACGAACTCCTGGTAGACCGGCTGCTGGACCATGAAGCGGGTCGGCGCGACGCAGACCTGACCGGCATTGCGGAACTTGTTGGCGCTCAAGATCTTCGCCGCCGCATCGACGTCGGCATCCGCGAACACGATCGCCGGCGCATGGCCGCCGAGCTCCATGGTGACACGCTTCATGTGCGCGCCGGCGAGCTGCGCCAGGTGCTTGCCCACCGCGGTCGAGCCGGTGAAGGAGATCTTGCGGATCACCGGATGCGGGATGAGGTAGGACGAGATGTCGCCCGGCACGCCGAACACCAGGTTGACCGCGCCGGCCGGCACGCCGGCCTTGGCATAGGCGTCGATCAGCCCGGCGCAGGCGGCCGGCGTCTCCTCCGGGCCCTTGATGATGATCGAGCAGCCGGCGGCGAGCGCGGCCGAGCACTTGCGCACCGCCTGGTTGATGGGGAAATTCCACGGCGTGAAGGCGGCGACCGGACCGACCGGCTCCTTGATCTCGAGCTGGTAGACGCCGTCGGCGCGCGGCGGGATGGTGCGGCCATAGGCGCGACGGGCTTCTTCAGCGAACCAGTCGATCACGTCGGCGCCCGCAAGCGTCTCGCCCTTCGCTTCGACCAGCGGCTTGCCCTGCTCCATGGTCATCTTGGTGGCGATCTCGTTCGCATTGGCGCGCAGGACATCGGCGGCCTTGCGCATGATCTTGTAGCGCTCGAAGGCCGGCACCTTGCGCCAGGCCGCAAAGCCCTTCTGCGCGGCGGCGAGCGCGAGATCGAGATCGGCCTTCTCGGCATGCGCGACCTTGCCGATCGCCTCGCCGGTGGCGGGATTGAGCACGGTGAGCGTCTTGCCGCTGGCCGCCGGCCGCCATGCCCCGTCAATGAAGAGCTGGACGTCGGAATACATGGGACATCTCCTAAGGCCTGGGATCTCGGATCGCGGAATACGCCGCA
>DASTZX010000063.1:0-4028 GCA_035764045.1 Xanthobacteraceae bacterium | reverse complement strand
AACGGACGGGGACCCAAGCTCTCCCACGGTCTTCAATGACCAAGGTGATACCGGCCTCCCGCCCGTCACCGCGGCTCGTAGCCTATGCGAGTCGCGGTCATGAGAGTTACAAGGTGACCAATCCCACCTACCGCGCGCCCGGCGCGATGGTGGCGCGGACCTCGGAGACGATGTCCTTCGGCGTCGCGTAGAGCTCCTCGATCAGCTTGTCGATCTCGGCCCCGCTCACCGGATTGACCTCGAGGCGGCGCTGCTTCGCCTCGGCGAGAAACTCGGGGTCCGTCATGGTGGCGTCGAAGGCGGCGCGCAGCGCCTGCTTGCGGTCGGCGGGAATCCCCGGCGGCGCGGTGAACGGCCGCGCCATCGCCTGGCGGCTGAACACCAGGCGCAGGATCTGGCGCTCGCGGTCGTTGGTGGCGAAATCGGTGATCAGCGGCACGTCGGGCAGCTCGGGCGATTTCGCCAGCGCGAGCTGGACCAGGATGTTGACCAGCTTCTTCGGCACCCATTCGGGGCGCTGCTGCATCAGGCTCGAGTAGGACCAGCCGCAGCGGCCGTCGACCTCGCGCCGCTCGATCGCGAGCGCGACCTCCGCGCTGCCCGGATAGCCGCTGACGAGACGCAGCTTCACGCCGAACACGTTGTGCACCACGGTCGCGAAAATATCCGGGTCGGAGCCCGAGCCCTCGCCGCCGACGGTGAACGGCGTCTTGAGCGCGTCCGCCCAGGTCTTCACCGGCGACTCGTGCCAGGTCACGCAGGTCGACACCTCGTTGGTGCCGCTGCCGAGCCAGCTGAACTTGCGCGATTCGAACTGGGTGTGGCTGGTGCCGATCAGCGGCTCCATCGCCATGCCGCGCGAGAACATGCCGATCACGCTGCCGTCCTTGGGGGCGGCATTGAAGAGATAGTTGGCGGCGCGCAGGCTGCCGGCGCCCTCCATGTTCTGCGGGATCAGGTTCGGGTTGCCGGGGATGTGCTTGCCGAGATGACGGGCGAGGACGCGCGCATAGGTGTCGTAGCCGCCACCGACCGAATAGCCGATGACCATGGACACGTTGCGTCCGCGATAGAAGTCGGCGACCGGATCGGCCTGCGCCGCCGTGCCACTGACGGCAAACGCGAGCATCGAGACCACGACTACCAGATCGCGCATAGGGTACTCCATGAAGTTCGGCCGGGTTGCCCGGCGAGCGTCATTCCTTATACTCCGTCCCCTCGCCGATCCATCGGTCACTCCGTCGCTCCTGCCAGTGGTCCCAGCTCGATGAAGCCGCCGCCCTTCCGCTACTACGATCCGCGCACCGTGGCCGATGCGGTCGGCCTGCTCGGCCGCCTGGACAACGCCAAGCTGCTGGCCGGCGGGCAGTCGCTGATGCCGATGCTCAACATGCGCTACGTGCTGCCCGATCACGTGATCGACCTCAACCGGATCGAGGGCCTGTCCTACATTCGCGAGGCGGGCGGCGCGGTCGAGATCGGCGCCATGACGCGCCAGCGCGAGCTCGAATTCTCCGACCTGATCCGCACCCGCCTGCCGCTGATGCAGGAGGCGATCCTGCAGATCGGCCATCGCCAGACCCGCAACCGCGGCACGATCGGGGGCTCGCTGTGCCATCTCGATCCGGCCGCCGAGCTGGTCACGGTCGGCGCCGGCTACGATGCCACCGTGGTGGTGACGGGCGCGAACGGCGCGCGCGAGATCGCGTTCAAGGATTTTCCCGTCGCCTACATGACGCCGGCGATCGAGCCGAACGAGATCCTGACCGCGATCCGCTTCACCCCGTGGCCGGCCGGGCATGGCTTCGCCTTCGTCGAGTTCGCCCGGCGCCACGGCGATTTCGCCATCACCTCGGCGGCGGTGCTGCTCGCAGCGGACAAGGGCGGCAAGATCACCCGTGCCTCGGTCACGATCGGCGGAGCCGCGGTGACGCCGGTGCGCGCCGCGGCGGTCGAGCAGGCGCTGATCGGACAGGTGCCATCGCCGGAGCTTCTGCGCGACGCCTGCGAGAGCTGCCGGACGATCGAGGCGATCGAGGACATCCACGCGCCCGCCTCCTATCGCCAGCATCTCGCGGCCGTGATGTCGCGCCGCGCGCTGGAGAAGGCGGTGACCCGCATCGGCCAGCCGGTGCCGGCGAAGCTGCATTAGGATTATCAAGGCATGACCGAACTGAGACGCACCGTCACGCTGACCGTCAACGGCAAGCGTTACCAGAAGGAGGCGGACGTCCGCCTCACGCTGGCGGACTTCATCCGGCACGAGCTCGGGCTGACCGGCACGCATCTCGGCTGCGAGCACGGCGTGTGCGGCGCCTGCACGATCCTGCTCGACGGGCAATCGGCGCGCTCCTGCCTGATGCTCGCCGTGCAGGCGGACGGGCACGAGATCCTCACCGTGGAGGGCATCGCGCCGAACGAGCAGGAGCTGCACCCGCTGCAGGAGGCGTTCCGCGACAATCACGGCCTGCAGTGCGGCTTCTGCACGCCCGGCATGCTGACGACGCTGCTCGAGTTCCTGCGCGACAATCCCGATCCGACCGAGCAGGAGGTGCGGATCGCGATCTCCGGCAATCTGTGCCGCTGCACCGGCTATCAGGGCATCGTCAATGCGGCGCTCGACGCCGCCAAGCGCTTGCAGGGCGCGCGGCCGTGAGCCCTGAACGCCCCCACCGTCATGCCCGCGCTCGTCGGGGGCATCCACGTCTTTGGGCTGCCGAAACAAGATAAGACGTGGATGGCCGGGACATAGGCGAGTGAAGCGACGCCGTTCTTCGAACGGCTATGCCCGGCCATGACGCCGCATCGGGGGTCAGCAAGTCGTGTTTCGTACAGTCGATCATCTGCTGCGTCCCAAGAGCATCGCCCTGGTCGGGGCGTCCGACACGAGCCGCGGCGGCTGGGCGCGCGACATCTACGACAACCTCGAATACGCCGGCTTCCCCGCGACGGTCTACCTGGTCAATCCCAAGCGCAGCGAGCTGTGGGGCCGCAAGGTCTATCCGAACTTCGCCGCCCTCCCGGAGCCGGTCGATCTCGCGCTCACCATCATCCCGTCGCCGGCGATCCCCGAGACGCTCGCCGAGGCCGCCGCCCATGGGCTCAAATGCGCCCTCATCTACGCGGCGCAGTTCGGCGAAGGCGGCGACGCCGAGGGCGCGCGCCGCGCCGAGGCCGTGAAGGCGCTGAGCGAGAAGCACGGCCTGCGCATCTCCGGGCCGAACTGCATGGGCTCGGTGGCGTTGCGGGAAAAGCTGCTGCTCTATCCGGCCAAGCGCGTCCGCGCGCTGCGCCCGGGCGGCGTCGGCGTCGTCTTCCAGTCGGGCGGCACGTTTCAGTTCTGGCTCCAGCAGGCGTCGCTGCGCGGGGTCGATTTCTCCTATGCGGTCTCGAGCGGCAACGAGCTCGACCTCGACCTCGCCGACTACATCAGCTTCCTGGTCGACGATCCGCACACGCGCATGATCGCCTGCATGGTCGAGGGCATCCGGCGCCCGCAGGCCTTCATGGCGGCGGCCGCGAAGGCGCTGAGCGCGAAAAAGCCGATCATCCTGGTGAAGGTCGGCCGCAGCGAGGCCGGCCAGGCGGCCGCCCAGAGCCACACCGGCGCGATCGCGAGCGATGCGCACGTGTTCGACGCGGTGTGCCGGCGCTACGGCATCATCTCCGTCCCGTCGCTCGACGACGTGATCGAGGCCTGCCTCGCCTTCGGCCAGGGACGGCTGCCGAAGGGACCGCGCATCGCGATGTCCTGCTACTCGGGCGGCTCGAAGGGCCTGGTGCTCGACTACGCGAGCGAGCAAGGCGCCGCCATGGCGCCGCTCGCCGAGGCGACCAAGGCCAGGCTCAAGAGCATGGTCGATCCCGGGCTCAAGGCCGAGAACCCGCTCGATACCGGCCCGTCGGTCGGCGTGCAGGCGAAACAATTCGCCGAGATCTGCAAGGTCGTGTGCGCCGACCCGACGGTGGATCTCGTGACCGTGCAGGGGCTGCTGCCGGTCAATCCCGAGGATCCCTACGATCCGGCG
>DASTZX010000062.1:0-22687 GCA_035764045.1 Xanthobacteraceae bacterium | reverse complement strand
GCGCGGCTATTGCAACAACACGGTTCACCGCGTGCGTGGCCGCATCGGATGACGCGGCGCGATGCACCGGCGTTCCACCGCAATCACGGACCCATCTGGTCGGCGATCGGGCCGTTTCTCGAACGCGCGGCCGGCGACGTCCTCGAAGTCGGCAGCGGCACCGGCCAGCACGCGGTCGAATTCGCGCGCAAGGCGCACGGCGTCCGGTGGTGGCCGAGCGACGTCGACCCGCATTCGCTCGCAAGCATCGCGGACTGGCGCGCGCAGTCGGGCCTGGCCAATCTGCAATCACCGCTGCGCATCGACCTTCTCGACGCGGGCTGGGATGCGGCGTGCCCGTTCGATCGTGCTGTCGCGATCGTCGCCATCAACGTTCTCCACATTTCGCCCTGGCGGGTCAGCGAGAACCTGTTCGCCGGCGCGGCGCGCCGCCTCGGCCCGGACGGCCGCCTGTTCGTCTATGGACCGTTCAAGGTCGACGGGGCCCACACGGCGCCGAGCAATGCGGCGTTCGACGCCACCCTGCGCGCCGAGAACGCCGAATGGGGCGTGCGCGACATGCGGGATCTTACCGCGCTTGCCGCCGCAAACGGGCTGCGCATGGCCGAAAAAGCACCAATGCCGGCGAACAATTTCATGCTGGTGATCGCACGGGATCGAGACGCGTGAGCGGCACTCACTCGTCCTCGTCGCGATATCCGCCGGTCAGCTTCAATCCCTCGATCGTCGTCGCACCGTCGTGCTTGACGACGCGCCGCGCCGGCTTGCCGGTCTCCTCCTGCAGGGCGTCGGCGAGCGCTTCCGAATGCGTGACGATCCAGATGCAGGTTTTGTCCGCGGCCTTTGCGATCAGGCGCGCGAGCGGCGCCAGCAGCGAGGGATGCAGGCTCGCCTCCGGCTCGTTCAGGGCGATCAGCGCAGGCAGGCGATAGCCCATGAGGGCGCCGAGCAGGCAGAGATATTTCAGCGTGCCGTCGGAGAGTTCATGCATGCCGAATGGCCTCGGCATGTCGGGAAACCGCATCTCGAACCGGCACCAGCTGCCCTCGTCCTTGGCCCAGATCCAGGCGCCCGGGAACGCGTCATCGACCGCCGCCGCGAGGTCGGCCGTGTCCTCGCGGATCACGAACAGGGTCGCCAGCACCGCCGCGAGATCGCGCCCGTCCGCCGACAGGGTGGGCGTGGTGATCGCGTGGCAAGGCTGGCGGATCGGCGAGCCGGCATCGGTGCGGAAATCGTGATAGAGGCGCCAATCGAGCATCTCGCGCCGCACCGCCTCGAGCTCGGGATAGCGCGCGCCGTCGCGGAAGCCGGCGAGCGCCGTCTCGGAGGGGAGCACCGCGTTGCGGTGGGTCTCGCGGCTGCCTCTGTCGTTGCGCAGGCTCACGAACGCCCCCTTGCGCTCCATCATGACGACGTCGCGCCCGCGCTGGCGGATGGTGAGCCGTTCCTCCTTGACCAGCGGCTCGATCGCGAACGCGGCTTCGGCCGGCTGGCGCAGACCGATCTCGACGTCGTAGGAATGCGGAAGGCCTGCCTCGATTGCGTAATCCATCGCGTCGAAATGCGCCGTCAGGGCGAGGCGCACCGGCTGGCCGGCACGCCGGGGACCGGCCCACAGCACCGATTCGATGCCGCCCTCCTCGGCGATCGCCCGCGTGATGGTGCCGTCCGCGGCAGCGCGCAGCAGCGCCAGCGCTTTGTAGAGATTGGTCTTGCCGACGCCGTTCGGGCCGACAAAGACCGAGCATCGCTCGATCGGCAGGAAGAGGCTGCGGATCGAGCGGTAGCCCCGGATCATGACAGCGGAGAGCGGCATGGCGGTTCGTTGAAATTGCAGCCCGGATTGAGCCTCGGACTCGCCGAAGGCGAGACCCGTGGGCTCAATCCAGTTATGCGCTGCGTTCGTCGGCGATCACCTTTCCATCGTTTGGCAGGCTTCCGGGCGCGACGAGCCGCACCTCGCCGCGCAGCTTGGTGATGGATTGTACGGTCGCGGCAACCGTTTCGGCGAGGCCGGGGTCCGGCGCACCGCATTCCGCCTCCAGCATCATGACATCCTGCTCGCCAGCGCGCGCCACGGTGAGCCGGAGCCGGCCGAGCGCCGGGTGACGCCGCGCGATCTCGGCCACTTGGCCGGGATGCACGAACATCCCCTTGATCTTGGTGGTCTGGTCGGCGCGGCCCATCCATCCGCGGATGCGCATGTTGGTGCGCCCGCAGGGCGAGCGGCCGGGCAGAACTGCGGACAGATCCCCGGTGGCGAGCCTGATCATCGGATAGTCGGCATTGAAGGAGGTGACGACCACCTCGCCGACCTCGCCGTCGGCCACCAGATCGCCGGTGCCCGGACGCACGATCTCGAGCATCACATGCTCGTTGACGATCATCCCGTCGCGCGCCGGCGTCTCGTAGGCGACGACGCCGGCCTCGGCGAGGGCGTAGCATTGCAGCACGTCGAGGCCGCGATCGTCGAGCTCGCGCCGGAGCGATTCCGGCAAGGCGGCGCCCGAGGCCAGCGCGCGCCGCAGCGACGAGGCGTCCTTGCCCAAGGTGCGGGCGCTGTCGAGCAGGACTTTCAGGAAGTCGGGCGTGCCCACATATCCGATCGGCCGGAACTGCGCGATCGCCTCGACCTGCAGCTCGGTGTTGCCCACGCCGCCCGGAATGACGGCGCAGCCGAGCGCATCGAGCCCGGACTCGAGCATGAAGGCGCCCGGGGTGAGATGGTACGAGAAGGAATTGTGCACGATGTCGCCCGGCCGGAAGCCGGCCGCGAACAGCGCGCGCGCCGCGCCGTAGGGATCGGGGTCGCCGCCCTGCGGCTCGAAGATCGGGCCCGGTGACATCAGCAGGCGCTTCATCGTGCCCGGCGCCGTGACGTTGAAGCCGCCGAACGGCGGATGTTGTTTCTGCAAGGCGACGAGATCCGACTTGCGCAGCAGGGGAAGCTCGGCGAGCGTCGCGCGCGAGGTCACGGCGCGCGGGTCGATGCCGGCGAGATGGCGCGCCCAGCCGGGCGCGCACAGCGCCCGCTCCACGAGGTCGGCGAGCGCGCGGGCATGCGCGGCTTCGCGCTCGGCGGGCTCGCGGGTCTCCATCGTATCGTAATGGATCGACATCGTCGGGCTGTGGCGGTCACGCCAGCCAGCGCTTGCGCCGCTTGTAATGCTTGACGTCGCGGAACGACTTGCGCCGCCCTTCGGCGATGCCGAGATAGAATTCCTTGACGTCCTCGTTGTCGGCGAGCGCGCGCGCCTCGCCGTCCATCACGACGCGGCCGTTCTCCAGGATGTAGCCGTAGCTCGCGTATTTGAGCGCCATGTGGGTATTCTGCTCGGCGAGCAGGAACGAGACCCCTTCGCGCTCGTTCAGGCTTTTCACGATGTCGAAGATCTCTGCCACCATCTGCGGTGCGAGCCCCATCGAGGGCTCGTCCAGCAGGATCATCTTCGGGCGTGACATCAGCGCGCGGCCGAGCGCGCACATCTGCTGCTCGCCTCCCGAGGTGTAGCCGGCGAGCGCGGTCCGCCGCTCCTTGAGACGCGGAAAATAGAAATAGACCCGCTCGAGGTCGGCGCGGACCGCAGCAGTGCCGTCGCGGCGGGTGAACGCGCCGGTGAGCAGGTTTTCCTCCACGGTGAGATGGGCGAAGCAGTGCCGCCCTTCCATGACCTGGATGCAGCCACGCCGCACCAGGGCGTTGGGCGACAGCGCCTGCACCTCGGCGCCGTCGAACACGATCGAGCCCTTGGTGACCTCGCCGCGCTCGGCGCGCAAGAGGTTGGAGATCGCCTTGAGCGTCGTGGTCTTGCCCGCGCCGTTGGCGCCGAGCAGCGCCACGATCGTGCTCCTGCGCACCGACAGCGACACGCCCTTGAGCACCAGGATGACGTGGTTGTAGACGACCTCGATATTATTGACCGCGAGGATGGGCGCGGCGACGGCGGGAGACGTCGTCGCCGCCCACCGATCGCTGCCCGCGCCGCTCAGGTCCACCATTGCGATCAGTTGGTGAGACAGCCGACGGAAAGCTTCTTCTCGGCCGCGTATTTGGCCGAGGTCTCCTTCACCAGCGGCTCGATCACCTCGTCGCTCGACGTGTACCAGTCCGACGTGATGTTCCACGCCTTGCCGTCCCAGGTCTCGATCCGGCCGGTCCGCGCCCCTTCGTGATCGGCGCAGGAGAGCTTGATCGGCTTGAGCTCGCCCTCGAAGCCGAGTTGCTTGATGCGCTCGGCGCTGAGATTGAGGTTCTCGAGCCCCCAGCGAACCTGCTCGCCGGTCATCGGCTTATTGCCGAAGCGCGACATCGCGGTGCGGATCGCCTCGACGCCGAGCATGCCGTTGATCAGGCCGCGCACGTACAGGACCTCGCCGGTGTCTTCCCATTTCGCGGCGCCCTGGCCCTTGTCGTAGAGATACTTCTTGAGATCCTCGTGCACCTTGAACCGGCCGGAGGAGTGCTGCAGCGTCACCGCGTGATAGCCCTTGGCGCCGTCCTCGGCCGGTCGCACGTCGGGCTCGGCGCCCGACCACCACACGCCATACATCTTGTCGCGCGGGTAGCCGACCGCGACCGCTTCCTTGATCGCGGTCGAGTTCATGACGCCCCAGCCCCACAGGAGCACATAGTCGGGCCGGTTCTGCCGGACCTGCAGCCAGGTCGCCTTCTGCTCGATGCCGGGATGGGTGACGGGCAGCAGCATGAGCTCGAAGCCATGCATCTTCGCCCGCTTGTCCAACAGCGCGATCGGCTCCTTGCCGTAGGGGGAGTCGTGATAGACCAGCGCGATCTTCTTGCCCTTGAGCTTGTCGAAGCCGCCCTCGAGCTTGGCGATGTGCTGGAGGATGATGTCGGCCGCCGTCCAGTAGGTGCCGAGCAGCGGGAAATTCCATTGATAGACAGAGCCATCGCGGGAATCCGCGCGGCCGTAGCCCATCGAGATGATCGGGATCTTGTCGATCGGCGCCTTCTCGGTCAGCGCATAGGTGATGCCGGTCGACAGCGGCATCACGTAGGGCGCGCCGGTCGACCCCTTGGCCTTGAGGCGCTCGTAGCATTCCACGCCGCGATCGGTGGCGTAGCCGGTGTCGCATTCCTCGTACACGATCTTCACGCCGTTGATGCCGCCGTCGCGCGCATTGACGAGCTTGTAGTAATCGACGGTGCCGTTCGCCCACGGGATCCCGTTCGGTGCGTAGGGACCGGTGCGATAGACGAGATGCGGGATGAACTGCTCGGTCTGTGCCAGCGCGGGCGAGAGCGACGCCGCGGCGCACAGCGCCGCGACCGTGAGCAAAGCGCATTTCCTGGTCATGCTGTCCTCCCAGACGTGAGGCGGGTATGCGGCCTGGATTTTCGTTTCGCGAGCAGCGGCCCAAAAGCCCGGGCCCATCGCGAAATAGTGCTCCCGATCGCCCCGGTTCTCAATACGGGAATGGCCACGACCGCAGCTTTTCCTTCGCGGTCGCCCATAGCCGCGCGAGCCCGTTGGGCTCGGCGATCAGGAAGAAGACGATCATGGCGCCGAACACCATGGATTCGACGTGCGAGATCGTCGCCGTCGAGACCGGGATGTCGAGCCAGCGCGGCAACTGGCTGAGCAGGATCGGCACCAGCACGATGAAGGCCGCGCCGAGAAACGAGCCGAGGATCGACCCGAGCCCGCCGATGATGACCATGAAGAGGACCTGGAACGAGCGATTGATGTCGAAGGCCAACGGCTCCCAGGAGCCGAGCCGGAAAAACCCCCACAGCGCTCCCGCAATGCCGATGTAGAACGAGGAGACCGCGAAGGCGGACAGCTTGGCGTGCAGCGGCCGGATGCCGATGATCTCGGCCGCGATGTCCATGTCGCGCGTCGCCGTCCACATGCGGCCGATGCGGCCGCGCACGAGGTTCTTGGCGGCCAGCGCCAGCACCACCGCGAACATCAGGACGACCAGATAGATCCTCTGCGGCGTGTTGATCGGGATGCCGAACAGGTCGATGCGCCCGACCGCAACCGATCCGGACGGCGCGTAATTGGTGAACCATTTCACGCGCGCGAAGGTCCATTCGAGGAAGAACTGGGAGGCGAGCGTCGCGACCGCGAGGTAGAATCCTTTGATGCGCAGCGACGGCAGGCCGAACAGCACGCCGACCAGCATGGCCATCACGCCGGCGAACAGGAACGCGACGATGAGATTGAGGTCGGGCAGGCGCAGCGCGACGTTGTAGGCCGCATAGGCGCCGACCGCCATGAAGCCGCCGGTGCCGAGCGAGACCTGTCCGCAATAGCCGGTGAGAATGTTGAGCCCGATGGCGGCGATCGAGAGGATCAGCACCGGGATCAGCACCTCGGAGCAGAGATAGTCGCCGGCGACGAGCGGCATGCCGACGAGCGCGAACGCGACCACCAGCAGCACGAACCAGCGATCCTGCGCGATCGGGAAGATCGCCTGGTCGGCGACGTAGGATGTCTTGAACTGGCCGACTTCGCGATAGAGCATGCCTCAGACCCGCTCGATGATCTTCTCGCCGAACAGGCCCTGCGGGCGCACCAGCAGGACCAGCAGCGCGAGCACATAGGCGAACCAGTTCTCGATTCCGCCGCCGGCGAGGTCGAACCAGCGCACCAGCAGCGGGCCGAGCAGCACCTCGGCGAGCTTCTCGCCGGCGCCCACGATCAGGCCGCCGACGATCGCCCCCGGGATCGAGGTGAGCCCGCCCAGGATCAGCACCGGGAGCGCCTTGAGGGCGACCTGGCCGAGCGAGAACTGCACCCCGAGCTTGACGCCCCACATCATGCCGGCGACCAGCGCGACGATTCCGGCCACCGCCCAGACGATCAGCCAGATGTAATCGAGCGGGATGCCGACCGACTGCGCCGCCTGATGGTCGTCGGCGACCGCGCGCAGCGCGCGGCCGATCCGCGTCACCTGGAAGAACACCGCGAGCCCCGCGACCAGCACGGCACAGACCACGGCGGCAATGAGCTCGGTCGGATCGATCAGGAGTCCGCCCGGAAAGACCGACTCGAGCAGGAAGATCGGGTCGCGCGGCATCCCGAGATCGATCTTGTAGATGTCGCTGCCCCACAGCGTCTGGCCGAAGCCGTCGAGGAAATAGGCAATCCCGAGCGTCGCCATGAACAGGATCATGCCCTCCTGGTTCACCAGGTGGCGCAGCACCAGTCGCTCGATCGCGTAGGCGAGCGCGATCATGACCGCCGCGGTGAGCGCGATGGCAGCGACGATCGGCATCGTCTCGCCGAGCCGCGCCAGCGTGAGCGCGGCGAACAGAACCATCGCACCCTGCGCGAAATTGAACACGCCGGACGCCTTGAAGATGAGCACGAAGCCGAGCGCGACCAGCGAGTAGAGCACGCCGGTAAGCAGCCCTCCGATCAGCGTCTCGAGAACCGGGCCCAGCACGATCGCCTCAATGCCTCACGCCCAGATAGGCGTCGATCACCTTCTGGTCGCTTCTCACCTCGTCCGGCGTGCCGTCGGCGATCTTGCGGCCGTAGTCGAGCACGACCACGCGGTCCGACAGGTCCATGACCACGCCCATGTCGTGCTCGATCAGCGCGATGGTGGTGCCGAACTCGTTCTTCACGTCGAGGATATAGCGCGACATGTCTTCCTTCTCCTCGAGGTTCATGCCGGCCATGGGCTCATCCAGCAGGAGGAGGTCGGGCTCCATGGCGAGCGCACGGCCGAGCTCGACGCGTTTCTGCAATCCATAAGGCAGCCGGCCCACCGGAATCCTGCGGATATGCGCGATCTCCAGGAAGTCGATGATGTCCTCGACCTTGCGGCGGTGGGCGACCTCTTCGGTGAGCGCGGGCCCGATGCGCAGGACCTGCCAGAACAGGCCACGGCGCATCTTGAGGCTGCGGCCCGCCATGATGTTGTCGAGCGCCGTCATGCCGCGGAACAGCGCCACGTTCTGGAAGGTGCGCGCGATGCCGGATCGCGCCGCCTCGTAGGGCCGCATGCGGGGGCGGGCCTCGCCCTTGAAGGTGATGCGGCCCTTCTGCGGACGGTAGAAGCCGTTGACGACGTTGAGCAGCGAGGTCTTGCCGGCGCCGTTCGGACCGATGATGGCGCGCACCTCGCCTTTGCGGATGTCGAACGACACATCGGTGAGCGCGGCGACGCCGCCGAAGGAGAGCGAGACGTTGTCGACCGACAGCAGCGCCGCGTCGAGCCCAACGCCGCTGTCGCCCGGCGCCCTCATGCGGCCTGCTCCAGCGCCGGCGAGCCGCTTTGCGCGGCCGGGGCCACGTCGCGGATCTGCACCCGCGCGGACAGCACGCCCTTGCGTCCGTCCTCGAACGTGACCGGAGTGGCGATGTCGGCTTCGCTCGCACCGCCGTAGAGCGCTGCGATCAGCGGCGCGTAGCGCTCGGCGACAACCCCACGGCGGACCTTCTGGGTGCGGGTGAGCTCGCCGTCGTCCGGATCGAGCTCCTTGTGCAGGATCAGAAAGCGCCGGATCTGCGCACCCGCCATGACCTTTTCCTCGGCGAGCGAGCGGTTGACCTCGGCCACGTGCCCCGCGAGCATGTCGTACACCAGCGGATGACCGGCGAGCTCCTGGTAGGAGCCGTAGACCACGTTGTGCCGCTCCGCCCAGTTGGCGACCGCCGCGAGATCGATATTGAGCATGGCGCAGACGCGATCGCGCTGGTCGCCGAACGCCACCGCCTCGCGGATGTTGGGGAAGAACTTGAGCTTGTTCTCGATGTACTTCGGCGCGAACAGCGTGCCGTCATTGAGCCGGCCGACGTCCTTGGCGCGATCGATGATCTTGAGGTGGCCGGTCTTGGGATCGAAGAAGCCGGCGTCTCCGGTCTTCACGTATCCGTCCGGCGTGCGCACCTCGGCGGTCCTGGCCTCATCCTTGAAGTAGCCGACGAACATGCCCGGCGACTTGAACTGCACCTCGCCGTTGTCGGAGAGCCGGATGTCCACGTTCGGCATCGGCGGTCCCACCGTGTCGGAATGGATCGCCCCGTCCGGCTGGGCGGTGAGGTAGAGGAAGGCTTCGGTCTGGCCGTAGAGCTGCTTGAGGTTGAGGCCGAGCGAGCGGTAGAACGCGAACAGGTCGGGCCCGATCGCCTCGCCGGCCGTGTAGGCGACGCGCACGCGCGAGAGGCCCAGCACGTTCTTGAGCGGCCCGTACACCAGCGCTTCGCCCAGCGCATAGAGCAGGCGGCCGAACAGCGGCACCGGACGGCCGGTGAGGATCGCTTCGCCGTAGCGTCGCGCCACGCCGATGAAGGTATGGAAGAGGTGGCGCTTCACGAGGCCCGCATCCTCGATGCGGATCATCACGCGGGTGAGCATCTGCTCGAACACCCGCGGCGGCGCGAAGTAGAAGGTCGGCCCGATCTCGCGCAGGTCCTGCATCGCGGTCTCGCCGCTTTCCGGGCAGGCCATGCAGAAGCCCGCCACGAGGCCCTGCGCATAATTGAGGTAGTGGTCGCCCACCCAGGCGAGCGGCAGATAGGCGAATGCCTCGTCCTTGTCGGTGAGCCGGTCGAAGGCGACCGTGTCGGAGGCGGCCGCAATGCAGCCCTCCGCCGAGAGCACGACCCCTTTCGAGACGCCGGTCGTGCCCGAGGTGTAGAGGATGATCGACGTGTCGGAGCCCTCGCCCGCGGCGATGTCGTCGTCGAGCCGCCGGCCGAGCGCCGGATCGGCGGCGAGCGCCGCGCGGCCATCGGCGATGACGTCGTCGATCGGGTTGAGCCGGGCATGGTCGTAGTCGCGCAGCCCGCGGCTCTCGTCGTAGAGGATGCGCTCGAGCTTGGGCAGCCGCTCCGATACCGAGAGGATCTTGTCGACCTGCTCCTGGTCCTCGACCGCGGCGAACCTCACATCCGCATGCGCGAGCACGTAGGCGAGCTCGTCGGCGACCGCATCCGCATAGACCGGCACGGGAATCGCGCGCAGCATCTGGGCGGCGGCGATCGACCAGTAGAGCCGCGGCCGGTTCGAGCCGACGATCGCGATGGCGTCGCCGCGCGCAAGCCCGAGCCGCGACAGCCCGGCGGCCAGGCCCCGCACTTCGGCGAGCACCTCGTCCCAGGTCCAGGTCTGCCAGATTCCCAAATCCTTGCGACGGAAGGCGGGCCGGCCGCGAAACAGCGCGGCGTTGCGCACGAGCAGCTTCGGAAATGTATCCGCGCGCGCGCGAGCCGCTTCGGCCACAGCGTTCCCCTCGTCCGCGTGTTGCGCCGGGTCAAGGCCGGCCGATCCTCGCCGCCTCATGGCGGTCTTGCGATGATTTGAGGGCAGGGCCGCAGGCCGGTCAAGGCCGACGAAAGTCAGCCGGGAGTCCGCAGCGGTCGCTCAGCCGACCGAGCGGACTTGCTATTCGGCGGCCTTGAGCAGCGGGGCGGGGCCGGCGCGGAACTGCTCCAGAAGCACGGCTTCTTCCGCCTTGGCGATCGCGAGATGGCGCATCTTGATGTGGCCGAAGCCGCGGATCTTCTCCGGGATCGCCGCCAGGCCCACCGCGAGCGCATGATTGTCCGGGGTCAGCCGGGCGAGGATCTCATCGAGGAGTGCCTCGTAGTCGGCGATCAGCTTGCGCTCCGTCTTGCGCTCCGCGGTGTGGCCGAACACGTCGAACACGGTGCCGCGCAGCCCCTTGAGCCGGGCGAGCAGCCGGAAGGCGCCGAACATCCATGGCCCGAAGGTGATCTTGTGCGGGCGCCCGGCCTTGTCGGTCGGCGAGAGCAGCGGCGGACTCAGATGCACCGTGAGACGCAGATTGTCGCCGCCGAACGTGTTGGTGACCTGGCGCGCGAACGTCCCGTCGGTGTAGAGCCGCGCGACCTCGTACTCGTCCTTGTAGGCCATCAGCTTGAAGAGATAGCGCGCGACCGCCTCGGCGAGCCCGCATTGACCGGGAGCCCGCGCGGCTTCCGCGGCCTTCGCCTTGTCGACCCAGCCGCGATAGCGCTCCGCATAGGCGGCGTTCTGATAGGCGGTGAGATAGGACATGCGCCGCCCCACCATCTCGTCGAAGGACTGCGACAGCATGAGCGCGGGATCCGGCGCCGAGGGCCTGGCGAGCGCCTCGACCGCCGCGAGATCGAGCGCGGCGCGCCGACCCCAGCGGAACGCCGCGACGTTCATCGCGACCGCCTCGCCGTTCAATTCGAGCGCGCGCTCGACCGCCGCCGCCGAGAGCGGCAAGGCACCGATCTGGTAGGCGTAGCCGAGCAGCAACATGTTGGCGCCGAGCGTCTGGCCGAGCAGCGCGGTGGCGAGGCGCGACGCGTCGATGAAATGGCAGTTCTCGCGGCCCGCGGCGCTGCTGATGGCCCGGCGCAGCCGCTCGCCGGGAAGCGAGAACTCGGGATTGCGGGTGAACTCGCCCGGGAGCATCTCGGCGGTGTTCGCCACGATCCTGGTCGCGCCCGGCCTGACCGCGGCCAGCACCTTCTTGTTGCCGGCGACCACGATGTCGCCGCCGAGCACCAGGTCGGCGCCCGCGGCGGCGACCCGGATGGCGTGAATATCCGCGGGATCCTTGGCGATGCGGATGTGGCTCTGCACCGCCCCACCCTTCTGGGCCAGCCCCGCCATGTCGATCACGCCGACGCCCTTGCCTTCGAGATGCGCCGCCATGCCGATGATGGCGCCGACCGTGACCACCCCGGTGCCGCCGATACCGGTGACGATGATGCCGAACGTCTGGTCAAATCCCGGCAGGGCTGGCTCGGGCAGCGGCGCCTCCTCGGACGGCGCGGCGACCCCCTGCCCTTTCTTGAGCTGCGCGCCTTCGACGGTCACGAACGACGGACAGAACCCCTTGAGGCAGGAAAAGTCCTTGTTGCAGCTCGACTGGTCGATGGTGCGCTTGCGGCCGAATTCCGTCTCGAGCGGCTGCACCGAGACGCAGTTCGACTGCACGCCGCAATCGCCGCAGCCCTCGCACACGAGCTCGTTGATGATCACGCGCCGGTCGGGATCGGGGAACTGGCCGCGCTTGCGCCGGCGGCGCTTTTCCGCCGCACAGGTCTGATCGTAGATCAGCACGGTGCAGCCCGGGACGTGGGCGAGCTCCTTCTGCACCGCATCGAGGTCGTCGCGGTGATGGACCGTGAGGCCGCCCGGCCATTGCGTCCCAGAGGGATATTTGTGCGGCTCGTCGGTGACGACGACGACGCGCTTCGCCCCCTCGGCCGCGACCTGGCGGGCGATCTGCGGCACGGTGAGTCCGCCGTCGTTCTTCTGACCGCCGGTCATGGCGACCGCATCATTGAACAGGATCTTGTAGGTGATGTTGACCCCGGAGGCGATCGCGCCGCGGATCGCCATGTAGCCGGAGTGATTGTAGGTGCCGTCGCCGATGTTCTGGAAGACGTGCGGCCGGTTCGAGAACGGCGCCTCGCCGATCCAGTTCGCGCCTTCCCCACCCATCTGGGTGAAGCCGAGGGTCGAGCGGTCCATCCACTGGACCATGTAGTGGCAGCCGATGCCCGCATAGGCGCGGCTGCCCTCGGGCACGCGCGTCGAGCTGTTGTGCGGACAGCCGGAGCAGAAATACGGGATGCGCACCGCGACGTCCTGGGTCTCGCGCAGGACGCGCTGCGCCTCCTTCAGGCGCGCGACCTTCCCGGCGATGCTCTCGTCGCTCGCGTATTTGAGCAGCCGCTCGCCGATGCAGATCGCGATCTCGTTCGAATCGAGCGCGCCCTTGACCGGAAACAGCCAGTTGCCCGCCTCATCCTTCTTGCCGATGCAGGCCGGCTGGTTGGCGGTGCCGTAGAGCTCCTCCCGCACCTGCACCTCGATCAGGGAGCGCTTCTCCTCGACCACGATGATCAGCTCGAGGCCGCGGGCGAACTCCTGCAGCTCCTGTTTGCCGATCGGCCACGGGCAGGCGATCTTGTGGATGCGCAGGCCGAGATCGTTGCAGCGGACCTCGTCGAGCCCGAGCTCGTCGAGCGCCTGGCGCACGTCGAGATAGGACTTGCCGACCGTGATCACGCCGATCTTCGGGTTGCGGCCGCCCGAGGTGATCTGGCGGTTGAGCCGGTTGGCGCGCACGAACGCCAGCATGGCGTCGCGTTTGTAGTCGTGCAGCCGCGCCTCCATGCCGAGAATGGTGTCGTTGAGCCGGATGTTGAGGCCGCCGGGCGGCAGCGGGTAATCGGCCGGGATAACGAGATCGACCCGGTCGAGGCTACCGTCGATCACCGCGGTCGATTCGACGGTGTCGTGCATGCATTTGAGCCCGACCCAGGCGCCGGTGAAGCGCGACATGGCCCAGCCATAGATGCCGTAGTCCACGATCTCCTGCACCCCGGCGGGGTTGAGGATCGGGATCATCACGTCGACGAAATTGAACTCGGATTGATGAGCGGTGGTCGACGACTCGGCCGTGTGGTCGTCGCCCATCAGCGCCAGCACGCCGCCATGCGGCGACGTGCCGGCGAAATTGGCGTGGCGCAGCGCGTCGCCCGAGCGGTCGACGCCGGGACCCTTGCCGTACCACATGCCGAACACGCCATCGAACTTGCCTTCCCCGCGCAGCTCCGCCTGCTGCGAGCCCCACAGGGCGGTGGCGGCGAGGTCTTCATTGATTGCGGGCTGAAACAGGATGTCGTTCGCCTGGCACAGCGCTGTGGCGCGCTGGAACTGGTAGTCGAGGCCGCCGAGCGGCGAGCCGCGATAGCCCGTGACATAGCCCGCGGTCTTGAGGCCGGCGCGCCGATCGCGCTCCCTCTGCATCAGGCACATGCGCACGAGCGCCTGATAGCCGGTGACGAAGACGTCCTTTTGCGTCAGGTCGTACTTGTCGTCGAGGGTCACCCGCTTGAGCGCCATGGCGTGTCCTGCCGGCGGTTACCCCGCCTGATGCGATTACGCCCAAGTATATAGAGGCCGGCGAAGCCGGCAAAAGGCATCGCTGTCGCGGCGCCGCGGCCGATTTCGTGCCGGGCGACGGCATCGGAACGAAATTTCCCGCCCCCACGGGCGGGCGTAATTTGGCGCAATGCAGCAGAAAAGAATTTCGTGCGAGCCCAGGCCGCTCGCCGGCGTCACGTCGGGTCGGTCTTGCAGAGCCGCTTTTTGAGGACCGCGTTTTCCGCTTCCAGCCGCTTGAGCCGGCGCGCCAGGTCGAGCGCGACCGGCGCGGTGGCGAGGGGGGCCGGCGCGACCTCCACGCCGAGTTCCTCGCTGCGCCGCCAGCGCGTGCGGACGCGGAACTCGGCCTCGCTCTTCGGGATATGGAGATCGAACTCATCGGGCAGCAGCGCACCGCTCGCGACCACGAGCTTCACGCCCGCGCCGGACGTATTGCGGATCACGCAGTTGATCGGCGTGAGGCGGGGATCGGTGATGATCCGGCCGCCCAGATAGGCCCGCGTCCGTTGTTCCCTGCGCCGCTCGAGCATCGCTGGCTCCTTGACGGGGCCAGCCTGGCCGCGGATGCCCGGTCTTGCAAGCGCAGGCGCAATGCAACGTTAACAGGCAAGCTTAACGCGGGCGCTCACACCTGGTTTCCGGCGCTCCAGCGCCAGAAATCCCGCCCTTCCTCGCGCATGAAGCGCGCCAGCACCATGTTGTGGACTTCCGACGCGCCGTCGACGAGGCGGGCCGCACGCGCCGCCCGATAGATCCATTCGAGGACGGTATCCTTCGAATAGCCGCGCGCGCCATTGAGCTGGATCGCGACATCGGCCGCGTTGTGCAGCGTATCGGCGACATGCACCTTGGCCATGGAGATTTCCTTGCGCGCGCGGTCGCCCTGGTCGAGCTTCCAGGCCGCGTGCATGGTCAGCAGCCGGCCGATCTGGATCTGCTGGGCGACCTGGCCGAGCTTGATCTGCACGCTTTCGCGGTCGGCAAGCTTGATGCCGAAGCCCTCGCGCCGGCCGACATAATCCTGGGCGATCTCCAGGCAGCGCTTGGACCAGCCGAGCCAGCGCATGCAATGGGTCAGCCGGGCGGGGCCGAGCCGGATCTGCGTCACGCGCAGTCCGTCGCCGACGTTCAGGAGCACATTCTCATCCGGGATTTCCAGGCCGTCGAACTCGAGCTCGCAGTGACCGCCGTGCTCCTCCGGTCCCATGATCTCGATGCGCCGGGTGATTCGCCAGCCCGGCTGGTCGCGATAAAAGAGGAATGCGGTCAGTCCCCGGCGCGGATCGTCCGACGTGCGCGCAACGACGATGAAGTGCGAGGCCGCGGCCGCGCCGGTGATGAACCATTTGCGGCCGAAGATGCGCCACGTCTTGCCGTGCCGTTCGGCGCGGGTCGTGATCATGCCGGGATCGGAGCCGCCGCCCGGCGCCGGCTCGGTCATGGCGAAGCTCGACGTGACCTTGCCGTCGACGATCGGGCGCAGCCACTTCTCCTTCTGGGCCGGCGTGCCGATGCGGGCGAGCAGGCTCATGTTGCCGTCGTCGGGCGCCATGCAGTTGAAGGCGAGCGGCCCGAACACCGAGCGCGCCGCCTCCTCGTACATCACCGCCCAGGCGACGATCGGCAGCGCCATCCCGCCGAACTCTTTTGGCGACTGCGGCGCCCACAGCCCGGCCCTGCGCGCCTTGGCGCGCACCGGCGCGAGCCGCTCGAGCGGAATGTTCTCGTGCTCGGAGAAATTCTCGCGCTCGCTTTCGAGCGGCAGGACGTGCTCCTCGATGAAGGCCCGCACCCGCTGGCGCAGGTCCTCGATCTCGGGCGGCAGCGTGAAATCGATCATGGCCGTTGTCCTCGTGGCTCAGCCCCGCAACGCGACCATCTGGCCGCCGTCGACCACGATCGTCGCGCCGGTGATATAGCTGCCCGCGTCCGACACCAGGAGCAGGAGCGCGCCGTCGAGATCGCCGTCGCGGCCGAAGCGCCCGACCGGAATGTCGCGGGTGATCTTCTTGCCTTCCTCGCTGGTCAGGTAGTCGTGGTTGATCTCGGTGACGAACCAGCCCGGCGCGATGGCATTCACCCGCACGCCCTTGAAGGCGAGCTCGAGGCCGAGCGCCTTGGTCAGCTGAATGACGCCCGCCTTGGCGGTGGTGTAGGCGACGACACCCTTGGAGACGCCGAAGCCGAGCACCGATGCGATGTTGACGATGGCGCCCTTCTGTCCCGACGCCAGCATGCGCCGCGCCCCCTCCTGCGCCCAGGCGAACACGGCGTCGAGATCGGTCGAGAGGACGCGCCGCCATTCAGCCTCGGGCAGATCGATCGCGCGTCCGGAGTGAGCGACGCCGGCATTGTTGACGAGGATCGTGACCGGGCCGAACGCCTGTTCGGCCGCATCGAATGCCCGCATCATGGCGGCGCGGTCGAGCACGTCTGCCGTGATCGCGACCGCCCGGCCCCCCGCGGACGTGATCTTGTCCTTGAGCCCGGTGAGCCGCTCGGCGCGGCGCGCCACCAGGGCGACGGCGGCGCCGTTCTCGGCCAGCACGGTCGCAAATCGTGCGCCGAGCCCGCTCGACGCGCCGGTCACCAGGGCGACGCGACCGGCCAGGTCGAAAAGTTGAGCAGCCTTCATGCGGGCGGATCCGTGGGTTTTCGAGCCGGCGGGCCTCATCGCATTAAATGATGCGTCCGGTGCGGTGAAGGGGGTTGGGCGTGAATTCGCTGCCGCATCCACGCCTCGGGCTGCCTCGTCAATGGCCCGCCAGCGCGTGCGGCAAGGCGCTGGCCAGTCCCGGCCAGAACCAGAGCGCCGCCAACAGCGCGAACTGGATCAGCACGAACGGAATGACGCCGACATAGATGTCGAGGGTCTTGATCTGCGGCGGCGCGACGCCGCGCAGGTAGAACAAGGTCGGGCCGAGCGGCGGATGCAGATACGAGGTCTGCAGGTTCACGGCCATCATCACCCCGAGCCAGATCGGATCGACGCCCGGCATCGTGAGCAGCGCCGGCGCGACGATCGGCACCACCACGAAGATGATCTCGAAGGCATCCATCACGAAGCCGAGCAGGAACATCGCGATCATGACGGTGAGGATCGCACCGCCGGTGCCGCCCGGCAGATTGGCGAGCGCGTGCTGCACCATGTCGTCGCCCCCGAGCCCGCGGAAGACCAGGCTGAACATGGTGGCCCCGATCAGGATCGCGAAGATCATCGCGGTGACGTTCGTCGTCGTTGCGAGCACCGGCGCCAGCACCCCGGCGCGGCCGATCGCCACGACGGCGGCGACGGTGCCGTAGGCCGCGACGCCGAGCAGGACGACGGCGAGCGCGATCGCGGCCGTCGTCGCGACCCCGCCGCCGGCGCGGCCGACGCGCAGATCGACGAACGCCCGCAGCACGAGCACGGCGATCACCGCAACTGCCGCGCCGAGCGCCGGCGCCGACTTTTTCGCGGCGACCTTGCGCGCCGTGAGCAGGATGGCGCCGAACGCGCCGACGCCGGCGGCTTCGGTGGGGGTGGCGAGCCCGCCGAGGATCGAGCCGAGCACGACCACGATCAGGCCGACAGGCGCGACCAGCACCTCGATCAGCCGGCGCGCCAGGGCTGCGCCCCCGATAGCGTCGGCCGCGGGCGGGATGGCCGGGCAGGCAGCGGGGCGCAGCACCGCGACCGCGATCTGGAATGCGAGATAGAGCGCCACCAGGGTGAGCGCCGGAACGATCGCCCCGGCAAACAGGTCGCTGACCGAGACCTGGTCAGGCGCGAACTTGCCCTGCGCGAGCTGCGCCGCCTGATAGGCGATGTTGAGCTGATCGCCGAGCAGCACCAGGACGGTCGCGGGCGGCATGATCTGAGCCAGCGTCGCGGTTGCCGCCACCGTGCCGGCCGCGAGCCGAGGGTTGTAGCCGTGGCGGATCATCGCCGGCAGCGTGATCAGGCCCATTGTCACCACGGTCGCGCCGACCACTCCCTTGGCGGCGGCGAGCAGAACGCCCACCAGCGTGACCGAGATCGCGAGCCCGCCGGTCAGCGTGCCGAACAGCCGGCCCATGGCTTCGAGCAAGTCCTCGGCGATCCGCGAGCGTTCCAGCATGACCCCCATCAGCACGAACAGCGGGATCGCGAGCAGCACCTCGTTGGTCATCACCCCGAACACCCGCGGCGGCAGCGCGCCGAGGAGCGAGAAGCGCATCGCGCCGACCGCGTCGCCGAGCACCGCGATGGCGAGCGCGGCGCCGCCCAGCGTGAACGCCACCGGATAGCCGACCATGAGCAGCGCGCAGACCGCGACCACCAGCAGGACAGCGAGCAGCTCGGGCAGGCCCATCGGCGCCTCAGTGCCCGGCTTCGCCCGGCGCCCGGCCGGCAAGCACGAGCAAGGCCCGGATGGCCTGGGCGATGCCCTGGAGGCAGAGCAGGACCGCGAAGGCCGGGATCATCGTCTTGAGGAGAAAGACCAGCGGCAGGCCGCTCGCCTCCGGCGAGCGCTCCAGGATCGCCCAGGAGCGCGCCACATAAGGGATGGACACCCACGCCAGCACGATGACGAACGGCAGCAGCAGGAACACCGCCCCGGCCAGATCGATCAGTGCGCGGACGCGCGGCGAGGCGTCGGCGTAGAACACGTCGACCCGGACATGGGCGCCCTGTTGCAGCGTCCAGGCGGCTGCCGACATGAACAGCGTCCCGTGCGCATAGACGATCGCCTCGGACAGCCAGATCGAGCCCAGGCCGAAGACGTAGCGCATCAGCACCACCGTGACCTGGAGCGCCACCATGGCGAGCAGGCACCACATCACGGACCGTCCGATCGTCGCGACCAGGCGCTCGATCAGGGCCGCAACGGCAGCGAGTCGGGCTGACGGCATGTTCGATGGACCTCGGTCGGCTCGCCGCGGCGCCCACGGGCCCCGCGCAAGGCATTTCTAGCCGCCCGGCGATCCCCTATATAGAGCCCGCGAACGGAGTACCCCATGACAGACAAGATTCCCGTCACTGTCCTCACCGGCTATCTGGGCGCCGGCAAGACGACGCTGCTCAACCGCATCCTGTCGGAGCCGCACGGCCAGCGCTTCGCCGTGATCGTCAACGAGTTCGGCGAGATCGGCATCGACAACGACCTCGTGGTGGGCGCGGACGAGGAAGTGTTCGAAATGAACAACGGCTGCATCTGCTGCACCGTCCGCGGCGACCTGATCCGCATCATCGACGGGCTGATGCGCCGGAAGGGCAAGTTCGACGCCATCATCGTCGAGACCACCGGGCTCGCCGATCCGGCGCCGGTGGCGCAGACCTTCTTCGTCGACGATAACGTGGGCAAGCGCGCCAAGCTCGACGCGGTGGTGACCGTCGCCGACGCCAAATGGCTCAAGGAGCGGCTGCGCGACGCGCCCGAGGCGAAGAACCAGATCGCCTTCGCCGACGTGATCCTCATCAACAAGACCGATCTCGTCAGCGACGCCGACCTGCGCGAGATCGAGGCGCGGATCCGCGGCATCAACCCCTATGCCAGGCTCCACCGCACCCAGCGCTGCGCCATCCCGCTGCCCGAGGTGCTCGGCCGCAACGCCTTCGATCTCGACCGCATCCTCGACATCGAGCCGGCCTTCCTCGAGCAAGGCAGCGGGCACGATCATCATCATAGCCATGACCACGATCACGGCCACGCGCACGGCCATGATCATGACCACGACCACGACCACGACCACGGCGGGCTGAAGCATTATCACGACGAGCACATGCAATCGTTCTCGATCAGCAGCGACACGCCGCTCGATCCCGACAAGTTCTTTCCCTGGATCCAGAACCTCGTCGCGCAGGAAGGGCAGAAGATCCTGCGCTGCAAGGGCATCCTGTCCTTCAAGGGCGATCCGGACAGGTTCGTCTTCCAGGGCGTCCACATGATCCTCGATGGCGATCACCAGCGGCCATGGAAGGACGACGAGTCGCGCGTGAGCCGCGCCGTCTTCATCGGCCGCGACATGCCGGAGGAGATGATCCGCAAGGGTTTCGCCGAGTGCGTGGCGTGAACGGATGAGCGACGCTCGCACCGATACTGCATCCATCGTCGAGCGCATTCAGCCGGTCGCCGCGGGCGGCGCGGTCGTCGCCGTGCACTTTCTCGGCGACGACGCCGTGTTCGTGCTCGGCGAGGAGGCGCTGCACGTCTGGCGCGACGGCGAGGAGCGGCGGGTCGCGGTGCATGGGGGCGCGATCCTCGCCTCCGCCGGCGATGGCCATCGCATCGTCACCGGCGGCGATGACGGCAAGGTGGTGACCACCGATCCGCAAGGCGCAAGCGAGACGCTGGCGAGCGATGCCAAGCGGCGCTGGATCGATCATGTGGCGCTCGGCCCGGACGGGATCGCCTGGTCGTGCGGCAAGCAGGCCTTCGTGCGCAGCACCAAGGGCAAGGCGGCGGCCGAGCGCACGCTCGACCTGCCCTCGAGCGCTGGCGGGCTTGCGTTCGCGCCGAAGGGCTTCCGCCTGGCGATCGCGCACTACAACGGCGCAACCCTCTGGTTTCCGAACGCGCCGGACGCGAAGCCCGAACGGCTCGAGTGGAAGGGCTCGCACCTCGACCTCACGTTCAGCCCTGACGGCCGCTTCCTCGTCACCGCCATGCAGGAGCCGACGCTGCATGGCTGGCGTCTCATCGACGGCAAGCACATGCGCATGTCGGGTTACGCCGCCAAGGTGCGCTCGCTCAGCTGGGGACCGGGAGCCAAATGGCTCGCGACCTCCGGCGCGAGTCAGCTCGTGGTCTGGCCGTTTGCCGGCAAGGACGGACCGATGGGCAAGGCGCCCAAGATCCTCAGCCCGTCCGAGCACCGCATCTGCGCCGTCGCAGCCCATCCCAAGCAGGAGGTCTGCGCGGTCGGCTACGAGGACGGCATGCTGCTGCTCACCCGCATCGAGGACGGCGCCGAAGTCTTGGCACGCGCGCCCGGCGCGGCGCCGATTGCGGCGCTGGCCTGGAACGCGAGCGGCAACCGGCTCGCCTTCGGCACCGAGGACGGCGAAGCCGGCGTCATCGCGCTCTGATGGACGCAAGCGGAGTTGTCGCGCTGCGATAGACGCAATCGACAATTATCAGGCTTGGCCCGCCCGCGGCATACGCTGCATCCCGGAACTGGCGCGGTTGGCGCTCGTTATCGCTCCAGCATCCATTGTCCGGGAGCAGAACCATGTCCCCCATGAAGCGCACCGTTGCGACGCTGCTGACCAGCGTGGCTTGCGTGACGGCGGTCCCGATCGTTGCCGCAACCGTCACTCCCGCAGTCGCGCAGGAACGCGTGCAGGTCACCGCCGAGTTTCGCACCGCGTTGGAACCCTACGGTGAATTCCGGCAGCATCAGCGCTGGGGCGAGGTGTGGGTGCCGGCCCGCGTCGCCCAGGACTGGGAACCCTACACGGTCGGCCATTGGGTCGATTCCGCCGATTACGGCTGGTACTGGGTCTCGGACCAGGCCGAAGCGGACTGGGGCTGGGTCACGTTCCATTACGGCCGCTGGGTCCGCGATCGCGAGATGGGATGGATCTGGGTTCCCGGACGTACATGGGGGCCCGGCTTCGTGAGTTGGCGTCGCGGCGGACACCGCAATGCGGAATATGTCGGCTGGGCGCCGGAGCCGCCGGACGAGCTGATCGTCGACGTGCGCGACGAGCCCGACTACTGGGTTTTCGTGCGTGCGCGCGACTTCACCGCACCGCGTATCGCTGATGTGATCCTGCCGCGGCGCGAGCGCGTCACGATCATCCATGATACCGTCATCGAGAACCGCACGGTCCTTCTCGACAATCGCGGCTTCGCGGTGAACCCGGGAATTCCTCCGGCCTTCGTGGCCGCGGCGATCGGTCGGCCGATCGCGACGTACCACGTGCGGCCCGTGGTCCTCGCCGGCACCGCCAATATAGCGGGCGCGACGGTGGTGCAGGGAAATCAGCTTCGCCAGCAACGCACCACCATCGCTCGCGAGGCGAGCACGGCGCAGCGGACGAACAACCTGATCCGCCCATCCGCCAATGTGCCGCCGCCGCAAGCACTGCCGCCCAACGCACGCACCGGCCGCCTCGACGTCAATCCGCCGCGCGCCGCGCAAGGCGCGACCACCGGAGCCGGAGGATCGCAGCGAGGCGTGACTGCGCCGAACCAGCGTCCGGGTCAGCCGCCCGCAACGAACGGCCAAGCACCGAACAACCAGCCGAACAACCAGCCCAACCGCGGCGCGGAGCAAGGGCGTCCGGGCGAGCGCGGCGCAACGCCAAACGTTCCCGGACAGGCGCCCAACATGCAGACCCCGAACGAGCGGCGCGGCACCACGGGCACCGCACCGCACGAGCAGCCCAACCGCGGCGCCGAGCAGCGCCGTCCGGGCGAGCGCGGCGCAACACCGAAAGGCCCCGGACAGGCGCCCGGCGCACAGATGCCGAACGAGAGGCGCGGCACCACGGGCGCCGCACCGCAGGAGCAGCCCAACCGCGGCGCCGAGCAGCGCCGACCGGGCGAGCGCGGCGCAACATCGAAAGGCCCCGGACAGGCGCCCAGCGCACAGACGCCGAACGAGAGGCGCGACACCACGGGCGCCGCACCGCACGAGCAGCTCAACCGGGGCGCCGAGCAGCGCCGACCGGGCGAGCGCGGAGCAACACCGAAAGGCCCCGGACAGGCCCCCAGCGCACAGACGCCGAACGAGAGACGCGGCACCACGGGCGCCGCGCCACAGGAGCAGCTCAACCGCGGTGGCGAGCGCCGCCCGCCTGGCGCGCAGCAGCCGTCTGAGCGGGCGCCGCGCGAGC